>CBFHQE010000064.1:0-16313 GCA_965657935.1 Maricaulis sp. | reverse complement strand
TGGCCTGACCCTGCTGGCTCAGTCGGGTTCAATCAGCGTGGACGTCGCCCCGCTTTTCGCAGGATTGCGACGACTGGTCGATCACCGGGCTTTTGAGCCGCTTCTGATCCTGTTTTTGCAGGGTATTGCGTCTTTCTGGCTGACAGAGGCCGGGCCGACCATACGCCGAGGCCTGGTAGTGAGCGCAGCGGCGATTTTGCTCGTCATACTTATTCGTTGGCTGGGAGATGTTGTTCTCTATAGCGGGATCGGCTTCTCCGGCCATGCCTACCTTCTTTGCGATCTGTTGGCGTTGTTCGCGGTCTGCTGGCCGACGGTCCTTAAGTTCCGCGTTCTGTCGCGTTTGAAGGCGGTGCGCCCCAGTCTCGCTGCCTGGTGGGAAATCTGTTTCATCGCAATTCTTGTCCTGCCGGGCCTGATTCAGGCTGTAAAAAATCTGACCGCTATACTGCTGAGCGAGCAGGGCTTCTCGGTCGTATACGGGAGCGAATCTCATGCCGTGCTGGGCACCGCAGTCATGGTCAGCTGGTATTTCTGGTTTGATCGGATGTGGCGGGTTCGTTTCAATCGCGTGCTGGCGACCCTGCATCTGGGCGCTGCACTCGTCGGACCGCTGACGCTGGCCTTCTTCGGGATGGGTAGGGATGTAACCTCGATCTGGCGTTACATGCAGGGCGGAGACTTGCGGGCCCAGCCGGCCAGTCAGTTGGACCTGGATTACTTTGTCGTGCAGGCGATGAACGAACACATCGCGCTCTTCCAGCTGATCGCTATCGCCCTATTCTTCATCGTATTCCTTGAAGCCATGGTCAGGAAAATGATGGGCGGAACGGTTCAGACATATGATGCGGCAACAGCACGCAGGCTGCGCCGCTATGCCGCTCTTGTATTGTTGGCCGGAGTCCTGTTTATGGGCCTCAATTCCCTCGTGTATCTGCTGCTGAGTCTATGATCCGCCTTCCGCAAGACAAAAACATCCGCGTAGCCCTGATGGCGGCCTTTGGGGCCGTGACCATGGTGGGTGCCGCCTTTGCTGCGGTGCCGCTGTATGACCTGTTCTGCCGGGTGACCGGATATGGTGGAACGACGCAAGTCGCGGTCGGTGAGGCTGGCGAAATCCTGGATCGCGAAGTCACCATCTATTTCGACGCCAATACCGAGCGCGACATGCCGTGGACCTTTGAGCCATTGCAACGATCGCTGACGGTGCAGGTCGGTGAAAGTGGCCTGGCGTATTATCGCGCCACCAACACGTCGGACCAGCCGGTCACCGGTGTCGCCTCGTATAATGTCGCGCCCTACAAGGCCGCGCCGTATTTTTCCAAGATCCAGTGTTTCTGTTTTACCGAACAGACGCTGGCGCCGGGCGAAAGCATGGACATGCCGGTGCTGTTCTTTGTCGATCCGCTGATCGACGAGGAGCGCCGCATGGACGATGTCAGCGCTTTCACCCTCTCTTACACCTTTTTTGAAACCGATGGTGCTGCGTCCTCTAGCAGTGACGCCGCGCCTTAGCATTGAACCTTTTGCCGCGTCCGGGTATCACCGGGCCAAGTGGCTGATTTGATATCGCAGGAGATTCGCGATGGCTGGGCAGGCTGTTAAGCACGACTACCACCTTGTGGACCCATCCCCATGGCCGTTTGTCGGCTCGTTGGGCGCCTTTTTGATGGCCGTTGGCGCGGTCGCCTGGATGAAAGGACTGGTTGGGGCTGAACACCCGCTGGCCTTCTTCTATGGTCCGGGAGCCTCCGCAGGCTTTTTCATCGGTCTGGGCATTATCCTGATCACGATGATCGGCTGGTGGAGCGACATCATCAAGGAATCGCGTGCGGGCGACCACACGCCCGTTGTTGATATCCACCTGCGCTACGGCATGATCATGTTCATCGCTTCTGAAGTGATGTTCTTTGTGGCCTGGTTCTGGGCTTTCTTCGAATACGCGATCTTCCACGAGGTTCGCCTCGATCCGGGCCTGGCCTCCTGGCCGCCGGCTGGCGTCGAGACCTTTGACCCGTGGCACATCCCGCTGATGAACACGCTGATCCTGCTGTTGTCCGGCACGACGGTGACCTGGGCGCACCACGCGCTGCAGCATGATGATCGCAAGGGCGCCAAGCTGGGCCTGTTGTTCACCGTGATCCTGGGCATGTGTTTCACAGCCCTGCAGGTCTATGAATACCAGGAAGCACACTTTGCCTTCTCCATGGCGGATGGCGGCAATCTGTATGGCTCCACCTTCTACATGGCCACCGGTTTCCATGGTGCTCACGTGATCATCGGAACCATCTTCCTTGCTGTATGTCTGATGCGCCTGATGGCGGGCCACTTCACGCCGGAGAAACATTTCGGCCTGGAGGCGGCGGCCTGGTACTGGCACTTCGTTGACGTGGTCTGGCTCTTCCTGTTCGCCTTCGTCTACGTCGTCTACCAGTAAGGCGAGACCTTATGGATAACCCCTCTCCGTTTTCGACCGGCTTTCATGGCCTGTGTCCAAAATGCGGAGAGGGACCCATGTTCCAGGGACTGCTCGAATTAGCGCCGCGGTGTGAAGCCTGCGGCGTTTCTTTTGAGGACGCCGATGTCGGCGACGGGGCATCGGTTTTTGCGCTGTTCATCGTCGGCTTCATTGCGATGGTGGCCTTCCTCCTGGTGGCGGTCACCTTCAATCACCCGCCCTTGTGGGTGCACGCTCTCATTCAGGTGCCGCTGATACCGATCGCGACGATTGCCTGTATTCGCCCGCTCAAGGGCGTCCTGTTCGCCCTCCAGTTCAAGCACGACGCCAAAGAGGCGCGCCTGGACGACTGACGCCGGAGATCTGCCTTGCGACGTTTTCCCGTCATCCTGACCGTTTGTATGCTGGTGGCACTTTCCCTGCTTGTCAGCTTGGGCAGTTGGCAAATGCAGCGCATGGCGTGGAAGAGCGAGCTGATCGAGCAATACCAGGCGCGCGGTGAGGCCAGCAGCTTCCAGGACGCCCTGTGCGCACTCGGCGAGGCCCAGTTCAGCCCTCGCGTTTCGGGGCCGGCGCCTCTGTCCGGCCAGGAGTTGCGCGTCTATTCCCTGCGCGGCCAGCCGGGCTGGGTCCGTTTCGGCAGTATGCGGGTCGAGGATTGTGACAGCGGCGATGCCCGTTTTGTCCTGATCGAGAGCGGATTTGAGAATCTACAGGGTGAACGGGTCTCGCGGCCGCAGGCCTGGCGCGTAGAGCCTGCAGTGACTGCAGCAATGTTCACACCTGGCAACGAAGCAGATACCAATCAGTGGTATAGCTTTGACCGGATCGAAATGGCGCGTGCCCTGGATATCGATCCGGACCTGTTGTTGCCGGTCTGGATTCGTGAAGACAGCGGTATGCCGGCGAGCCTGAGCCAGACCCCGCCGTCCAAACATTTTGGATACGCGCTGACCTGGTTCGGACTGGCCCTGGCGCTGATCGCAGTCTATGCCGCGATGCTGTTCAAGCGTCGCCAATAAACCCGCTCCGGCGGAACATGTTATAAGAGCGGGTAACAGCCCGCCGTATTGGGAGAGATGCGTGGCACTTTGGCGCGATGATCCGGAAGAAGACATCCTGTTCGGTCAGGGCATAAAGCTGCGGGCACCCGTGCTCGAGGACTATGACGCCTGGGCGAAACTGCGCGGCGCCTCGCGCACACACACCGAGCCGTGGGAACCGGCCTGGGCGGTGGATGAGCTGTCCAAGGGCGCATTTCGCCGTCGTATCGCGCGGTACCAGGCTGATCGGCAGTCGGGTTTGGGTTATCCGTTTTTCATCGTCCGACGCGAAGATGACGTGTTGCTGGGCGCGTGCAATCTGAACAATGTCCGGCGTGGCGTCTTGCAGGCCGCCGATATCGGTTATTGGGTTGGCAGCCCCTATGTGCGCAAGGGCTATACCCGCTCCGCTGTGAAGCGGGTTCTGTGTTTTGCTTTCGACTCGCTGGGCCTTCACCGGGTCGAGGCGGCATGTCGTCCGGAAAACCACGCCTCGCGCAAACTGCTCGAAGGTGTGGGTTTCCAGTTCGAGGGGCGGGCGCGGTCCTTCCTCAATATCGCCGGCGACTGGCGCGATCATGATCGTTTCGCCCTGCTCAGCACTGACGACCGCTCATGACGTCAGACCCGTTCGAGGCAGGCGCCGCAGCGGCCGGCGCGGTGGCCTTCAGCATCGATTTGCAAGCCCGCGCTGTCGCAATGTCAGGCGATACGGCGCGTTTCGGCCTGAATGGGCACACGCTCACGCTTGACGCCTTCCTGTCCCGAATGGGACCAACAGATCAGGACGCGGTTTGCCAGGATCTCGAGACCGGCCGGATTGATGTGCGCGTGCGCCTGACCGGCCTGGACCAGCAGTTGAGTTATGTCCGGCTGATTGGCGCGTGCCGCGATGGCGCCCGGATCGTTGGCCTGATGGTCCCGGCGGGGGATACCGTGCACAAGGCCAACCGCATCGCGGACGAGCATGCCCTGGCACGCGCGGTGGAGGCGGGCGAGGTTCTTGCCTTCTATCAGCCGATTATCTGTTTGAAGACACAGAGCCTGGTCGGCTTCGAGGCGCTGGCAAGATGGCGCCGCCCCGGTGTCGGCGTGCTGGCCCCGCCTGATTTCCTTGCCATGGCTGATGATATCGACCAGCTGGGCAAGTTGAGTTCAAACATTCGGTCCAATGCGGTGGATGACCTGTCGGCCTGGCGTCGAACGTCACCGCAAGCCCAGCAGCTGTTCGTGGCGGCCAATGTCTCGGTCAGCGAATTGACCGACCCTGGCTTCCAGGACCGCATCATCGCCTATGTTCAGCGCGCCGGCCTGCCCGCGGGCGTGTTCAAGCTCGAGATTTCCGAAACCGAGATCATGCGCGATCCCGAGGCTGCGGCCGATGCCATGGCGCGGCTGTCCGAAGCAGGTATCGCCCTGGCGCTGGACGATTTTGGCACCGGTTATTCCTCGCTTGCGCGGCTGGAGATGCTGCCTTTTGATGTGGTGAAGGTGGATCAGTATTTTGTCCGCGCCATGATCGGCAATGAAAGCGCCACCACGGTTGTGCAGTCGGTGGTGCAACTGGCCAGGCACTTCAAGATGAAAGTCGTCGCCGAGGGCGTTGAGACCGCTGAAACAGCGAGCCTGCTTGCAGAGATCGGTTGTGATTTCGCGCAGGGTTATCGTTACTCCGGCGCGCTGGCACCGCAAGATGCGTACGCGTTGATCGGCACGGGTCTTGAGGGCCGGTTCAGAGCCGCCAGCTAGGCATTTCCGCTCAGGCTGGACAGGCGCTCCAGGTCAACGCCCAACAGGTCCAGCGCACGCTCCCACTTGGTTTCGGCGCTTTCAGCGAAAATCAGGTCTTCATCCAGATCCGCCACAAACCAGGCATTGTGGGCCAGTTCCTCTTCCAGCTGTCCGGCGCCCCAGCCGGAATAGCCGAGCGCGAGCAAGCTCCGGCGTGGCGGTTTTGGAGAGGCGATCGCTTCAAGGGCGTCTTTGGTCGCGGTAAGGCCGATCGTGTCGCTGATCGGCAGGGTCGAATCATCCGACGCGAAATCAGTGCTGTGCAGGACGAAGCCGCGATCCCGCTCGACGGGACCGCCGACCAGCACGGCCCGATCCGGCGCGGACGCCTCGCCTTCAATGCCCAATTGCTCCAGCAGGGACGGAAGCCTGAGGCCTTCAACTGGCTTGTTCAGTACGATTCCCATTGCATGATCCTCGGAATGATCGCACATGAGAATGACGGTGCGATCGAAACGCGGATCGCCGATCGAAGGGGAGGCGATCAACAGCTTGCCTCCGAGGTATCTGTCGGCTGTCAGCGTATCATCTTTCCGAGTCATACCGGCATGATCGCCTCAAATAGGGGATGCGTCTAGCCGGGTTCCCGCTATCTTAAAGTGCGAAAGCGCGCATAAATAAACCTTCAGGAGAATAGACCATGACGATCAAGGTCGGTGACCGCCTCCCCGAGGCCACTTTCATGACGATGACGGCCGACGGCCCAGCCCCGGTGTCCACGTCCGATGTTTTTGCCGGCAAGACTGTTGCCCTGTTCTCCGTGCCAGGCGCCTTTACGCCGACCTGTTCGGCCAAGCACCTGCCCGGTTTTGTCGAGAACGCTGCAGCCATCAAAGGCAAGGGCGTCGACACCATCGCCTGCATGTCCGTCAATGACGTCTTCGTCATGGGGGCCTGGGGCGCTGACCAGAAGGCCGGCGAAGACGTGGTGATGCTGGCCGACGGCAATGCCGAATTTGCCAAGGCGGTTGGCCTGGAATTCGACGGCAGCGGTTTTGGCATGGGTGTGCGTGCACAGCGCTTCTCCATGCTGGTCAAGGACGGCGTTGTGTCCGAGCTGAACGTTGAGGCTCCGGGCGAATTCAAGGTCTCGTCGGCGGACCATATTCTCGGACAGCTGGACGGCGTATCCGCATAAACAAACAGTGACTTCTTGGGAGGGTCCGCATGGAATTCATTACCGGTTTCGGTGTTCTAATCTTTCTGGTGCTGGCGATCATTGTTTCAGTGGTCAAGACAGTGCCCCAGGGCAAGGAATTCACGGTGGAACGTTTTGGTCGTTTCACGCGGACCCTCAAACCCGGCCTCCATTTCATTGTCCCGTTCGTGGATAGTGTTGGCTACAAGATGAACATGCGTGAGCGTGTTCTCGACGTTCCCAACCAGGATGTGATCACCAAGGACAACGCAACGGTGTCTGTGGATGCCGTTGTCTTCATCCAGGTCATGGACGCGCCGCGAGCGGCCTATGAAGTTGATAATCTGGACTTCGCCATCATCAATCTGGCGTTGACCAATGTGCGGACCGTGGTGGGTTCCATGGATCTCGATGAAACGCTGTCCAAGCGCGACGAGATCAATGCGCGCCTGCTGTCCGTCATTGATGCGGCGACCAATCCGTGGGGCGTGAAAGTCACCCGGATCGAGATCCGCGATCTTTCCCCGCCCATGGATATTACCGAAGCCATGGCTCGCCAGATGAAGGCCGAACGTCTCAAGCGTGCGGAAATTCTCGAGGCGGAAGGCGCCAAACAGTCACAGATTCTCAGGGCTGAAGGCGAAAAGGAAGCGGCGATCCGCGAAGCCGAGGGCCGCAAGGCCTCCGCATTCCTGGACGCTGAAGCGCGTGAGCGTGAAGCGGAAGCCGAAGCCAAGGCGACCGAAATGGTCTCCGACGCCATCAGCAAGGGTGATGTGTCTGCCATCAATTACTTCCTGGGACAGAAATACGTCGAGGCTTTCTCGAACCTTGCTGTCAGTGATCAACAGAAGACGGTGATCATTCCTGCGGAGTTTTCCAACATTATCGGCACGATCACCGGTGTCGGTGAGCTCGGCAAGGCGGCCCACAAGGCCGTCAGCGAAGCCACCCATAAAGAATAGTCGTAACGGGTAGAGGAGGTCACCAATGGACGCTGTCGTTTCAATCCTGGAAAAGCTGAACCTGTGGGCCTGGTGGGCGATTGCCGGTGTGCTGCTGATTGCCGAGCTGCTGACGGGAACCACCTACCTCCTCTGGCCGGCCGCTGCCGCTTTCCTGACGGGATTTATCGCGCTTGAATTCATCGGTGCGAGCTGGGCGGTGCAGCTGACCTTCTTTGCTTTCTTCTCGATTGCGCTGATCTGGGCGGGTGATCGCTGGGTGCGTCCTCGCCTCAAGGCGGGTACCAGCACCGGTCTCAATGACCGTTCCCAGCGCATGGTCGGCCAGCGCGTGGTTGTCGTCAGTGAGTTTGCTGCGGCCCGCGGGCGGGTCAAATTCGGTGATACCGAGTGGGCGGCGGAGATGATCGATGCCAGCGATCCGGGCGCCGGAACGATGCTCTATGTGCACGCGGTCAATGGCGTGATCCTTCGCGTTTCAGACCAACCGGTGCAGTGAGTCATACCATATATCCAGATCCGCTAAAATTTTAGCGACCCGGGAGAGTTTCGGGAAGGATCTTGGCGGTATACCCGCGCTCAGTTGAGTTTAACTTCTCGAGTGAGCGAAATGACAGCAAAAATCTTCTCCCTAATCATCGCTTCTGGCATGACCGTTTCTCTTGCAGGTGCCCCCGCGCTTGCAACAACCACTACCGATCGCGCTGCTGTTGAGCGTTCGGCGCCGGATTACCCGCGTGGCGCTGAACGTCGCGGTATCGAGGGTTCCGTGACGGTCTCCTACGCAATCGACGAGAACGGCGTTGTCGTCGACGCTGTTGTGGTTGAATCCACACCGTCCGGCGTGTTCGACCGCGCCGCCCTGGCCGCTATTGAGACCTGGCGCTACGAGGCTGCCGACAGCCGCACCGAGGGGCACACCTATTCACTGGACTTCCGTCTGGGCGAATAAGCGCCGACCATAATTCAGGAAAAGCCGGCCCCACCCAGGGTCGGCTTTTTTTATGCCTTTGCGCGCGCCTGCGGCTGCATTTAATTTTGGTAAACCGACGCAACCGACTGTGCTTCTTTCGTCTGACCGTTCCTGGGGACCAATTTGTCTGACCCAATCGCCGACACTGAAGAGGACCGTCTCTTTGCACTTTACGCTTTGGAACTTCTGGACACGAAGCCGGAGGAGACATTTGATACGCTGACGGATCTCGCCGTTGGCCTGACGGGGGCACGCATGTCCGCCGTATCGCTTGTCGACCGCGACAGGCAATGGTTCAAATCCAATATCAATCTGCCTGCGGAAGAAACGCCGCGCGACGTCGCTTTCTGTCATCACGCGATCGAGGGCGATGAAATATTCTATATCCCCAATGCGCTTGAAGATGACCGCTTCAAGGACAATCCGCTGGTCACGGGTGAACCCAATATTCGCGGCTATGCCGGTGTGCCCTTGCGTGAGCCTGGCGGGCACAAGATCGGCACGCTCTGTGTCATCCATGACCAGCCGATCGATTTGTCCGAGAGTGATTTGCAACGCCTCACGGCTCTGGCACGGGTAGTCGAGGGACGCATCGCTGAACGCGCACAAAGCCGGGCTCGAGATGCGTCAACCCGGCAGCTTGCCGCGATCGCCCAGGTCCAGACCCACTACATTGCCAACATTGCCGATGCGAAAGTCGTTTTTGGACAATTGCTCAATGCGGCGCTTGAACTGACTGGCGGTGAATACGGTTTTATCGGCGAGATTCTGACCGACGAGACAGGCCGGTTTCTGAAGACTCACGCGATTACTGACATTTCGTGGGACGATGAAACGCGAGAGATGTACGAAACCTATTCTGAAACCGGATTTGAATTTCGCAACCTGGAGACCTTGTTTGGTTACACGATACGAACCGGCAAGACGCTGATATCCAACAGTCCCGCAGAACATGAAGAGGCGGGTGGTCTCCCTGAAGGCCATCCTGCGCTTAACGCCTACATGGGAATCCCACTCTTTAGCCGGGGCGAATTTGTCGCCATGATTGGTATTGCCAATCGGCCGGGAGGTTTCGACCAGACAATCAAACAGTCAATCGAGCCACTTTTGGTGACGATTTCAAACCTGGTCAGCGCTCACCGCATGGAGCGTGCGCGAGAGCAGGCGATCGCCGATCTCAATGACAGTCAGCGTCGCTATGATCTTGCCGTCCAGGGTAGCTCTTCCGGCATCTGGGAACTCGATATCCGACACAATAACGCCTTTCTGTCGGAGCGACTCCTGGACATTGCCGGACGACCCAGCGGTTTGCCGAAACTGGGCAGCGGCAATATCGAGAACAGCGCTGAAACCCTGCTGGGTTTTGTACATCCTGATGACAGGAAGCGGGTGGAAAGCGCCCTGAATGCCCACCTGTTCGACAAAGTGCCTTACCAGCAGGAATACCGCCTGATGCGACCGGATGGCAGCGCTATCGTTGTGCGCTCGCGGGGGCAGGCGGAATGGGATGTGGACGGCAAGCCTCTGCGTATGGCTGGCTGGATCGAGGACATTACTGCCAGCGTGGAACTCGAAAAGGATCGGCGGCGTGCCAATGATCGTCTGCTCGCGGTAACTGAGTTGGGCGGTATCGGCAGTTGGGAGGTCGACATGGTGACCGGCCGTCCGATCTGGGATGCGATTACCCGGCAGATTCATGAGGTGCCGGCCGACTTTGTCCCTGTGATGGATGAAGTCATCAACTTCTATGCGCCTGAGGCGCGGCCGATCATTACCGACCTGGTCCAGCGCGGCATACAGGATGGTGAGCCGTGGGACGTCGAGCTGCCCTTCATCACAGCCAAGAACAACCGCATCTGGGTAAGAGCTGTCGGTCGGGCCGTCTTCGAAAATGGTGAAGTCAGCAAGCTGATCGGATCCTTCCAGAATGTCACGGAGCGTCGGGCGCGTGAGGAGGAAGTGCGCACGCTCTCAGGCCGATTGGGACTGGCGCTCAAGGTCGGAAAGATTGGCGTGTTCGAGATGAATCTCGATGACGGGTCGACCTGGTGGGATAGTGGCTCCCACGCCATGTTCGACGCAGATCCAACGACATCCGAGGAACCTTTCGAGATCTGGCAGCGCCGCGTTCATCCGGACGACGCACCGGCGCTGACTCAAAAGCTCGAGGATGCCCTGCAAAACGGCGCCGATTATGATGTCGAGTATCGCATCGTGTTCGAAGACGGTCAGCACCGACATATCCGCTCCCGGGCCCTGCTCCGCGAGGGGCTGTATGGGGAGAGAGTTTTCAGCGGCATCAATTTCGACATGACGGCAGAAGTGCGCGCGCGTGAGGAAATCGAGCGGCGGCGCAAGGAGGCTGAAGAGGCCAATCTCGCCAAATCACAATTCCTGGCGAATATGAGTCACGAGATCCGCACGCCACTCAATGGCGTGCTGGGCATGACCCAATTGCTTCGCCTGACAGATCTGAACGACAAGCAGGCGCGGTTCGTCAACACGCTGGAAAACTCCGGCCGGGCACTGCTCGACCTGATCGAGGACATTCTCGATATATCCAAGATCGAGGCAGGGGCGCTGGAGTTGAGCCGCGAACCGTTCGACGTCGTTCAAACAGCCCGCTCGGTCGTGGATATGGTGGCGGGCATCGCCTCTGAAAAAGCCCTCGAGCTTGGGGTGGAGACAGATGACAATATCCCTGCGAAGGTTCTCGGCGATCAAAAGCGTGTTCGGCAAGTATTGATCAATCTTGTTGGAAACGCAGTGAAATTCACGTCAAAAGGCTCCGTCAATCTGAAGGTGAGCCAACCGACCCCCGGATGGGTGCGATTTGAAGTGCAGGACACCGGGCCCGGTGTTCCTGCCGATAAGTGCGAGCATATTTTCGGACGGTTCGCGCAGGTAGACGGGAGTGCCACCCGCGAACATGGCGGATCGGGACTGGGCCTGGCCATTTGCAGCGAAATTGTTGAAATGGCAGGCGGTACGATAGGGGTTGAAAGCGAGATCGGAGAAGGCTCCGTCTTCTGGTTCCAGCTGCCGCTGGCCTCTGGTGAAGCCAAGACGACCGTGGCCGAAGCCGGCGACCTCTCAAACGCAAACCTGATGGCCAAAGCCTCCCGATCCGGGCGTATCCTGGTGGCTGACGATGTTGCTACCAACTTGATCGTCGCGACGGCGCTTTTGAAGGGCGCGGGCTATCAGGTGGTCACAGCGAGCAATGGCCAGGAAGCCATCGACGCGTTGGCGACAGAAGATTTCGATGCCGTCTTGATGGACATTCAGATGCCGGTTCTCTCCGGCGACGAGGCGATACGCCAGATACGCGCCTCGGATGCCGATTATGCAGATATCCCGATCTTTGCCGTAACGGCAGACGCCACACGGGGCGCGCGCGAGAAATACCTGGCTGCAGGCGCCAACGGTTATCTGGCCAAGCCACTCAATCTGGCGGAAGTGCTGGCCGTTCTGCAGCCCAGCGCTGGCGAGCGCAAGGCCAGCGGCTAGCCAAGATCGGCAATACCCTCGCGTGCCAGCTCATCGGCGCGTTCATTGCCCGGGTCGCCGGCATGCCCCTTCACCCAGCGCCACTCGATCGCGTGCTGTTCTGTAAGCTGTTCGAGTTCCTGCCACAGATCGACATTCTTGACCGGCTTCTTGTCCGCGGTTTTCCACCCGCGCTTTTTCCAGCCATGGATCCACTTGGTGATCCCGTCCCGCAGATAGACGCTGTCGGTGATCAGGATAACCGTGCGCCCCGGCTTTTTAAGAGCCTTGAGAGCCTCGATGGCGGCCTGCATTTCCATGCGGTTGTTGGTGGTATTATGCTCGCCGCCCTTGAGTTCCTTGCGGTGGCCATTCCATTCCAGGATAGCTCCCCAGCCGCCAGGTCCAGGATTGCCGGAACAGGCTCCGTCAGTGTGGATCGTTATTGTACTCACAGCGGGTATTTCTTCTCCATGTCGTCGAGGCCGGCACGGATCAGTTCTTCCAGAACATCCATGTCCACATCCGCCAGCTTGTTGAGATACAGGCAGGATTTCCCAAGCTTGTGTTTGCCGAGACGATCGAGGATTGCATCGAAATTGGTATAACCTGGCATGATGTAGCAGACGAGATTGGCCTTTCGTGGAGAAAAGCCCGTGCGCATGAATTCATGCCATTTCTTGTCAGCCGTCTGGTATTTATAACGTCCGAACCCGATGATGGAGGTCCCCCACATCGTGGCGTCCCAGCCCGTGATTTTTTCCATCAGCTCCAGCAGGACGAGCGCATCGGCGCGGCGGGTTCCATGGTCGACGCTGGCAATGAAGTCGCGCGGTGAGATTTCTGTTGGTTTGGTCTTGTTGTCAGACACTGTCGCTCTCCTCGGCCAGAACCCGCGGGAGTTTGAACTCGACATCCTCGCGTGTCACGGCCAGCTCCTCCAGGGAGACCTCGAACCGCTCACGGAAGGCCGCGATCAGGCCCTGTACAAGATCTTCCGGAGCCGAGGCACCGGCGGTAATGCCGATTGTGCGCACGGGCCCAAGACTGTCCCAGTCAACATCACCGGCGGAGGCAACAAGTTGGGCACTCTTTGCGCCCGCACGTTCTGCGACCTCGACCAGGCGAACCGAGTTGGAAGAGTTGGGCGCGCCGATGACAAAGACCTTGTCGCAGCGATCCGCCATCGTCTTGACAGCACTTTGGCGGTTGGTGGTGGCGTAGCAGATATCTTCCTTGTGCGGTGAAGCGACGGCGGGGAAGCGGGCCTGCAGACGGTCAACAATGGCGGAGGTATCATCAACGGACAGCGTGGTCTGGGTGACGAAGGCCAGCTTGGTCTCATCGCGCGGGTCGAGCCTGTCCACATCCTCGACGGTTTCCACCAGAGTAATCGCGCCGACAGGCAGCTGCCCCATCGTGCCGATGACCTCCGGGTGGCCGGCATGGCCGATCAGGATGATGTCGTGGCCGTTGTTGAAATGGCGCTGGGCTTCGACATGGACCTTGGAGACCAGCGGACAGGTGGCGTCGACATAGATCATCTCGCGCCGGGAGGCTTCGATGGGAACGCTCTTGGGCACGCCGTGTGCGGAAAACACGACAGGGCGATCGTCTGGACACTGGTCCAGCTCCTCAACAAAAACAGCACCCATTTTTTCAAGACGTTCAACGACATGTCGGTTGTGCACGATCTCGTGCCGAACAAAGACGGGCGAGCCGAATTTCTCCAGGGCGCGCTCAACGATCTGGATGGCACGGTCTACACCCGCACAAAATCCGCGCGGTGCGGCCAGTAGAACGGTGAGAGGGGGAGGCGATGCGCTCATGAAATCCAAATCTCCTTCAGCGATGCCGTTGCGGTCTTGCGCTGTGCATCGTATGACCGTCCTAACAATTCGGCTGCGTGCTATCTAGTGCCAGTCACTCTAGTGAAGTCAGGTGTCGCACAATGCGTTCTTTTGCCCTTGTTGCCGCGGTCGGATCCCTTTTAGCTGGATGTTCCAGTGTCGTCAGTGTTCTCGAATCTCCGGAACCCAATATCGGTCCGTGCCCGACAGCGTTCGCGCTGCATGATGCGCACCGTTATGTCGATATAAGTGGTGAAGTCGTTTATGAGAATGTTGGCTTTACCGGTGAGATCCTCGCCGTGCGATCACTCTGCAGCTATTACGGCGATCGCCCGATCCTGGCGACCTTGGAAATTGATCTCGGTTTCGGGCGCGGCCCGGCTGCTGTGGGCAGCGAGAACACCTACGAGTATTTTGTCGCCGTCACCCGTCGTGACCGTGCGATCATCGAGAAGGAAAGCTTCCCGATCCGCGTGCGTTTCCGTGCGGACGAGGACCGTGTCTTCATGACCGAGCGTGTGGATGCCATTTCCATTCCGCGCGCCACACCGACAACCTCCGGCACCAATTTCGAGATACTTGTCGGCTTTGAACTGACCGATGAGCAGCTCGCCTACAATCGCAGTGGACGGCGTTTCCGCGTCGCAGCTGGCCAGGAATAAAATTCATGCCTTCAATTGCTGATCAGCTCGGCGCTGTGCTGGGCGACGCGTTCGCTTCCCTTGAGCTTCCGCGGGAGCTGGGCCGTGTGAGCCCGTCAAAGCAGAACCCTGAAGTTTTCCCCTATCAGTGCAATGGCGCCATGCCAGCGGCCAAGCAGGCCAAGAAGAACCCGCGCGAGATCGCACAGTTGGTCGTTGATGCGCTGGCGGGAAGTGCCTTGATCGAAAAGGTCGAGATCGCTGGACCGGGATTTCTCAACCTGCGTCCGTCGGGCGACGCCATTACCCGGCGCGCTGCCGAGATCGCCGCTGACGAGCGCGCTGGCGCTGCAAAAACCGACAACCCCCGCAAGGTGATGATCGATTTTGGCGGCCCGAATGTCGCCAAGCCGATGCATGTCGGTCATCTGCGCTCCTCTGTACTGGGCGACAGCCTGCAACGTCTCCTGCGTTTCCGCGGCGATGACGTTGTGTCCGATATCCATCTGGGCGATTGGGGCCTGCAGATGGGGCATCTGATCACGGAGCTGGCTGAAGAACAACCGGACTTGATCTATTTCGACGCCGGTATCACCGACGGTTACCCGTCTGCGCCGCCCGTCAATATCGAGGATCTTGCGCGTCTCTATCCGCAGGCGTCAAACAAGGCGAAGTCGGATGCGGCGCGTCTGGAAATCTCCCGCGCGGCGACCGCTGAATTGCAGGCCGGACGCGCCGGTTACCGCGCGCTGCTGCGGCATTTCATTGATGTGTCAGTTGCCGCCTTGAAAAAGGATTTCGGGGATCTCGGTGTGCATTTCGACCTGTGGAAGGGCGAAAGTGATGTCGATCCGCTGATCGCGGGCCTTGTGCAGGATTTCAAGGATCGCGCCGTTGCAGAGGAAAGTGATGGCGCCTGGGTCGTGCGTGTGGCTCGCGAGGGCGACAAGAAAGAACTCGCGCCTTTGATCCTGGTCACCTCGGGCGGTGCGTCACTTTACGGAACGACGGACCTCGCGACGATCCTCGATCGCAAGAATGAGGTCGGCCCGGACCTGACACTCTATGTTGTCGATCTGGCGCAGTCGGATCATTTCGAGCAAGTTTTCCGCGCTGCCAGCAAGGCGGGCCTGGCGGCTGAGGGTGCGTTGGAGCACGTGAAATTCGGTACCGTCAACGGAACCGACGGCAAGCGCCTGCGGACCCGCGATGGTGGCACATTCCGTCTCGCCGACCTGATCTCCTCGGCCATCGAGCGTGCGGGTGAACGCCTCAAGGAAGCCGGGCTCGCAGCCGATGCTTCTGAAGAGGAGCGGGCCAATGTCGCACGCATGGTGGGTCTGGCCGCGATCAAATTTGCGGATCTGCAGAATTACCGCACCACCAATTACGTCTTTGATCTGGACCGTTTCACCAGTTTTGAAGGCAAGACAGGTCCCTATCTGCTCTACGCTGCTGTTCGTGTGAAATCGCTCATGCGCAAGGCGGAACGAGAAGGCGTGGCGCCGGGCGCGATTGTCGTCGGCACCCAGGAAGAGACCGATCTGGTGCTTGCGCTGGACGCTTTTGGCACGGCGCTGGAACAGGCCTGTGAAAACCGGGCGCCGAACACGATCTGTGATCACGCCTTCACGCTGGCCCAGACTTTCTCGAAATTCTATGCGGCTTGCCCGATTCTGGGCGCGGATGACGATACGACCAAGGCCTCCCGCCTGGCCCTGGCCCAGGCAACGCTCAAACAGCTTGAGCTCTGCCTGCACCTGGTTGGACTGGAAGCGCCAGAGCGGATGTAGACACCGGCGCTATGGCGCGCCGGCTTCAAGTTCTGCAATACGGTTGCGGGCATTCTCACACCAGCCGCAGCCGCCGTCTTGCGGCGCCAGGTCCAGTGATGTCCTGAACGCAGCGAGCGCGGCCTCGGAATTGCCCAGCGCAAAATGACCCTCGCCGAGGCTGTCATACAGA
>CBFHQE010000063.1:0-16337 GCA_965657935.1 Maricaulis sp. | reverse complement strand
GAGCGCCGCGACGGCCTTGGGGTGCGCATGTCCCAGACAGTTCACAGCAATACCCGAAATGAAATCCAGGTATTTGTCACCCTTGTCGGTGATCAGGCGAACACCTTCGCCGCGTTCAAAATTCAGATCCGGCGGTGCGTAAGTGTCCATCATCGGCGCTGGCATGAGTTTAACTCCCCTCGATAGCTGTTTATCGGCGCCCGAAATGGGGACCGTTTCTTCCGGTCTAGGCCGGGAAGATCAGCTCTTCAAGCGCCAGCCTGCACGCAACACCGCATAGCAGCTTATCGCCAGTGCAATATTGATCACCGCAACAACCACGACACCGGTCACCAGAGACCCATCGGCGTGGCCAGTAAAGCCGTACCGAAAGCCGTCGATCATATAGAAGAACGGGTTGAAATAGCTGATGGAGCGCACCGGGTCGGGCAACATGGTCACGGAGTAGAAGGTGCCGGACAGGAAGGTCGCCGGCATGATGAAGAAGTTGTTCACGACAGCGAGGTGATCAAATTTCTCGGCCCAGATCCCGCCAATGACCCCGACCATCGCGAGCATGGCGGCCGCCCCCATGCCGAAATACAGGACCGCCCAGAAATGCGTTGGCACCAGATCGACAAAGGGCAGCATCGTCAGCGCCGTGGCAAGGCCGACAACAAGCCCCCGGGTGATCGCCCCGCCTACAAATGCCAGAAACAATTCCAGCGCCGACAGGGGCGGCATCAGGAAATCCACCGTATTCCCCTGCACCTTGGAAACCAGCAGCGAAGAGGATGAATTGGCGAAGGCGTTGTTGAGAACGCCCATGAGAATGAGACCCGGAGCAAGGAAAACCGGGAATTCCACACCATTAATTTCAGGTCGGCTTGACCCGATTGCCACCGCGAAAACTGTCATGAAGAGGAGGGTCGTCGCAACGGGAGCCATCACCGTCTGGAACATGACCTTCATAAAGCGACGGACCTCTTTTTTATAAAGAGTCCAGAGGCCTAGCCAATTTACGGCACCAAATTCCCGCGGCGCGGTCACAGGTGTTAAGCTTGAGTTACTCATATCGAATTACCCTTAACGTCTCGGTAACCATCACCGTTAACGATTGGCCTGACAAGAGATCTTTCCACAGGCTTGGACATAGGCCCATCTTGTGGCTCGCAGGCTGTTGGATACAATATCTAGTGTAATTAAACATGAATTGAGAGATGCGGGATTTACCTTCATCACGGTAAGGAACGCACCCCACCGGGAGATCTAGTGCGATGGCTTGGACGGACGAACGCGTAGAAGAACTGAAGAAACTCTGGTCAGAAGGCCTGAGTGCCAGTCAGATCGCCAAACAGCTTGGCGGTGTGACCCGTAACGCCGTGATTGGCAAGGTCCATCGCCTGGGCCTGTCAGGTCGCGCAACGCCGTCTCGTCCGGCTCGCCGTACCGTGAAACCATCCCGGCCGCGTACAACCACGGCTTCCACCCCGCCAGTAGCGCGCACTCCGGCGCGCCCCACCCCCTCAGCGCCCCCTGCAACGCCGCCGGCGCCGGTGGAGCCAGCCGTCCTGCCTTCCGGCGAGTTTGCCACTGTCCTGACCCTGCGTGACAGCATGTGCAAATGGCCGATCGGGGACCCGGCTTCTTCCAGCTTCCGCTTCTGCGGTCGCAAGACGACGGGTGAACAGACTTATTGTGACGCGCACGCAGACATGGCGTACCAGCCGAGCCAGAAGCGCCGCCGTCGCAATTCCGACGCCAACGCTGCGCTCGACGCAATCGCGGCCACTCGTCGTTATAATTTCTAGCCGGACAACCCCTCTCACCCCCCCGTCCGGCAGAATAGCGGCCATCTCTCCCCCGAGGTGGCCGCTTTTTCTATGGGGCCGACCAAAAGGCGTATGGCACACTAGTCGCCTGTCGGGCGCGCCTCGCCACGATCAATGACGAACCAGCCCGTGCCCGGGTAACGCCGCTCTATGGTCCAATCGAAACCGCCACCATCGGGCAGATATCGTGTCTGACTGCGGGCCTCGAAGCGACCGAACTCATCCTCGCCATTGAACCGCGTGCCAAACCCGTTGTTCTGACGCTCCGGATGTTGTTCCGAAACAGTCCAGCTATCCTGTGCTGCGGCGAAATAGAGCTGATCCAGGCCTTGACCGTCCCGTCGCAAGGTTTGCAGAACCGTACCGAAATACGCCCCATCGAGGGAATACCAGTCCGTACGCAGCCCCTTGCCGCCCAGATCGGCGGCCACGTTGATCGTGAAATAGCGTTCTTCAAACTGGCCCGGCCCGGTCATCAACCAATTGGTGACCTGCCAACGCCCCAAAGTCGGCTGGAAATCTTCCAGCGCAAACCCTTCAGTGCGGGTTTCAGCATGAGATGTATCCTGGGCAGTAACGTCCGCAGGGGCGACCAGGATGAGACCGATAGCGGCCAGACTTGCGACAACGCGTTGCAATGGAAAGCTCCGTGGATAGCAGAGCCCTCACCCTATGCGGCCGGTCATGGCCCGCAAGCGGTCAGCGTAGGCTCACCCCGGCAGAGTGACGAAGTCTAGATGTACAGTGACGAACCGCTTGGCGCAGCGATGATCGAAACGGTAATTGCGGCGAGAATTCCACCGGAAATGATTAAGCCAGCCCAGCGCATTTTTGCCTCCATGAGTGTTCACAGGAGACATAATCGCGACTGAACCCGGGATTAATGGCCAAACGAGAACAGTATCTGTTCCATATGGCGGGAAATCAGCCCCCGGCAGCGTCGAAGGAATAGCCTGCCGAACGCACGGTGCGGATCGGGTCGCGCTCTTCCTTGGTATTCAGAGCCTTGCGCAACCGGCCGACATGAACATCTACCGTACGGGCCTCGACATACACATCCGAGCCCCAGACCGCATCGAGCAGTTGCTCACGAGAAAAAACCCGCCCCGGGTGCTGCATGAGATAGTCGAGCAAGCGAAATTCAGTTGGTCCGAGATGGATTTCACGCTCCGCACGCTTCACGCGGTGAGCGACACGATCCATGGCAATATCGCCGCGGCGCACCACATCTTCTGCCAGGCCCGGACGAATACGACGCAGCACGGCGCGGATACGGGCGAAAAGCTCGGTCATCGAGAAGGGCTTGACGATATAGTCGTCCGCGCCGGTATCGAGACCGCGCACACGATCAGTCTCCTCGCCGCGGGCCGTCAGCATGATGATGGGTACATTGGCCGTTTCCTGGCGTCCGCGCAGGCGACGGCAGACTTCAATGCCGGATACTTTTGGCAACATCCAGTCCACCAGAACGAGATCCGGAGTTTCCTCCTCGGCGAGCATCAGACCTTCCTCGCCATCACCCGCAACACGGACCTCGTACCCCTCTTTCTCCAGATTATACTGGAGCAGCGTTGCCAGAGCATCTTCGTCCTCAACAACAATCACCTGGGGTTTCATGCGTGTACTCCTGAATCAGTCGTCGAGCGTGTCGCTGTCTTCCAGCTGTTGGCCCGTCGCCATAAAATGCACGGACTCAACAATGTTTGTGACGTGATCGCCGAGCCGCTCTAGGTTTTTGGAAACAAACAGAACCGGAACACCCGGCTCCACAAACTGCGGGTTCTGTGTCATCGACATCAAAACCTCGCGCGTGACCGCATTGTGGTGCTCATCCACTTCATCGTCGGCCTGCCAGACCCGGATCACCGACGCCACGTCCTGGTTGGAAAGCGTGTCCAGACCATCGCGAAGCTGTTTGGCAACGACGGCACCGAGGCGCTCGAGCTGTCCCAGAACCGGCATCGGCGGGAACTCATTAATGTCTTCGGCGCGAAAGGCGATATTCTTGGCCAAGTCACCCATACGTTCCAGATCGCTTGCGATTTTCATCGCCGAGATCGTCACGCGCAGGTCGGCGGCCATGGGCTGACGCAGGGCAAAGAGGCGGACAACCCGCCGCTCGATACCGGTCGCCAGCTCATTTACCTTTTTTTCCCGTTCGCGCACACCAGGTACGACGGACAGGTCACGGCGAATGAAAGCCTGCAGTGATTCAGTCAGCTGGATTTCTACCAGACCACCCATGCGCAGCAGATCGTCGGCCAGTTGGTCGAGTTCGGCGCCATAGGCGGACACAATATGCGAATGTTGTGTCTGGTTCATTTGATCTCCCTACCCTCACGGATGATCCGCGAAGAGGTTTGTTTCGACACACTGATCCGCAGCCAACAGGCCTGACTAAACGAGAAGCGTGTATTAGTGCGTTTGGTGCGCTGATTTATGACAGCCTGACGACTGTTTTGTGACACTGTGCGGCTTTTGTCGAAATTTACCTAATCCGCAAGAGCTTCAGGCTCAAAAACACCAACTGCACCGACCGGGAGAAAGATCGAAAACACGGACCCGACACCCGGGGCGCTTTCAACGGTGAAACCGCCGCGATGGCGATTGACGATGTGTTTCACGATTGCCAGACCAAGCCCGGTGCCCTCCTTGGGACCGCTCTTTTGTCCATCCACCCGGAAGAAACGCTCGGACAGGCGCGGCAGGTCACGGCGCTGGATGCCCTGGCCGCTATCACGAACACGGATGGCCAAATAGCGGGTGTTGGCCTCAATTTTCGGGGCGGCAAGGGTCAATCGACTCGCCCCTCCGCCCAAGCTCAGCGGAGGCCGCTCGGCGGCGTCGCGCGGCAAGGCCCCGGTCACCGAAATCTCCAGTTTCGCCGCATCACCGCTATACTTGATCGCGTTTTCGATCAGATTTTGCACAACCTCGGTGAGCTGGTCACGATCCGCAATGGCGCTCACCGACCCATCCAGATCCTGCTCGATCGTGATATTCTGCTTCTCGATCTGTGGACGCAGGAAGCTGACAACATCCTCAACCACAACGCACGGATCAACCGTTGTGACCGGCGCGACATGTTCGTCCATCTCCACCCGTGACAGGGACAACAGGTCATTGATCAATCGGCGCATGCGTTCGGTCTGATCGAACATGATCGTCAAAAACCGGTCTCGCGCCTCGGGATCATCCTTGGCGTGCCCCATCAACGTCTCGATGAAGCCGGCCAGAGAGGCCAGCGGAGTCCGCAGCTCGTGGCTGGCATTGGCGAGGAAGTCCGCGCGCATGCGGTCTGCACGCTTGATCGACGTTTCGTCTGTCAGAACCAGCATCGCCCGCCGCTCGGCATCGGTCGTATCCGTCTCACCCAGCGGGGCTATGAAAGCGCGCACATGGCTCTCGACCGGCGCCATGCTGGAATATTCAACAGGCGGCACAACGTCCCCACGCAGCGCCGCGCTAACGGCCTCGAGCACTTCCGGCTGACGCAAGACACCCGACAGATGCCCGACCTCGGCTCCCAAACCGAGGAATTCCCGCGCTGCCGGATTGGCGTCCTCTACCTTGCCGGAGCCGGCAATGACCATCACGGGGATTGGCAGGCTGTACAAAAGGTCCTGAGCGGTCAGGCTCGGCAAGTTCAGCTCTGGCGCAGGCGCGGCGAAATCATCGCTTTCATCATCATAGGACAGATCCACCTGCGGGGGCAGAGACGTAATGACAGTCAGATAATAGAAAACCGAGAGCGCGGAAATGGTCGCAATCGCTACAAATGCCTGCACAAACGCCAGCTCTCCGAAGAGCCAAAACAGCAGGACGACTCCGCAGCCAAGCGCAGCGACTGCGGCGGTATCTCGGCGACGCATACGCGTTGAAGGCGGGTGCCGGTTCAGACGTGAACTCACCAGGCGCTCCTTATCCAGTGAATACTTTATTGGAATACTGAGGTTTGACGCAATTTGGAAACAATTCTGCGACAGAACGCATCCGATTAGCGACCCAGAAGCATCGAATCCATGAGACCAGAGATGCTTACCGAAATTTCACATCTCGAAAAACGAGAGGCTTTTCATGTCATTCGATAGGCATTTAGTGTTTTTCGATAAATTTATGTTGACATTCGCTATGCCGATCATAGGATGGCGGCAGAGTCGAAGTAAGAATGTGCGGGGCACACGCATGCGTAAAAACCTACTCATACTGGCAACAGCGTTGACAACTGCGTCCTGCGCCAGTGTGCCAGCTTTTGAATCCCAGGACGTCCTCCCGGACGCGCCTCACAACTGGTCCAGCTCGCCCAATATGGCCGAAGGGCCGCGTGTGGCCGACTGGGTCGCGGCGTTCAATTCGCCACGTCTTGTCTCCCTGGTAGACGAAGCCTTTGATGGCAATCCAAGCTTGGCCCAGTCACTGGCCCGTTATGATTCCGCCCGCGCCAGCGCGCGCATCGCCGGCGCCAGTCGCCTGCCGTCGCTTAACGGGTCATTTGGTCATACCCGCAGGGAACCAAATACCGGTTCCTCGTCGGACCAGTTCTCCCTCGGACTGTCTTCCAGCTGGGAAGTCGATCTGTGGGGCCGCGTCCGCAACAATGCGAATGCCGCTGCTCTGGACGCGGAAGCCGCCGCCCAGGATCTGCGCGGTTCACAATTGTCCATCGCGGGCCTGGTTTCCAAGGCATGGCTGGACCTGACGGAAGCGCGCCTGCAAACCGAACTGGCAGAACGAGACTTCGCTGCCAAGGAAAACGCCGTTTCCCTGACCGATCGCCGCTTTGCCCGCGGCCTCGTTCGCAGTTCCGATGTGCGCACCGCGCGCAGCGCCCTGGCGTCTTCCGAAGCCGCTCTCGCCTCGCGGCGTCGCGCCGAAGCCTCCTCGGCGCGCAGCCTTGAAACCCTGTTGGGCCGTTACCCCGCGGCCCGCATCGAGCGCGATGCCGGCTTCCCGGCACTCGGCGATCTCGCAGGACTGGGCTCTCCACAGGAGCTGCTGACCCGTCGACCGGACATCATCGCGGCAGAGCGCCGCCTGGTTGCTGCCGGCCTGCGGGTCGACGCAGCGCGCGCGGCCCTGTTCCCAAGCCTGTCGCTTTCTGCCTCTTCAGGCACAAGCGGCGCTGATTTCGATAATCTCACCGATCTGGACGGTCTGGTCTCTTCCCTGACGAGTTCCCTGACCGCACCGATCTTCAACGGTGGCCAGCTTCGCGCCCAGCGCGACCAGGCCATCGCCAATGCGGAGCTGCAGATTGCCGGTTATGTCCAGACAGTGCTGGGCGCCTGGAGAGAAGCAGAGAACGCCATCTACGCCGACACTATCTTGGCGTCTCGCGTCGACAGCCTAGGTAGAGCCTTCGAGGAGGCCGCCGAAGCTGAAAATCTTGTGACCCAGCAATACGCGCGCGGTGTCGCAACAATCTTCGATCTGCTTAACGCATACTCCCGCCGTATCAGCGCGGAGAGTCAGTACATTTCAGCACGCCGCGCTCGCGCGGCTAATCGTGTAGACCTTTATCTCGCCATCGCCGGCGATTTCTCCGCGGCCGCGTCCGCAGACCCGGCTGCGCATACTGGAGAATAATCATGGCTTTCATCGGACGCTTCATCATCATCGGTATTGTTGCCGCCATCGGCATTTTTATCGTCTTCTCGCTTGTTGCTACCCAGCCGGAACCGGAACGCGCCAACGCCGCGCCACGCCCGGTCGCGGTGTTTGTTGAGGAAGCGCAGCGCGACACCATCGCTCTTGCCGTCACCTCGCAGGGCGAAGCGCGCCCGCGCACCCAGATCAATCTGGTGCCCCAGGTTTCCGGCCGCATCACCTATGTGAACCCGGACTTTATCGAAGGCGGTTTCTTCGAAGCCGGCGAAACGCTTGTTCGCATCGAAGATGCTGATTATCGCCTCGCCGTGACCCGCGCCGAAGCCCAGGTTGCCCAGGCCGAGCAAGCCCTTGCCCGCGAACGGGCGGAATCCGAACTGGCTCTTTCCGAGTGGGAAGAACTCGGTGAAGGCGAAGCATCCTCGCTGACACTGCGCGAACCGCAACTGGCCGAAGCCCGTGCTCAGCTCGCTGCTGCCAGTGCGACGCTCCAGGACGCTCGCCTTGATCTGCAACGCACCCGCATTTCCGCACCTTTCACGGGTCGTGTGCGCAGCAAAGCCGCTGACCTCGGTCAGTTCGTCAATGCAGGCACGCCGCTCGGTGAGGTCTTCTCGACCGATGCTGTGCTGGTCCGCCTGCCCCTGACCGACCACGAACTTGGCCTGCTGGGCATTCCGATCGCTTTCAATGCGAACGAGGACACAGCCAGCATCCCGGTCACGCTGCGCGCCACGCTGGCAGGCCAGCGCCAGACCTGGCAGGGCCAGATCACGCGCACCGACAGCGCCATCGACACCCAGACGCGCGTTCTCTACGCCATCGCCGAAGTCGCTGATCCCTATGGTGACGCCGCTCAAGGTGGCGCACCTCTCGCTGTCGGTCTCTTTGTGACTGCGGAGATTACCGGTCGCAGCGTCGAGGATGCCTACATCCTGCCGCGCTCGGCCCTTCGTGGCCAAGACAGTGTCTTTGTCGCTGAAGAAGGCGGAACGCTGTCTGTTCGCTCTGTAAACGTCATCGACTCCAGCGCCGAACGTGTCGTGGTTTCCTCAGGCGTTACTGGTGGTGAACTGGTCGTGACCTCTCCGATCCGCGGAGCCAGCAATGGCATGCGCATCCAGACCTTCGCTGCCGACGGCGAGATGATGGCACAATATTCCGCATCCTATGACGAGACCGATACTGAAGGTCTTGCCGAATCCGAAACCGGTGCTGCTGACAGCGATGCTGTCGCCAGCAACGGCTAATCAATCGACCGCGTAGACAGGAGGCGGCGATGACCGATCCGAACACAACTCACGACGAAGCGCCTAGTGGTGGTATCATTGGCTGGTGGGCCCGCAACTCAGTTGCAGCCAACCTGATCATGATCATCGCAGTTCTCGGTGGCTTCCTGGGCTACAACGCCCTGAACCGCGAAGTTTTCCCGACCATTTCCGTCAACGGCGCCAGTGTCTCGGTGGCCTGGCCCGGGGCATCCCCGCAGGAAGTCGAGGAACAGATCATTGTTCGGATCGAGGAAGCGCTGTCCGATATGGATGGTGTGGAAACGATCACCTCCACAGCGCGTGAAGGCGGCGGCTTCATCAATATCGAGGGCAAGCGCTCTGTAGATGTTGGTGAGTTCATCGACGCCATCAAGCTGGAAGTCGACTCGGTCAACAACCTGCCGCAATCCGCCTTCCGTCCAGTCGTCACGCCCTGGCGTTCGCAGGATCAGGTTGTCGGCTTTGCGGTCCACGGTACAGCTGACCGACGCGATCTGCAGGCCATCGCCCGCGAGATCCGCGACGAAGTTGCCCAATTGCCGGGTGCCTCGATCGTCAACCTCTGGGCCGTACGCAATGAAGAGGTCTCCATCGAAGTCTCCGAGGAGAACCTTCGCCGCTACGACCTCACCTTTGACGAAATCGTCCGCGCCGTGCGCTCAACCTCGCTCAACGCGTCTGCCGGCAGCGTCCGTACAGAGCTGGGCGATGTGAACATCACTTCGCGCCAACTCGCAGACACGGCTCCGGAATTCGAAAATATCATCATTCGCCAGACGGCGGACGGCGGCACGCTTCGGGTTCGCGACGTCGCGGAAGTGAGCGACGGTTTTGTCGATTTCAACCTTGCTGCGACCTATAATGGCGAGCCGATGGCTCTGGTGGTTGTCGAGACCTCTCCGAATATCGACGTTGTCGACACGTCCAACCAGGTTCGCGCCTATCTTGACGAGAAACGCCTGGAACTGCCTGACGGTGTGAGCCTGTCCCTGTGGTGGGATAACTCGGAAATGTACACCGGCCGCATGGAGACCATCTCCAAATCAGCTTTGTTTGGCGGCTTCCTGGTTCTTATCGTCCTGTTCCTGTTCCTGCGTCCGCTCGTCGCCTTCTGGGTTACGATCGGCATCTTCATCGCCTTTGGCGGGGCCTTCCTGATCCTGCCGATGATGGGCGTCACGCTGAACATGCTGTCACTGTTCGCCTTCCTTCTGGTGATCGGTATCGTCGTGGATGACGCAATCGTGGTCGGGGAAAACATTCACGACCGGGTTGAGCGTGGTGAACCGGGCCTGACCGCTTCGATCGTCGGCACCCAGATGGTTGCCAAACCGGTGGTCTTCGCCGTCATTACAACCATCATGATGTTCTCGCCCTGGATGTTGCTTACAGGTCCGGAAGTCCAGTTCACGCGTCAGATCTCGCTTGTCGTGATCGCCGCCCTGGCCTTCTCGCTGATCGAATCCCTGCTCATCCTGCCGGCGCACCTGTCACACATGAAGCCGCAGTCCACCAAGGGACTGGTGGGTGCACTAATCGCTGTACAACGGGGCATTGCCTACACGCTCGTCGCCTTCGCCCGCGGTGTATATCGCCCGCTGGCCAAGCTGAGTATCCGTAACCGCTATGCGACCTTCATTGGCTTCCTGATGATCTTTGCGATCTCGATCACCATGATGACAACCAATCGTGTTGGCTCCGTCTTCATGCCGCAGATCGAGAACGAGACCATCCAGGTCAATATCCAGCTGGCTGAGGGCACACCGTGGAATCGCACGGAACAGGTCCGTCAACAGCTCGATAGTGCCCAGGATCAGGCTCTTCAATACTACCGCGCCGAATATCCCGGCGATGTGGACATGATCGAGAGCCGCTCCACCCTGGCAACAGACGGCCGCATTCGGGCCTGGATTACCCTGGCAAAGCCGGAGAACCGTCCTGGCGCCCTGCCGACGGCTGACGTCGCCCGTACTATCCGCGAGTATCTGGGTCCGATCCCGGATGCCGAGGAAGTCCGCCTCGACTCCACCATCAACCAGGGCGGCAATGGCATGACCTTCGCCCTGACCGGCCAGGACCTTGGCGAACTGCGCGCAGCCGCTGACGACCTCAAGGAACAGTTGCGCAGTTATGACACGCTCTATGATGTGGTCGACTCCATGCAGACCTCGACTGAGGAATTGCAGGTCAGTCTGCGTCCCGATGCGCGGGCTCTGGGCCTGACCTTGTCAGACGTCACCCGCCAGATCCGCCAGGCCTTCTATGGCGAAGAGGCCCAGCGTCTCCCCCGTGATGGTCAGGATGTACGCGTGATGATCCGCCTTGATGGTGAATCACGGCGCTCACTGGACACGCTTCGTGACATTCGCATCCGCACGAGTGATGGTCGTGAAGTTCCACTGGACGCCGTCGCAGAAGCCGAATTCGCTCCAGGCCTCAACCGCATCAACCGTCGAAACGGCATGCGCACGATCACGGTCAGTGCTGAACTGTCCGACCCGGCGGCGCGTGGCGATATCCAGACCAATCTGGAAGCAGACTATTGGAATACGTTTGAGGCACGCTTCCCGCATGTCTCCCGCGACGAGATCGGTCAGGCCGAGGGTCAACGCGAATTCATGGCCGAGGTGCAGATCCTTCTGCTCTTTGCCCTGATCTCCATGTACCTGCTGCTGGCGATCGCATTCCGCTCCTACTTCCAGCCGATCGTGATCATGATCGCCATTCCGTTCTCTCTGGCCGGCGCAATTTTCGGTCACTGGATCTTTGACATGCCGATCGCGCTCTTCTCCTACTTTGGCGTAGGCGCGGCGGCGGGTGTTGTGATCAACGACAATCTGGTCTTGATCGACTTTGTGAACCGCTTGCGAGCCAATGGTGTCGGGGCTTTCCAGGCCCTCGTAGATGCCGGTGTGCAGCGCTTCCGCCCGATCCTGCTGACCTCGGTCACCACCTTCCTCGGTATTTTCCCGATGATGGCGGAACGCTCAACCCAGGCCGAATTCCTCAAGCCGATGGTTGTGGCGCTTGGCTTCGCGGTGATCTTCGCGCTCTTCCTGTCCCTGCTTCTGGTGCCGGCGATGTACGCTATCGGCGTTGATATCGCTCGTTTCTTCCGGATGCTCTGGACCGGCAAGAAACAGCCGGCGCTGGGCAGCGATTATGAAGATACCGACTTTGCTCAGGGTGAACTGCCCGGTCATCTCGACCATTCACCGGCTGAGTAACATACTTCCTCCCCTGCGCCTTGCGGCGCAGGGGATTTTCACATGAGGGGAACATCATGAAAAAGCTATTGCTGGGCTGCTCAGCACTCGTGCTGCTGGCGGCTTGCGACCCGGCGACAGTTACGTCCACCGACAGCGGCGAGACAACCGCCACCGAAACCACGGCCATGGCCGATATCGGCACCTGGGGTTTTGATGTTGATGGCATGGATGCCAGCTATCATCCGGGCGACGACTTCTTCCGTTATGCCAACGGCACCTGGCTGGACAACACGACCATCCCGGAAGACCGCTCCAACTACGGCATGTTCACGGCCCTCGCCATCGAGGCCGAGCAACAGGTTCAGGAAATTATCCTGGAACTGGCCAGCGCCAACGCCGAGGCGGGCTCTCCGGAACAGCAGGTCGGCGATCTTTACGCCAGCTGGATGGATACAGACACGCTCAACGCTCGCGGCATCGAGCCGCTCGAGCCGTTCCTGGCGGAAATCCGCGGTGCGGGCACGCATGACGAGATCTCTGCCTTGTTTGCCAGCCTGCATCACCCGGCCCCTTATGGCTTTGGCATTATTCCAGACCTTGCCGACCCGACCCGCTACACGGTCTTCATCGGCCAGGGCGGACTGGGCCTGCCGGACCGTGACTATTATCTCGACGAAGAAAATGATGCCTTTGCGCGTTATCGCGAAGCCTATGTCGCCTACATCGAAACCATTTTCGATCTGGCTGGCATTGAAGGCGGCGCCGAGAAGGCTGCGGCCATCATGGACCTCGAAACCCGCCTTGCCGGCGTTCACTGGACGCAGGCCGAGAGCCGCGACATCCAGCGCATCTACAATCCGATGACGCTGGAACAGATGAATGAGCTGGCGCCGGCGCTCAACATGGCTGACGGCATGGCCAGCATGGGCCTGGCCGACGTCCCGACTTTCCTCGTTGCGCAACCGAGCGCGATCGAGGGCGCCGCGACCATCCTCACCGAGACCCCGGTCGAGCTGTGGCATGACTACATGATCTTCCACACGATCAACAACAATACAGCCCGCCTGCCGGTGGCGTTTGACGAAGCCAGCTTCGACTTCTTCGGTCGTACGCTGAACGGCACGCCGGACCAGCGGCCCCGTGACCTGCGGGGCGTTGGCCTGGTGGGTGGTCAACTGGGAGAAGTTGTCGGCCAGGTCTATGTCGAGCGTCATTTCCCGCCGTCTTCCAAGACGGACATGGAGGAGCTCGTCTCCAACCTGACGACCGCCTTTGAGGGTCGACTGAACAATCTGGAATGGATGGACGACGAGACGCGGGCCAACGCGTTGCAGAAACTGTCGACCTTCGAACCGCGCATCGGCTATCCGGACAACTGGCGTGATTACAGCGCCCTGGACGTCAGCGCCGACGACCTGTTCGGCAATATGATCCGCCTGGCGGAATTCAACTGGAATGACCAGGTCGAGGACCTCATGGGACCAGTGGATCGTACGCAGTGGCCTTACCCGCCACAGACGGTCAACGCGTCCTACAATCCGCTGATGAACCAGATCACCTTCCCGGCCGGCATCCTGCAGGCTCCGTTCTTTGATCCGAACGCGGATGCGGCGATCAATTACGGCGCCATTGGTGCCGTGATTGGCCACGAGATCGGTCACGGTTTCGATGACCAGGGCCGCCGCTTCGATTTTGACGGTTCGGTCAATGACTGGTGGAGCGAAGACACGAATGCCCGTTTCGAGGAACGTGCCGGTCGTCTTGGCGCCCAGTATAATGGCTATTCGCCAGTTGAGGGCATGTTCGTGAACGGTACTTTCACAATGGGTGAAAACATCGGCGACCTCGGCGGCTTGCAGATGGCCTACACGGCGTATCGCAACTATGTCGACGAGCACCACAATGGTGAAGCTCCGGTCATCGAAGGTTTCACCGGCGATCAGCGTTTCTTCCTGGCCTGGGCCCAAGTCTGGCGCCGCCTCTATCGCGAAGACAATCTGATCGCTCGCCTGTCGACTGACCCCCACAGCCCGTCGCAATACCGCACCAACGGTGTCGTCCGGAATCTGGACGAGTGGTATGCGGCCTTCAATATCACTGAAGACCACGCACTCTACCTGCCACCGGAAGAGCGCGTGAAGATCTGGTAGTTCCGTCTGGATCACCTGCAAGAAGCCCGGCAGATCCTCTGCCGGGCTTTTTCATGTGCAATCCTCACGGATGCGTAAGTTGCGCAATACGCGAGAAGCACTAGGTTACGCGCCAAGTCCACATTTATAGGTCCATTTTGGGGGAGGCTAAAATGCGTAAACTACTTATGGCCGGAGCGAGCATCGCATTGCTCGCCGCTTGCACGCCGGCAACTGAAAACACTGATTCCGCTGACACTTCCGACGCTGCCACAAGCGACGTCGCACAGACCACCAGCGTTGGTGATCCGTCTGCCGGCGATCCGCGCCTGGGCACCTGGGGTATCGAATACGAGCATGTTGATGACAGCGTCCACCCGGGCGATGACTTCAACCGCTATGTAAACGGCGGCTGGCTGGACCAGAGTGAGTTGCCTCAGGGCTTCTCGCGTTTCGGATCTTTCACCGAACTCTTCCTGCTCTCGGAAGAGCGTATTGACGGCATCATCTCCGAGGCTCGCGCAGCCAATGCTGAAGCTGGCACACCGCAGCAGCAGATCGGCGACCTGTACGCCTCTTTCATGGACCAGGACACGCTGACCGCTCGCGGTTTCGACCCGGTTCGCCCGATGATCGACACGATTGCCGCTGCCAGCTCGCATGACGACATCGCCAACCTGATGGGTCAGCCGGGAACGGCCTCCATCTTCGGTGCCGGCGTTGGCCGCGACCAGGGCAATCCGAACCGCTACCTCGTCTCGATCGGCCAGTCCGGTCTGGGCCTGCCGACCCGTGACTACTATCTGGAAGACACCGAGCGCTACCAGGGTTTCCGTGACGCTTACGTCGCCTACATCACTGACGTGTTCGGCTTTATCGGCATGGACAATGGTGCCGAGCGCGCCCAGCGCATCCTGGATCTGGAAACCCAGTTCGCCCAGGTTCACTGGACCCGCCAGGACAGCCGTGACCGCACGCGCACCTATAACCTGATGACGACCGACGAGCTGGCTGCCAGCGCGCCGGGCTTCAACTGGGCAACCTTCATGGATGCGCTCGACTTTGCTGACCAGACCGAAGTTGTCATCCGCCAGGACACGGCAATCCAGTCCCTCGCCACCCTGTTTGGCGAAGTTCCGGTCGAGACCTGGCAGGACTGGCTGACCTATCGCTATGTCAATTCCAACAGCGGTCGCCTGACGCCGGAATTCTACGAGCGCTCTTTCGACTTCTTCAGCCGCACATTGTCCGGTGTCGAGCAGCCGCGTGACCTGGAAGCCCGTGCCATTCAGTATGTGAATGGTTCTGCCGGCATGGCGCTCGGCCAGATCTATGTCGAGCGTTTCTTCCCGCCGGAATACAAGGAACAGATGGAAGTCCTCGTGGACTATCTGGGCCGTGCCCTGCGTGAGCGTCTGGAAACCCTGGACTGGATGGACGAAGAGACCCGCGAAGGCGCGATCTACAAGTTCGAGAACTTCACGCCGAAGATCGGTTATCCGGACCAGTGGCCGGATTATTCCAGCATCGAGATCCGCTCTGATGACCTGTTCGGCAATGCCGAGCGTATCGCAGCCTGGTTCCGGGCCGACAGCCGCGAACGCCTGCGTGGCCCGATCCGTGATTGGGAATGGGGCATGTCTCCGCAGACCGTGAACGCCTACTACTCGTCCACGGCCAACGAGATCGTCTTCCCGGCAGCCATCCTGCAGGGTCCGTTCTTCGACCCGTATGCTGACCCGGCTGTGAATTTCGGCGGCATCGGTGCCGTGATCGGCCACGAAATGGGCCACGGTTTTGACGACCAGGGTTCCCGTTCAGATGGTGACGGCGTGCTGCGTGACTGGTGGACGGCGGAAAGCCGCGCCAATTTTGACGGCATGACCGATCGCCTGGCGGCCCAGTACAGCGAATTCTCCCCGATCGAGGGTGAATTCGTGAATGGTCGCCTTTCCCTGGGTGAGAATATCGGTGACGTCGGAGGTCTTTCCATGGCCTTCCGCGCTTACCAGCTCTACCTGGAAGACCATGGCGGTGACGCTCCGGTTCTGGACGGTTACACCGGCAATCAGCGTTTCTACATGGCCTGGGCCCAGGTCTGGCGCAACCTCTACACCGAGCAGGCGCTGGTGCAGCAGCTGCGTCGCGGGCCGCACTCGCCGGCCCAGTACCGCATCAATGGCGCCCTGCGTAACCAGGACGGCTGGTACGAGGCCTTCGGTATTACCGCAGACCACGACCTCTACCTGGCACCGGAAGAGCGCGTCTCGATCTGGTAATCCAACCCGCATCTTGAAAAAGGGCCCGGCA
>CBFHQE010000062.1:0-16636 GCA_965657935.1 Maricaulis sp. | reverse complement strand
GGGCCGCTAATCACGAAATATCTAAAGGTATTCGAACTGGACATGCCGACGCCGCAGCGGGCCAAGCGAAAGGCGGTCAAACGCGCAAGACTAGATGCCGACCATGTCCATTATGTCGAGGCTGATTTCGCAGACCCGAACTGGATAAACGCCTTGTCTGCATCGCCGTATGATCCGGAAAAGAAATCAGTCTTTCTGTGGGAAGGTGTGACCCTCTATCTAAGCGAAGCTGATGTCCGGAAAACGCTAGAGACAATCAAGAGCAACGCAGCAGCCGGAAGTGCCGTCATACTCGATGTTTACGGCAATCGCATGCTGGACATGGCGCGCAAGGGAGTGTTCGCCAAGACGCTGGACGCGACCGGTGAGGCATTGAACTTTGGCCTCGATTTTTCCAGTGACCCAGAACGCGTTTTGTCCGCTTTTGTAACCTCGCAGGGCTTTGACCAGGGGCCATACTATTTCCTGGGGTCATCCCATAAAAAAGGCCCCTACATGGTCGTTGCGACCCTGGAAATCTGAGAGAGCTGTACCGTCACGTGTGCACGCGCCCTTTTGTTGGAAGCCAGCCTTCAGATTATCGAAAACGGCGCGCCCAGAAGGCGTTGTCAGAGTGACTTCGGCGTGAGAATGGAGCGCCGGTTTCGTAGCCTCTGCGGATGCGTAACCCGTTCAGGTGGTGCAAGACTTATCCCGAGATCATCCGCCATGCGGTGATGATGTGTGTCCTCTCCCGGGATGGTGCGAAACTTCACGGTGCTTCGTTGGCAATGAAGCCGCTCGAGCCCTAACGCGCCTTCACCGCCTCCGACGGCAGATCTTGCACCTCATCCAGCACGCCCCAGTCGATCGTCATCGGAGCGAGGATTCGGATGACATTGCCGCGCACGCCACAGCACAGCAGCACACCGCCCCCGGCGCGCCAGTAGACATGCGGCGCCTTGCCGCGCCTTGTGCGGTGAGCCGATCACTGGAGCGAACCGTAAACATTAAGCAAGTCAATTTCTCTAAGGGGTAATGCTCGTGAATAGATCTGATCGCGAAATCCTAGCGTCTCTCATGAACGCACAGGCCATTGAGCTTTCCGCTGCCGGTGCAGTCGCGCTTGCGAAAGGGCTCCGTCGCCGAGCCCGGCGCGTCGCTGCCGATGTCCGCGCGTCGATGGAAACTTGGGGAGCGGCACCGCGGCCGGCTCTGGTCCGCGTATCTCGCGATACCCGCCGCTAGTCGCCATAGCCGGTCATTTCCAGATAGCCGCCTCCGGCATGGCTGCCGGTCACTGAGACGGGGCCCTCCCAGTAAGAAAACAGGGTCTGCATCCAGCTCTGCGAGTTCACGGCGGCGATTTCGACGTCGAGATGTCGTACGGGCAGTTCGACCCGCCAGCGCACCGGGATTTGCCGGCCGGCGACCTCGGCTGTTTCCAGTGCTGTCATCGACAGCTCGCCGTCCTCGAATGCCGTGGGCGTTCCGTCCGGTGTGATCCAGCTTGCGGCGGTGTAGACGCTCCCATCGCTCTGGCGCAGCTGGAAGCCCATGACTTTATCGCCGCTTTCGAGATGAAACGACACCCAGTCCCAACCGAGCTGGGTCTCCGATAGAGGCTGTGAGGAATATTCCCGATCGAGCCAGGCCTGACCGGTCACTTCAATCTCGCCCTGCGGCAAGTCCAGCGTTCCGGTCACCTGATAGAAGGGCTGGGAGTAGTAATAGCTGGCCTGGCCATCCGCCGACTTCACCGAGAAGCCGCTATCGCCGTGGAAGACCAGCGGTCCATTTGCATCCAGAGCGAGTGCGTAGGCGAAATCCTCACCGCGCGCATTCAAATCGAGCGCGGCCAGGGCGTCGGCGTTGGCCTCCAACCGTTCCGGCGCGCTGCGCATCGACCATTCATCGATGAAGGCCTGGAAGGGGTTCGCCTCGACGCCCGCCGCGCCAAGCCCGCCGCGCGCCAGGCGTTCAGCATAATGGTGTGCGCTAGGGGTGGTGATGGCCGCGTGGCCCATCCAAAGTTGCGGCGTTTCCCAGCCTTGAGCGTCATGCGGCTCGAGAGCCGACCGGAACAGGGTCCATTGTGCGCCGTATTGCGTGCCGTCTGCGTCTTCGAGCACCGCGGTGAGATACCACCATTCGATACGGTAAGCGGGATGGGCGCCGTGATCCTCCGGGAAGCGAAAGTGTGGATTTGGCTGCGGTGCCGCAAATCCTTCGACTTCGGTGCCTAAGCCCGCAAAGCCCTGGCCGGCGGCCGGAGCGGTTTGAAGCGCTAGAAGTGCGATGAGAATGGCGGCGAGGCGACTCATGGCTCAGCGTTCCTGCGCGAAGATCTGAAGGAATTCCCGCGGCGGGCGTTTGAGCAGGCCGCGGGCGGGCAGGAGCGCGGCGGTAAAGGCCGCAAGGACGGCCAGCGCAGCGAGGATAAGCCAGTCGAGCGGGAAAAGGTGCATTGGCAGGCGCCAGCCAAACGCTTCGACATTGACGACCGACAGTAGGGTCCACGCCAGCAGCAGGCCGGTTGGCAATGCGATCAGCCACGTCATCAGCGCAAGAACGCCGGCGCGAACAAGTTCCAAACGGGCGAGGCTTGCCCGGCTCAGGCCGAGTGCCCACACCGGCGCGAGCTGAGGCAGGCGCATCGAGGCCAGAGTTGCGAGACTGGCGAACATGGCGAAGGCGGCAACAGAAAGCGTCAGCACGTTGAGCGCAGCCGTCACCGCGAAGGTGCGCTCGAAGACGGACAATGAAAACGCCTTGACTTGAGCTTGATCGACGACGCCATTGGTGGGCAGATCGAATTCGGAACGGATCGCTTGTGCCAGGGCCGGCGCGTCCTTGGGCGGCACGCGAAGCCCGTATCGAAGGCGCGTGACGCGCTCGCCATAGCGCGCGGTCAGGGTATCGAGGCCGATGATCGCTTGAGCGTTCGGATTACCATAGTCGGAGTAGACGCCGACGAGGATCATCGGCGTGCCCGACCCAAGCTGGACCGGGTCGCCCAGCTGTAGACCGAGGCTGCGCCAGGCCTGTTCGTTGACGAGTACCCCGTTACCCGCCTCGACAGCGTCCCAAGCCGCATCCATAGCCACCAGCAAGGGCCAGTGATCGCGGTAGGTCGAATGGTCGACGACGCCGAAGACTTCGCCGCGCCGGCCAGCGATCTCGGTATCAGCACTCCAGATCGGCAGGATGGCGTCGGTGCGAGGCTCGAGCCATTCGAAGACGCGCTGTGATTGGGCGTCGTCACGGGTCGTCACATAGAGCTCGGCGGCCAGGCGTTGATCGAGCCAGCCTTCGAAGGTCAACCGGAAGCTCGATACCATGGTCCCCACGCCGATATTCGTGGCCAAGGCCAGCATCAATGCCATCAAGGCCAGAGACAGGCCGGGTAGTTGTTGGCGGGTGTCGGCCAAGAACCACTCCGCGATCGGTCCGCGCGCGAAGCGTTGGCTGAGGCGCAGAGCGAGGGCGAGCGCTGTCGGCAGGAGCAGTGCGGCGCCAACGAGAAGGCAGGCGAGCAGCGCAAACCCCGCGAGAATGCCCGAGAAAGCTTGTGGAATGCTCGCCGCTGCGGCGAGCAGTCCAAGCGCGGCTACTGCCTGATGAACAAAACGGCGCGCCGACGCCAACGCCCAAGCGCGGGGCTGTGCGGATGCGAGCAAGGGGAGGCGCGCTGCGCGCCGGATAGATAGCGCTGTTGCAGCAAGCGCACCGAGCACGGCGATCGCAAAGCCCGAAAGCCACCATTCAGGTCGGATTGCGAGCTCGCCGGACACGCCTGCTCCGTAAAGCCCGCGCAGTGTTGCGGCGACGCCGGGCAAGAGCGCACTTGCAACAAAATAGCCTAGGATCACGCCGGTCGCGCCGGCAAGGAGCGCGAGAACAATCGCCTCAATGACCAATGTAGCAACGATAACCGAGACCGGCGTGCCCAGCGCGCGCAGGGTTCTCAGTGTGGCCCGACGCTGCTCGAAGGCAAGCCCGATCGCAGCGTAGACGATGAAAAGCCCCACGGCGAAGGAGAGAAAGCCAAATGCGGTCAGGTTCAGGTGAAAACTGCCGGTGAGCTGCGCGACTTCGCCGCCGCCAGAGCTGGTGCTGCGCTCCAGCTCTGGCACAAGCGTGTTGAGCGGTGTTTCTCCGGTTCGCGCGCGTGTGTCGACAAGGATGCGGTCTACCTGATCACCGCGGTCCAGCAAGCGTGCAGCAACGGCGATATCCGTGATGATTTCGCCCCGCGGGACTGCGGCGCTGGCGCGAACGGGCGGCAAGTTGTTCGCCGACGAGTTTAACAGTGCAGCGGTCTCCGGCGCGACGAGCAGAAGGCCTGGCGACGTGAGAAATTCCAACCCGATCGCCTGATCGTTCGGCACGGCGGCCGTATCGCCGCCGGGCGCACTCAAAGGCTCCACTCCGCGAAGCAGAAATCGCACGCCGGCAGCCTCAAAATCTCCCTCGATGACGGGGGATGCCGCCCAACCGTCCCGGCGCAGGCGGGCCCAGGTCGATGTTGAGATGCCGCCGGTCGGCGATGCGAGCACGATCATGCTTCCGCCGCCGAGCGTCGCGCTGGCCTCATCATAGCTGGCGCGCGCTTCGGCATTTATGGCCTGAACGCTTGTCCAAAGCGCCGTCGCGAGGCCGAGGCCTATGATGAGCGTCGCGAGCTGACCGGGCTTGCGGCGCCAGTGCGAAAGCAGCGCGATGAGCGCCGTTCCCGTCACGAGAGCTGCCCTCCGGTGAGATGCGCGCGCCGCGAGAGGCGGTCCGCGGCACTCACCGAATGCGTCGCCATCACGAGCGCCGTGCCAGCGTCGGCGCACAGCTCGAGCATGAGTTCGAGCACGTCGGCGCTGGTTGCCTCATCCAGATTGCCCGTCGGTTCGTCTGCCAACAGCAGTGCTGGCTTGGCTGCGAGCGCACGGCCGACCGCGACGCGTTGCTGCTGGCCTCCCGAGAGTTGTTCAGGGTAGCGCGACAGGAAATCCGTAAGTCCAAGCCGCGCTGCGAGCATGTCGACCCAGGCCGCGTCGTATTTGCCGGCCAGGCGGGCCTGAAGCGCGAGATTTCCGGCGACGGTTAAGGAAGGAACCAAGTTGAATTGCTGGAAGACGAGGCCGATCGCATCGCGTCGCCGCGCGGCGCGTCCGGTCTCATCAAGGGCTGTAATCGTTTCGCCGTTCAGCGCGATCTCGCCGGCGTCCGGCGTATCCAGAAGGCCGATTAGATGCAGGAGCGTGCTTTTCCCTGAGCCGGATTCCCCGGTGATCGCGAGGCTTTCACCCTTCGCGAGGCTCAGGCCCACGCCCTGAAGAATACGTTGCCGCGATGTGCCGTCTCCATATGATTTTTCAATCTTATCGACTTTGAGCAGCATGCGCCTTCCTCTTCAGATCATAACTTAGCATCGCGTAGCCGCTCTGACAGATCGGGCCTGCCAATTATTCAGCGCTTTGGCTATCCGAAACCATCCCGTCGCCCTAGGTGCTGCTTTAAGCGCGAACTGGAGAAACGACATGTCATCGCTGAGCACGGTCGAGCTGACCAATCTGGAGATCAAAACCGACATCGGGACGTATGGACCCGGCGATGTCGTGCCGTCGGCGCATATTCTTGATCTTTTTCTAGTCATCGACACTCGGCTGGTGCTGATCGAGCAAGACGGTATGGACTACGTCTTTGACTACGATCCGCTGATCGCCGAGATCGATGCCTTGGCTCAGGACGGGCATTACGAAACGCAAGAACGGCTCATCACCCGGATTGTTGGCGCGAGCGCCAAGTATCAGGAGGTCCTAGCCGTTGAGGTCTGCCTGAGAAAAACCCCGGTCCTGCGCGGATCGGGCGATCTTGGTGTTCGCACCAAAGTGGACGCGGCAGCACTCAACGCGATGCGTTGATCAGATGGCTTCTATCGGTGCCTGCTTCAGCGCGTCCAGATCGGCCGAACCCGTAGCGAAACACGCCAGCCTCAATCCGTCGATTACCGTCTCGAAGTGCGAAATCACGTCTTCGACGCCCTGCGTCGAACTGCGAAGCACGGCACCCGCCTGGCCGACGAGGTCAGCGCCCAGCCGGATTGCTTTGGCGACATCCAAGCCACTACGAACGCCACCCGATCCGATCATGGGCGTGTCTGGGCAGGCAAGGTGCGCCGCGGCGATCGCCTGTGCTGTCGGGATGCCCCAGTCTCGATAAATGTCGGCCAGACGCCGAGTCGCGGGATCATCGCTAAGCGCGCCCTCGACCGCGCTCCAGCTGGTTCCGCCAGCCCCGGCGACATCGATCGCAGCGACGCCTAGATCAGCCAACTTCCGGGCAATCTTTGCGGAGATACCGAAGCCCACCTCTTTGACGATTACGGAGACTTCGAGAGCCTCGCAGGCCTCTTCGATCTTCGCACACAGGCCTGCCCAGTTGCGATCGCCGTTCTTCTGCAAGGCTTCCTGCAGCGGGTTGAGGTGCAAGATCAACGCGTTTGCATCGATCATTTCGATGGCGCGCTGAAGTTCATCGATACCGTAGCCTTTGTTGAGCTGGGCGGCGCCGATATTCGCAAAGATCGGGGTGGAGGGCGCGCGCTGGCGCAAGCGCCGGTCCAAGCCGTGGCTGTCACCGGTTTCGAGCGCGACGCGTTGTGATCCGACGGCCAGCGCGATGCCAAGAGTTTCGGCCGCTTCTGCAAGAATGGCGTTGATCTTTTGGGCGCGCGCCGGTCCGCCGGTCATCGAGCTGATGAGGAGGGGAGCCTCCAGCTCGAAGCCCAGAAAGCGGCTCGATAAGTCGATGGCATCCAGATCCAGCTCCGGCAGGGCGCAATGTTCAAACCGGAAACGTTCGAAGCCGGTCGTGACGCGATAGGCGTTGACCGTGCCGGACAGGACAGCGTCGACGTGACGGTCCTTGCGATCGACGATCTCATTCATGGGCGCGTCTTTCTACGTATTCCAGGACCAGCATGTGCGGGACGGTCAGGGCTGCTAGCCCAATGAAGACGAGCCGAAGCAGAGACTCGTTGAGGGCGATATCGGCTGCGTTGAGGGCAAGGAATCCGCCACCGAGTATCGCCAGCGCTCCGGCGGTGTACCCGAGGACATAGAGCGCCAGACGGTTCGGGCGAACCGAGCTGGATAGCGTTCGCGCATGGGCGAGGAGGTGCCGCGGACTGTGCAGACCGCAAAAATAGACAAGGAAGAAGACCAGCGGCGGTAGGAAAAGAGCGACCAGGAATACGGCCACTAACTCAACGCCAGGCCGCCAATCGTTTGGGCGAGCGCTCAAGAAAAGCACTGCGCTTGCTATCACTGCGGGTCCTGCAATGAGCTGTTGTGCTGCGACGAGTTGAGCGCCGGCCGGCCCAGCGAGCACCGCGTATATTTCAGCGACGACAGGGCCGTGTAGAACAGTCGGCAGGCAAAGAAGAGCCAGCCCGACCGCCAAGCGCGCGATCGCGGCGCCTCGACCAAACCAGTCTCCGGCGAAGTGCCAGGCGGACACCAGCAAAAAGCCTGCGAGTGCGATTGCGGGAATAAGCAGCCACATCGCGACAACCTGTGCCGCAATCGCGATGTACACGGCATTGAAAGCGAGAAAGCCAAGCGGACCTGTCCACAGATTGGCGCGATGGGCGATCAAGGGATCCAGCGCACCGTGCGGCAGTCCAAGAAGCGAAACGCCAATTAACAAAACGATCAATAGCGGCAAGATCGGAAGCTCGACGGCGGCGGCCACGAGCGATCCTGCGATAACCGCGGCTGCCGTAAATAAGAGCGTCTCGGGCGGGAGGTCTCGGATGAGGCGCGTCATGCGGCAATCTCTTGAGCGCGCAGGGCAGTCCAGGTGGCTTTCAGGAAGGGCGCTGGCGGAAGCGCCGTCACGACATTCATTTTGTCGCCGACAGTCGCGGCGTCGCTCATGAAGCGGACGAACGCGTCGGGCCGCAAACTTTCGGCCATCGCCATGAAGAAATCCGGACTACGTTCCGGGTGGGCGCGAAGTGCGTGGAGGAAGATACGGTCCATAAGCGCGCGCAGGGCAGGTTCAGGCCGGTGGCCGATGACACCACGTCCTGATGTAATGGATGCCGCGCAGGCATCCGCCCAAGCCTGGATGCGTTGGAATGCGTATCCCGATGCGGGCCGAAGCGCGCCGCCGGGAAGGCCGGCAAAAACCTGTTGCGGGCCACCGGTTCGCGGCGCTTGTCCCACTAGACCCATCGGCAACACGCCAGCCTCGGTGCGGACGATTTGCGTGTCCGCACCGTGGAGCCGCATGATCTCCGCGGAAAGCTGTTCCCGTAGCGAATTCGGTGCGACACGCCGGTTGCAGAAGCGCGTGATCTCGATCAGCGACCGGTCCGGCGCCAGGGGCAAGATATAGACGAAGCGGAATCCGTCCTTGTCAGTGCTCATGGCCTCCATCAGGCCGGCGACCTCTACGTCGGCCGCACTGAGCGGTGAATGGGTGACCTCCGCGCCAAGAAAGCACTGATAGAGCAGGGCGGGCTGATCTCTCGGCAGCGGGCGCGTGTCGATCACGGCGCTTGCGGTCAGTGCGCCCTGATCGGTCTCAATGCGATAAACGTCGGCGGAATGCACGACGCGATCGGCATGTGTGCCGGGCTCCAGCCGTATCGCATCATACCGGTCTATCTGCGCACGCGCGTCATCATAGAAGTCTTGTCCGCGCACATACTGATAGCGAAGCCCCGGCATATAATGGGTCGCCGTGCTGCCAGCATTGGTCGAAAATCGCCAACGCGGCCAGGATTGCGCCACCAGATGCGCATTGGCATGGTTCCGAGCAGCCCAGAAACACCAGCTCCGATCGTCGGTGTAAGTCTCGCGCGGCTCGAGAATGACAACGCGCTTTGCCGTCTCCGACGTTGCGAGGCGACGCGCCAGCGACAGGCCTGCACAGCCGCCGCCGAGGATTGCGATATCCGTGTCCGGCCTAGGCATGTCTGCTCACCTGAGCCTCACTACTGCGCAGAAGCGTTCGCAGCGGTCCGTGAAGCACTGGATCATGCGCGGTAGCGACGGTCTTCATCGTGTCGGTGGCGAAAAACCTATGGCTGGCCCGGAGGGCAAGCCCGATTTTGCTCGGGCCACTCACCTGGGCGCGCCGGTCCCAGCTGCGATAATCATGCTTGGAGATATCACGCCCGATCGCGCCGTATACGCGGCTCGCGACGAGGATGGCCAGCCGGGCTCGCGCCGGCAGGCGATGCAGGCCTGCTTCGCCGCTCGCATAATACCGATCCGCCAAGGCGAGGAGGCGGGCCGTCGCTGCCTTCAGTTTGGATTGCAGATCGGGCGACGGCGCGCCGATATCGGCAGGTGCCGCGTCATTGACCCATGCGCCTGGAATATAGCGGCGGCCCATGCGTGCATCTTCTCCGATGTCGCGCGCGATGTTCGTGAGCTGCATCGCGATGCCAAGATCGATCGCATGCGGCAATGCCCGCGTATCGCGTGTGTCTAGCACCGCGCACATCATCAAACCGACCGTGCCGGCCACGCGATACGCATAGCGGATGAGTTCGGCTTGCGAGGTCAGCGCGACCGCGTCGAGATCCTGACAAAGTCCGTCTAAAAGGTGCAATGCCGGGTCAAGCGGCATGTGCGTTTCCGCGGCCAGCATGATGAAATCCATCACGACCGGATCACTGGCATAACCCGCTTTGAGGGCGAGCCGGGTAGCCTCGAGCGCCTCGCCTGCCTGATCAGGTTCAGGGGTTTCATCTGCGATGTCGTCGAGATGGCGGCAGAACGCATAAAGCCGGGCGCCACGCTCTGCATGGCGCGTACCGAGAAGCTTACTGGCGAAGTGAAAAGAGCGGCCGTGTTTTCTAAGCACCTCGCGGGCCGGAATTGCCGCTGGGGCCGTGATAGCGAGGTCCGGCGTCATTCGGCCGCGATGGGTGAGCGTTCAGTCGGGCGGTCCGCAGCAGCCGGCAGGATATGTTCCAGTACTTTGGCCGAAGAAATGACGCCAGGCAGTCCCGCGCCCGGATGGGCACCCGCGCCGACAAGGTAGAGGCCTTCAGGACCCTCCGCCTTGTTGTGGAAGCGAAACCAGGCCGATTGGGAGAAAACGGGCGCGATCGAGAAGCCCGCGCCGGCCGGTGAGAGATAGTCTTGCTCGAAGTCGTGCGGCGTCATGTAGAAGTCTTCGCGGATAGATGTTTTCAACCCGGGCAGGATTGATTGGTTCAACGCTTCGACAACGCGCTTTTGCAAACGCGGCCCCTCAATCTTCCAATCGATATCGGCATGCAGGTTCGGGACCGGCACCAGCGCATAGAAGCTGTCATGACCCGGCGGCGCGAAGCTCGGATCGGTCGCTGTTGGGCGATGAAGATATATGGAAAAATCTTCAGCCAGCGTCTTCTTGTGGAAGATGTCTGCCAGCAAGGACTTGTAGCGTGGCCCTAGCCAGATTGTGTGGTGGGCGACGTCCGGGTACTGCTGATCTGTCCCAAAGAACAGAACGAAAAGCCCCATGGACTGCCTGTGATGGCGGGCCTTGAGCCTCGCCGAGGTTTTCACCGAGCTCGCAGGCAGCATCTTTGAGTATAGGTGCACAGGATCGGCGTTGGAGATAACGGCATCGGCGGGAACGTGCTGTCCGTCTTCGGTCCGGACGCCGGTCACGCGATCTCCTTCAACGTCGATTGCGCTGACCGTTGTGTTGAGCCGGATCTGAATGCCCTGTTCGCGCATCAGGCGCTCGAACGCATCCACCAGTGCGCCGGTTCCGCCCATGGCAAAATGCACGCCATGCGCCCGCTCCAGAAAATGGATGAGGGCATAGATGCTGGTCGTGTCAAAGGGATTGCCGCCGACCAGAAGCGGTTGGATCGAGAACGCCTGTCGGATCTTGTCGTGCTTGATGTGTCTGGAGACGAGATCCCAAACCGATCTGTAGGCACCGAGCTGTAGGAGATTGGGCACTTGGCCCATCATTGAGCCAAACTTGTGGAACGGGCGGTCTGAAAGCTGTTCAAAGCCGACCTTGAATATCGAGTGCGAGGCCTCCAGAAGACGGTCGTAACCATCCGCATCTTCAGGGCTGAAGCGCGCTATTTCCCGCTTGGTATCCTCGGCAGTGCCGCCATAGTCGAAGGTGGTCCCGTCCATGTAGCGGAAGCGATACCACGGCGTCAGAAGGCGCAGGTCGGCATAGTCGGGCAGGTTCTTTCCGAAAAGCGCGAAGAGTTCTTCGAACAAGAACGGCGCGGTGAGAACGGTCGGTCCGGCGTCATGCCGGTAGCCGCCGCGTTCGAAGACCTGGGCCCGACCGCCCAGGCGCGGGCAGCGGTCGATCAAGGTCACATCGTAACCCTTAGCGCGCGCTCTGAGCGCTGCAGCGATCCCGCCAAATCCGCCACCGATGATAACTGCGCGGCTCATGCGGGTAGCTCCTCGCGCACGCCAGCGCGGTGCAACAGCATTTCAATGTAGCCGGAGACAATATCGGGGATGGTCGCGGGCAGGGATTGGGCAATCTCGGCTGCGCGATCGAGATGAGTCAACGCGCGATCGCGCACGGCGCGCTCGGGGTCGGCCGCGCCGGCGACGGACATGATCGTTACAGCGTTGACTTCACCGGCGACGGCATCTGCGTCGGCATCGGCGATGTCGTCGAGCATTTGATAGCCGAGGGCGAAATTGTTGATCGCGCGCAGAGCGGTGCTGACCTGGTCGGGCGCGCCGGCAAGACGTAGGGCGAGCTCGATAGGGAGGCTTAGCAGGGGGCCGGATTTGCCAGCCGCGATTGCTTCGTATTCAGCAAGTGAAAGGGTGTCCAGCTTGGCGCAATCGAGGTCCTCGGATTGTCCGTGGATGGTAATCGCGACCCGGGTATGCATGTGGGCGATGATGGGCGCAGCGGTTTCACCGAGCGTTGCGAGCGCCGCGTACGCCGCTGACAACAAGAGATCGCCGGCACAGATCGCGACGTCAGGTCCAAACCTTGCCCAGAGAGCGGCTTGACCGCGTCGTTCGGTATCCCGGTCCTGAAGGTCATCGTGAATGAGGGACGCGTTGTGAAGAAGTTCACAAGCTGTCGCGATAGCGACAGCATCGCGTATTGGAAGGTCGAGTGCTTGGCTTGCATCGAGTGCCAGACGGGCGCGTATACGACTGCCACCAGAGTGAAGATGATGCTCGACCGCACTTTGCAGAATGCCGTCCGGGCAATCGCACAAGGCGAGTATGCGGCGTTCGACATCTGCTAGGAGCGTTTGTGTCTGCGAGACCATGTCGTGGGGACCGTGCTGGATTCTGAAAGACCTGGTGCGAAGACGAAGAGTGCGCCGGGCGGATACTCCGCCCGGCGTCCCAGCGTCTGTTTCCATTAGACCTTGTGCTCGTCGCTCGTGGCTGCGGCCCAGATGACCACGCCGAAAGCGATCTTGTTAACAAAGTCGGCGAGGTTGTAGACTAGGTTCAGCGTGCCGGCATCGCCGGCTCCGGTGTACCCCAGAATATAACCTAGCGGATAGATCGCCCAGCCAACCGTCACGATCAAGCGCAAGGCGGAGAATGCCTTTTTGCTCGCCGCGGTGCCGTTGGCCGCATTGATCTTGCTCGCTTCACCCGCGAAGATTTCGTAGATGATGTATAGCCAGCCAGCCATGCCAGCGATGAAGCCAACCCAGACATTCAGAGCGCCGACTTCGCCCAGGTAACCGCCCACCAACATGACGATGGACGCGATCAGCAGTTTCCAGAACAGTGCCGTCCTGACCAGCGCGATGGCAGCGAGGATCAGATAGAATTCGACGATCTGGAGCGGGACTGTGAGCAACCAGTCGACATACCGAAAGACGGTCGGGCTATCGCCAGTATCAGCCCATACCCCGCGCATGTAGAAGTAGTGTAGGGCAGCGATACCGGTCACCATGGCGGCGACGGTTAGCGACGTTTTCCATTTGCCGACCGCGCGATCGCGCTCGACGTAGAAGAAGTAGGTCGCGGCCAGCATCGCAGCCGAAATAATCCAGAAAGACACACCTACATAATCGGAAGGATCCAGCATGATCTTTCTCTCCTTTCTCCGAACGCGGCATCTGCCGCGCTTGCTTGATCAAATTCAGCCTTTTGCAGAACGCCCTTCATCTGTAACTGGGTTTCAGATTTGGGAATTTGAACGCAACTGAAAAAGCACATGCTTGGGGCATCCCAATCTGCACTTCGGGAACACACATTAATTATTTGCAAGGTGCGTCAATGGGGGATTCGGACTTGCTGCGATGCGCAATGGAATTTCCCCATCAGATCAAAGACTAGCCCGGCAAAATACTTGTGCTGCAGCGCAGCGTAACGTGGGCGGACAGTCAAAAACTACGTCGATTTGACCGTTCGAACCGATCCCAGACCAAAGCCGATAAGCCGGTGCTGCTTTACGAGCAAACACGCCCGCAGCTTTGCGTTTGCAGCGGGCGGACTGAGCGCGCTTGCCGACTCGCAGTTCGGCCTTACCTCAACGCAAGGCGATAGGTAAGGATCGACTTATGTCCGAACGAAACCGACCTTCAAACGGTGTTGCTGTGCCGCGCGGTCGGCTAAACCGGTTCGTGCGGCTAAGCGCGACAGCAGCGGGTATCGGTGCTGAGGTGATTGGCAAGGGACTGGGAGCGGTGGCCACGGGCAGGCCGGTCGATCTGCAGGGCATTGCCTTGAGCCCGGGCAACGCTCTGCGTTTGACCCGCGAGCTTTCCCGGATGCGCGGCGCTGCTATGAAAGTTGGTCAGCTGATGTCAATGGATGGCAGTGTCAGAGGAACTTCGGCTTGAGAGTGGAGCGCCAGTTTCCTAGCGTCGCGCGATGCGTAATCCGTTCAAATATTTCAAGACTTCGCCTGAGATCATCCGCTTGGCCGTGATGATGTATGTCCGTTTTCCGCTGTCGCTGCGCAACGTTGAAGATCTGCTGCACGAACGAGGCATCGATATCACTCATGAATCAGTGAGATTTTGGTGGAACCGGTTCGGTCTATTCTTCGCGAAGTCGATCCGAAGAGGCCGCGTCCGGAACACGAACTACTCGAACTGGGCCTGGCATCTCGACGAAGTTTTCGTCCGGATAAACGGCGAGCTTCACTATCTTTGGCGGGCCGTCGACCATGAGGGTGAAGTGCTTGAGGCGTTTGTCACCAAACGCCGTGATCGCAAGGCAGCGCTGAAGTTTCTGCGCAAGGCGATGAAGCGGTATGGGCCGCCTGACCGGGTCGTGACCGATAAGCTTCCGTCCTACAGAGCGGCGCTTCGTGAGCTCGGAATTGCCTGCCGGCAGGAAACCGGGAGGTGGCTCAACAACAGGGCAGAAAACTCACACCAGCCATTGCGGCGACGAGAGAAAATCATGAACCGGTTCAGGTCGACGCGAAGTCTTCAAAAGTTCGCCGCCATCCAGTCCTCCATTCACAACCACTTCAACCTCGAACGCCATTTCTACCGCCGTGAAGAATTCAAGGAAAACCGTACTCAAGCCCTGGCCGCATGGCGTCAACTCGCGGCCTGAGTTAGGTTCGATCCCGGTCTTTCGAGACCGATCCGTTTTCGTCTGACAGCACCTGTGGCAGGGTGTGCCGGGTACGCGGAAGCGTTGCGGTATTTCTACGAGAGCGAGCTACCCATTGCCCGCGCCTGGCTGGATGTGGTCGACACACAGACCCGCGTGCACGTGGAAGCACCTGAGATCGTCTTCGACTGAAGCGCGTCGTTCGAGAGGGGGCGCTTGCGTCTGACGCCTCCCCATCCGCCGCTGTCTCTCCAGCCCACGCACCTTTAGTCTGGCAGCGCCTCCTGGGCGCTTGTTCGGATGCCGGCAAGTAGTAGCCAGATTGCAACGACCCATTCGAACAGGGCGCCTGGCACGAAGAAGAACATGACGTGTTGCTCGAGTTCCGGGATTAGAAGGATGGTCGCAGCCAGCGCACCGATGACCGTGTAGGTCACTACACCCCAGCCGGCCAACCACCGTGGAATCAAACGCGACTGTAAGAAGAGGCTGAAGAAAATCACGCCGCCGAAAGCCATCGGAATCAGCAGGACATAGATGGCCGAGCTGTAAACATCTCGGAGCAGCGTAACCATAGAGGCGCCAGCCTCGACGCCTAGGCCCGCCGTTACATCCGGGTTCACCATCGCGGCAAAGGCTGCGTATTTGAAGATGATGAAGGTGGCGCCCATGCCGCTCTCGATCAGGCGACAGAAAGCAGCGATCATAGCACCGCCCTGGCTGACAGAGCGCAGGACGACATACATCGCGGCTGCCGACACACAGACAAATGTGTAGAGAATGACTTCCGCCAGGAAGCTGGTGCGGAACATGAAGTCGAGCGATTGCCCAGGGGCCTCATCGGGCGAAAAAGCGCTGAGCGACGGAATCGGCCCAAAGGTTATGTACAGGCCGCAGACTGTGTAGATGAGATACGAAAGTCCGGCCAGCCGAGCCATGCGTCGGGCCGAGTTATGGTTTTCGACTATTGCTGACATGGCGTGACTACCCCCGTCATTGCTTGTGGATTCAACGCGGCTGGAGCCGGTGAACACAGACTGACGTCATGATGAGGCGCTGTCGTCCGGATGGGGCCATTCGGACACAAGCCGGGCCAATCCGTTAGCGGGTCGCTGGTCGTCAGGCCGCGAGGCGGACCGAATTACGATACACGCTCGGCGGTGAACCGACATGTTTCTTGAACGCGGAATTAAACGTGGACCGGGAGTTGAAGCCCACCTCCAGACCAATATCTAGAATGCTCAGCTCGGTCTCGGACAACAGACGCTTGGCCTCCTCGGCGCGGTGCTTGTTGACGAAGTCGAAAAAATTCATACCGAGTTGTTGGGACAGGGTCTCTGATATGTGGTTTTTGGTTACCCCGGTTACATCGGACAATTTGCGCAAGGACAGAGTGCTGTCCGCATAGAGCTTGTCGGTGTTGAGTGCGCCTACCAGCTTTCGGGCTGTCCTCTCGAGGCGTTCTTCTGACAGGATCGGGCGCCTCTCGGCTACGTCTCGCTCCGGGCGCCCATCGAAAAGCAGGTCCGGCTGCCGCACGCCGAGAAAAGCCAGCGCCGCAATCGCCACACATTCCGTCAAGGCGAGGGTAAGGTTGAAAGCTGGCACTGACAGACCTGTCAGCCAGAGAATTTGCTTGACCGCGAAGAACATCCAGGCGCCGGCAAAGACCATCAGTATGGTACGCAACCAGTCGAGCGATTGTCGCTCGATGTTGGCGAACTGTTCCATCACCTGGCGCCGATGGAATATCTGCAGCCGCAGCGCCCGGGCCAAGTAGAAGACAGTCAGAAAGAGAAAAACCAACAGCGCCGCCGTGCAGGTAAATACCGCTGCGCGGTAATGCTCCGGATTTCGGGTGACCGGGTCCACCAGTGCCAGCTTCTCCGTCGCACTGAGACTGGCGAAGGGGATGCTCGCCAGGATCACCAGAACCGGGCCGCATACCGCGAGCCAGTCCATCCCGCCAAAGCGGACAGGTTGAGGCGAGATTAGGGCGCGGGTATAGAAATAGACAGACGGACCTAGCAGGGTCTTGAGGGACAGATCTAATCCGACCAGGTGCGGGACAAGCTCATAGGTCTTGGATACTATCAGCAATTGCCCGAGCA
>CBFHQE010000061.1:0-16771 GCA_965657935.1 Maricaulis sp. | reverse complement strand
CCAGGGCCGCAAACAGAGCCAGCGACACGAGCACAGCCCGCAACGCCTTGGCGTCCATACGCATGATGAAATTGACGATGCCGCTCATGAAGGCGCTGGCCCTTACTGGTTCACCCGCAACTACCTAAGCACGGATCGGGCCAATCGCAATCTTGATCAACCGTTTGCGTTGTCTTCCAGCTCGCCGGAGGCGATCAGGGAGAGTTTCGCGCGCTGCATGGCGAGAACACCCAGTTGCTCGTCGAGGATCTTGAGCAGGTCACGGGCTTCCTGCTGGTCGACCTCGCCCGGAGACCGGGCCGTTTCGGACAGGGATTCCATCAAGGCAGCGATATTGCGGGCGTTGCGTCGGCTGGCTTCACCGGCCAGGGCGAGCCAGTCGGCATCCTCCGCCTTGTCCAGCGGCACAAACAGACCGCCGGCCAGCGCGGCCAGGTGCTGGGCCGCAGCGGTTGCACCGTCCTCGGTCAGAGTACAGACGCGAGTATAGGAGATTTCATTGGTCGAATCCGGATCCGCCAGCGCATAGACACGCGTGCGGGAAAGGTCCAGCAGTTCCATGACCTTGGGAATGCCGCCCACCTCTTCGAACAGGCGCGCGACAACCTCTTTGGGTTCGCCATAAGGTCGTTGTTTTACTGGATTAAATGCCATTGCCAGCCCCTGCAATTCGCTCTGGAATATTTCTTCTACTACAACTGATTGTGCATCTTGGCTATTTCGAGGCACCGTAGAGCCGCGAACGCAGATCGCGGCCCGCAACTTCGATCTGCAATTCCTCGTCTGCGTCACGATCGGCGATCATGGCATTGCCCGCCTCATAGGTCTCCACCCATTTGCGTGCGAACCGGTCACTTTCAATGTCCGCCATCGCATCGTCAAAAACCTGGCGAAGCTCGGGACCTGCAATGCGGTCCTCGATTTCCCGAGCGCCGAACTCGGCGGTATCTGAAATCGCCTTGTACATGCCCGCAATGCCGCGCGACTGGATGAGGTCGGCCAGGTATTTGATCTCGTGAACACAGTCGATATAGGCCATGCGCTCGGAGACACCCGCCGCGACCAGTCGTTCGAAACTCGCCTTGGCCAGAGCCACCATGCCACCAACGAGAACGACCTGTTCGCCGAACAGGTCAGAAACTGTTTCTTCACGGAATGTCGTCGGGAAGATGCCGACATTGCCCGAGCCGATACCCGCCAGATAGGCCAGCGCGATATCGCGCGCGCGACCTGAAGCATCCTGGTGCACAGCCCAGAATCCGATCAGGCCCTTGCCCTTTTCGAACTCCTGGCGCACTGCGCCGCCCGGCCCCTTGGCCGCGGCCAGGATGACATCGCAATCGTGCGGAGGCTTGATCAACTCATAGTGGATTGAAAAGCCATGGCAGACGATCAGCGCCTGCCCGGCCTTGCGGTTGGGCGCGATCTCGTTTTCCCAGATCTGGCGATGCGCCTCGTCTGCGGCGAGCAATGCGACGGCATCAGCCCAGCCCGCAGCTTCGGCCAGTGAGATCACTTCGAACCCGTCCGCCTCGGCCTTGGCACGAGACGGAGAGCCCGGGCGCAGGGCGATGCGGATATGCTTCGCGCCGCTATCGCGCAGGCACAGCGCGTGCGAGCGGCCGTGATTGCCATAGCCCACCAGGGCGAATTTCAGATCGAAAATGGGTGTGAGATCGATATCGTCGTTATAGAGCGCGTCAGTCATTTCCGGATGGGCTTTCGGGAAAGGAATCGGAGCGCTGATAGGACCCGTCTCTGATGCGCATGTCCAGCGGACCTAGCCTAGCAAGGCGTCCAGTTCGGCCCGAGCGTCATCTTTATGCAACGCGGTGACGCGCGGCCAACTGGCCTGTTGATTGCGAAACCATGTCATCTGGCGTTTGGCGTAGCGACGGCTTTCGCGCTTTGCCGTTTCGATGGCGTCCGCCAAATCCAGCTCGCCCTCCAGGTGGGCGATCAGCTGTGGCACGCCGAGCGCCTTCATGGCGGGCAAGTCCGGTGCCAGGCCACGCTCACGAAACGCCCTCACCTCGTCCAGAGCTCCCCGATCCAGCATGAGATCGAAACGCAGGTCGATGCGCTCATAAAGGGCCTGGCGTTCCGGCTCGATGACAAGTCCGCGCCAGGGTCGTTCGCCCAACAGCGGCGTCGTTTCACCGTGAAAGCTCGACAGCGCGCGGCCGGTCTCCCAACCGACTTCCACCAGACGCAAGAGGCGTTGTTTGTCGGCCGGTTTGACCTTGGCTGCAGAAAGCGGATCCTGGCGCTCGGCTTCAGCACGCACGGCTTCCAGCCCCTGCTGATCCAGCAAGACGGCGGCGCGGGCGCGAGTGGCGGGCGAAATCTCCGGCACAGGCGCCAGACCAATCGTCAAGGCGTTGAAATACAGACCGGTTCCGCCCACAAGGATAGGTGTTCTGCCGCGCGCGCTGACCTCATCCACCAGATCAAGCGCTGCCTGGCTCCACTCACCGACCGACCAACGAACGGCCGGGTCCACCACACCGAACAGATGATGGGGAACGGCGGCCCGCTCCTCTTCATCCGGACAGGCCGTAATGACCGGCAGACCGTCATAGATCTGCATTGAGTCGGCATTGATGATCTCGCCATCCAATCGGCGGGCCGCTTCGATTGCCAGCGCTGTCTTCCCGGCCGCTGTCGGCCCGGCGATCAGCTGGATCGCTGTCACGAGCGGATGGATTGCAGCACGTACTGGCCGCCTCGGTTGAGCTGGAAGCGCACCGGCCCGTCTGCTGCGTCCGTGATGGCACGGATCTCGGCAATGCTCTCGACGCGCGTAAACTCGACCTCTTCAATGACATCGCCCGGGCGCACCTTGCCAGCGGCATCCGAGGTCGCATCAACCTCGGTCACCAGCACACCTTCGGCATCGGGGTGCACACGATAGCGGCGACGGTTTTGCGGGGTGAGCGGGCCGAGCGTCATGCCAAAGACCTCATTCTCGGCACCCGTGCGCGGAATAATCACATCGACATTGGAGGTTTCAGGCACATCTGCACCGTCTTCGATAAGCTCACCGATCATGACAGAGCGGGTCATCCGCCGATCACGACGAACGATTTCCAGCTCGACCGTGGCACCGATCTCGGTCTCTGCCACCTGGCGCGTGAAGAAGCGGTCATCGCGTACACGGCGCCCATCGAAACTGAGAACCAGATCACCCTGGCGCAACCCGCCTTCTTCAGCCGGGCTGCCATCCTCAATATTTCCGAGAATGACACCATAGGGCGTGTCCAGATCATAACTCTCCGCCAGGTCCGGCGTGACAGGTTGGACACGAACCCCCAACCAGCCGCGGCGGGTCTCACCAAACTCGACCAGCTGATCAACAACATTGGTGGCAATATTTGACGGAATGGACAGCGAGATGCCGACGCTGGCGCCGGTCGGCGACAGGATCATCGTGTTCACGCCCACCACATCGCCGCTCATATTAAACAGCGGGCCACCGGAATTGCCGGTATTGATGGCAACATCGGTCTGGATGTAGTCGTCATAACGACCGCCGGCATCACGGCCACGCGCAGAGACCACGCCCGCCGTCAGCGTGCCACCCAGGCCAAACGGATTACCGATGGCGATCACCCAGTCACCGACGCGGGCTCCATCACTGTCCCCGAAGGCCACAAACGGCATGTCCTCATCGGTTTCCATGCGCAGGACCGCCAGATCCGTCACCGGATCAGTACCGATCACCTGGGCCGGAAAAACGCGCCCGTCAGGCAGCGCCACCTCGACTTCGTCAGCGCCATCGATGACATGGTTATTGGTCACCACAATGCCTTCGGGGTCGATAATGAAACCGGAGCCCAGAGAATTGGCGATACGCGGTCCGTCACCAAAAATGTCGTTGAACCGCTCGAGCGGTGAACCTTCCGGGAAGTCAGGCAGCCTGTCATCACTATCCAGGCGCTGCGCGGCGGCGATATTGACCACGGCCGGCGACAGACGCTCGGCGAGATCGGCAAATCCGTCCGGCGCAGGATGTGCGGTGACGGCGGAAGGCGCGGTCAGCATTAATACGACAGTCAGAACTGGGGCCAGAAAACGATACATACAGCTCGGCTCACATCTACAGGTGATTACACGTTACCTCATGAATACCCTCAAGCGCGGCAGGGTCGCAACCGGCCTAACGGCATCGTCATGAATTCGTGTCCTGTTTGAAATGAAAACAGCCCCGCCAAACGGCGAGGCTGCATTCGTTTTACAAACCTTGGGGCTATTGCCCATTCTGGTTGCTGAAGTATTCGAAAAACTCGCTGTCTGGCGGAATCACGATCGGCGTTCCACTCTGGATCGCCAATTCATAAGCCTGCATCGAGCGATAGAATTCGAAGAATTCAACGTCACGGCCATAGGCCGTCGCATAGATCGCGTTCCGCTGGGCATCACCCTCACCACGGATACGTTCGCTTTCCGCACGGGCTTCAGCCTGGATGATCGTTGCCTGGCGGTCTGCATTGGCCCGGATTTCCGTGGCTTCCTGCTCACCCTCAGCGCGGATACGAGCCGCTTCCTGTTCACGCTCCGAGCGCATGCGCTGGAAGACACGTTCCGCAATCTGCTGCGGCAGGTCGGCGCGCAAGATACGCACATCGATCACTTCGATACCGAGATTCTGCGTCGCAACCTGACCTTCCACCTGTACCTGAACACGCTCCATCAGCGTCGCGCGCTGACCAGAGATGACGTCCTGGGACGGGATGGAGGCGATAACGCCGCGCAGACTGTCATCCATGATCGAACGCAGACGCAGCTGGGCGCCACGCTCGTCACGAACCGTCTGATAGAAGCGCAGCGGATCGACAATTCGGTAACGCAGGAAAGCATCCACAACCAGACGCACCTGGTCAGACGCCTGGATCTCTTCCGGCTGCATGTCGAATTCGACGTTGCGGCGATCGAAGGTCAGGACGTTCATGATGAAGGGCAGCTTGAAATGGAGCCCCGCTTCATCACCACTCTCGTTGACGCTTTCCACTGGCTCGCCGAGACGCAGGATAAGGGCCTGCTCGCGTTCGTTCACAGTGTAGATACTCTGGAGGCCGATGAAGACCACGGCTCCCAGAATTACAAGTCCAAGAGTTCTAAACATTAATTGCCTCCCGAACGACGGTTATTGCCAAGCTCGTTGAGCGGCAGGTATGGGACCGCACCGGCTTCGCCATCGAGGACGAGCAGGTCTGAACGACCCAGTACGAGTTCCATGGTTTCCAGATACATGCGGCGGCGGGTGACTTCCGGCGCCAGAGCGTACTGGTCATAGATAGAGACAAAACGATCCGCATCACCTTGCGCCTGGGCAATCACGGAGTCGCGATAGGCCGAGGCGGACTGGGTCAGCTGGGCTGCAACACCGCGGGCCGCCGGGATCACCCGGTTGGCGTGGGCGGTTGCGTCAAGACGCGCGCGCTCGGCGTCCTGTTCAGCCACGTCAACATCCCGGAAGGATGCAATAACGCTTTCCGGCGGCTGGGCTGTCTGCAGGTTGATCTGCAAGACCTGGATGCCTGCTTCATACTCGTTCAACGTTGCCTGAACGAGTTCACGCGTGCGCTGGGACACTTCACCACGACCTTCGGTAATGATGAATTCCAGATCCGACGTGCCGATGACTTCGCGCATGGCGCTCTCGGACACGGCACGAACGGTGCTTTCCGGGCTACGGACATTGAACAGGAAGTCACGAACGCCGTCCGGATAGGACAGGTCGACGCGCCACTGCACCGCGAAATCAAGATCGACGATGTTTTCATCGCGCGTCAGCATCTGGCCTTCCTGGCCTGTCCCGATCGTCAGCGACTGGGTCGTGGTGACCTCTGGCAACATCACCGTTTCAAGCGGGGATGGAAGCTTGAAGTGAAGACCCGGCTGAGTGGTCCGGCTGTATTGTCCGAACCGCAGAACGACACCGTTCTCGTTCGGGCCAACCTGGTACCAGCCGCTTGAGGCAAACCAGACACCGATCAGCACCAGCAAGATCAGGCTGAAGCTGAAAATGCCGCCGCCCTTCTTGCCGTCACCACCGGCGCCACCGCCCTTGCCGCCAAACATGCGGCCGAGGCTGTTCTGCATCTGGCGGACGACCTCGTCGAGATCCGGCGGCTGTTCACCGCCGCCACCGCCCCCATTGGGGCGCTGGCCCCAGGGGTTCTGTCCGTTGTTATTGCCGCCACCGGAGCCCCAAGGACCCTGGCCGCCGCCCTGATTGTCATTCCATGGCATGGAGTGGTTCAATCCTTCTGTCGTGTATCAGGATGTAAATGAACGCATGCGCGCTCAGGTTCAAGTCTGATACTGCGGGACGCGCGGAGGGAGAATCCCCCCCCACGTTGAAAACATGTTCAGGCGCGTTCGAGCGCGCGGAATACAAAGGCGTGGTCATCAGCCTCGCCGGCAGGATAAACCTCCCGGCCGACCTCGGACCAGTCCTTTTCTGCAAACGCGGGAAATGCGGCATCGCCGGCGGGTGTCGCATCCACCTCCGTCAGGTACAAACGATCAGCCACCGTCATGGTGGCCGCATAGATCTGGGCACCGCCGATCACAAAAACCTCGTCTACCTGATCGGTATTGGCCTGGATGAAGGCGGCGTCAAACGCATCTCCCATATCACCGACGACCTGCGCGCCCTCGGCGAAATATCCGCTCTGGCGCGTGACCACGATATTGAGACGCCCCGGCAAGGGCCTGCGCGGCAGGCTTTCCCAGGTCTTGCGGCCCATGATGACCGGCTTTCCCCTGGTGACGGCCTTGAAAAGCTTGAGATCCGAACGCAAGCGCCAGGGCAGATCCCCCTCAGAGCCGATAATATTGTTACGCCCGCGCGCCGCGATCAGGCTGATGCGTGGAACAATGGTGGTCATCGCTATGTGTCCTGGCTGGATGCGTAACTGGAAGCGGCCGCGGCAATCGCCTGGCCGATGGCGATCTCGGCCTTCAGCTCGTCATAACGTTGTTGTCCGATGAGTGCGATCAGGTTGGAACGCGCCACGTCAATCGCCTTGAATTCGACCAGGGTCTTTGGCTGTGCGGGATCGAGTTCGAGCTCGCCCGCCCACTCCAGCACATCATCGCATTCGTCAAAAAAAGCCAACTCCAACATCGCCTGGTCGAGCAAATGTGCTGCGCCATCATCTTCGGGCGGGTGACCTCGGCAGGGCAATTCAGCCTTCAGCGCCGCGCGCTGGAAGACAAGCTGGAACAAACCCGGCCCCGCTGACTGGATCATCGCGGTGATACCGGATTTGGCAATCACGATCGGGGCGCTGGTCGCCATGGTTCAGACCGCGACGGGTGCAGAAATGCGCGGATAGGGATCGTACCCCTCCAGGGCAATGTCCTCATACTCGAACGAGAACAGGTCTTCGGCTTGCGGGTTGAGCTTCAGCTGTGGCAGCGCGCGTGGCGTGCGGGAAAGCTGTTCGGCCACCTGATCCATGTGATTGGAATAGATGTGCGCATCACCGAATGTGTGAATGTATTCGCCAGGCTCCAGCCCGCAGACCTGCGCCACCATCGCTGTCAGCAGCGCATAAGAGGCGATGTTGAACGGCACGCCAAGGAACATGTCGGCCGAGCGTTGATAGAGCTGACAGGACAGTTTCCCGTTGGCGACATTGAATTGATAAAGCGTATGGCACGGCGGCAGCGCCATGTTGGGTACATCGACCGGGTTCCAGCCGGACACGATCAAGCGACGGGATGCCGGGTTTTCCTGGATCTGTTTGATGATGTTGGACAACTGGTCGATTTCGGTGCCGTCTGGGCCCTCCCAGCGGCGCCACTGTTTGCCATAGACGGGCCCCAGCTCTCCATTTTCGTCCGCCCACTCATCCCAGATGCTGACGCCACGTTCCTGCAACCATTTCACATTCGTCTCACCGCGCAGGAACCAGAGGAGTTCAATGGCGATGGATTTGAAATGGACTTTCTTGGTGGTCAGCAGCGGGAAGCCCTCAGAGAGGTCGCAGCGCAACTGACGACCGAACACGGCCCGCGTCCCAACGCCGGTCCGGTCATTCTGCTCGGCGCCGTTTTCCAGGATGTCACGCAACAGATCAAGATAGGCATATTCGGCCTTGGAGCCCACGGTCGGGTTCGTTTTGCCCGGTCCTTCCAGAGTCACTGCTTCAGCCATCACATACCTCTTTGTCCTGACCGGGCAGACTAGACCGCGATTCGATCCAGCGGAATGCAGTCCGGCAGGCATCTCCACAGCAATTACATAACGGTCATGCCGAGATTTTGCTTGCCTGACGGGCACGATCCTGTAGCGTCCGGGCCCGGAACATTACCAGAACACGGGTAAATTCATCAACAGGGAGAAGATGATGATCGGATATGTGACCCTCGGCACCAATGACATGGCCAAGGCTTCCGCCTTTTACGACAAAATCTGCGCAGAGTTTGGCGTCGGCCGCATGATGGAAGACGAGAACTTCATCGCCTGGGCCAATCCTGGACACGGGTGTGGTGTGGGCCTCACCAAACCGTTTGACGGCAATCCCGCGACCGTTGGCAATGGCGTCATGGTCGCCTTCCAGGCCAAGGACCGTGAACAGGTCGATGCGGTCTATAATCTGGCCGTTGAGAAACTCGGCGCCAAGTGCGAAGGGCCGGCAGGTCCGCGTGGAGATGGCAGTTTTTATGCTGGCTATTTCCGTGACCCGGACGGCCACAAGCTGAATGTGTTCTGCATGGGTTAAGCCCCCTCTCCTACCTTGACCCGTCCGGACTTGCGGGCTCTGCTGCCGGCTGGACCCGGGGGGATCAGGTGAGCGAATCTGGCATGTCGACACGCGATCCCGCCGTCAAAAGCGGCGGGATCGAACCAGGTAACACGACCTGCGCCAATTGCGGCGCGGAGCTGCGGGGCCCGTATTGCCAGGACTGCGGACAATCCGCCGAGGATATCCGCCGCCCGGCGTGGACCCTTCTGACAGACCTGATCGGCAGTGTTTTTGTCTGGGAAGGCAAGTTTTTCACAACACTGCGTCGCCTCTACACCAGGCCCGGGCGCGTCGCGCGCGATTATGTCGACGGCCGTCGACAGAGCCATACGGCACCCATCCGCATCTACCTTCTCATCAGCCTGATGTTCTTCCTGCTCATGTCGGTCGCGGGCGTACGGGTAATCGGTGTCGGCATCACACCCTCCGCGGAATCGGTCCGGGAACAGTCGGCCGAAACCATCGCGGCTCGCATCGAGTCAATCGAGGCCGGCATGGCGAGGCGAGAAGCGTCCCGGTCGTCCGGGGACGCTGAATCCACTTTTTTCGAGACTTCCGCTTGCGGCGTCATGCCGGGCACTGACGAAATAAATGCGGCCGGCAATCTCGTCTATTCACGCGATACCCAGCTGCAGATCGAGTTATTCCAGTTCGGCGCCGCTCCGGAAGGACGCGCGCTTCCGGACAGCGAAGCCTGTCGCACCGAATTTGAGATTGGCGGGGATCCGCTGGGTTTGGCGGCACCGTCTCGCTTTGCCATCCAGTATCCAGCCCTGTTCGAACAGGGCGTCGCCGCGGCAGCAGCCCAGTCCCTGATACTGATGGTCATCGCTTTCGCTGCGCTCAACCTGATTGTGCATCCAGGACGCGGCATGATCGAGCATGTCGTTTTCTCACTGTATTGGCATGCCAGCTATCTACCACTTATTGCCCTGTTAGTTCTCGGTGCGCGCGTGAACCAGGGCTGGGTCCCCGGAGTGATTGTCCTGGCGACGATCGGTTTCGTCGCCATCCTCGGCTACCAGACTCTCTGCGATCGCGGCTTCTACCGCTCGAGTTGGGTCGGCGCGATCCTGCGCAGTGTGTTTCTGCAACTATTGTACACGCTGTGCATCGGTGTGCTGGCGATCGCCCTCATCATCACCGGTTACTGAACACACCTGCCAGCCTCCCTTCAAATCGCCATTATCCCGGTCTATATTCATAAATGCCGGTTCGCCGGCTATGGCGATAAACGCGCTCGTAATAACCGGACTGGACCCGGGGGCAGTACCCGGCGGCTCCACCAATTCTTCCCTGCGAAAGCAGGGATGCCGATCTCAGACCGCCTCGGCCGATGAGATCTCTATGGGGGCCGAAACAGGATCGACAGACGGGTAAAGGGGATTGCTTTCGCTCGGGTGAGGCCCGTTACAGGCTCGATTTTATAGTTGCTAATGACAACTACGCTGAAGAGGTCGCTCTCGCTGCATAAGCAGCGCGGGAAATCTCGCTAAAACTCCTATTCCCTTTAGCCGGAATAGGCGGGGCTCGGAGGCGCCTGGCAACAGAAGCCTCCACTTTCCCCCTCACGGCCCAGCGCATTCTAATAGTTTAGTATTCGTCAACTCATTCGTTTCATCATGGAACCAGTTGATTCGGGGAAGTGTGATCATGCCTGATGGGTCAAACATTGATTGGCTGGATATCTCCACGCTCTCAATCTCCACGCGGGAGCGGCAGGAGCCCCGCGACTGGCTGAACACGATCGAGGAAGTCTCGGAGCGCAATCACGCCGGCCGCCCGGTGCGTTACCTGTTCGACCTGTCGACAAATGGCATGACAGTTTCAAAAGAAGATGGCGCTGACCTGGCGAGCTTCTTTCTAGAGCTAACCCCGTCAAGGACCGCCATCGCCCTCGTCAGCAATGATGTTGAAAACCCGGGCCCGGGCGAACTCGCTTTCCGCAATGCCTTGCGCAGGGGCGGGTTCGAAGTCTGTGTGTTCAATGAACTCGCATCGGCGCAGGTCTGGTTGTCGCTTTTTGTATCGAGCTGTGATCGCAAGGGGCTGACCTGCGGACCCGATTGCGAGTTTGCTCTGGAGCGCACCTGCCCCGCGAACGACCCCTCCTAGTCGTCAGGCAGCAGACGTCGCGCGCATGGCGACAGTATTCTCGCCCGATATGGGAAATTCACGCGCCTGACGCGATCGGCCCGACGGGGCTTCCCGCAGGACGCTACAGATTGCAGTTGAGAGGCCAGAATTCGTTGACCAGACAAAAGTCTCCGCTACGCTACTCCCGTGAGGTCGGGGGGAAGACCAATGTCTAAAGATCTTATGCGTTACGATGTGATGGCGCAGGAAGCATTGCGTGGTGTTGTGAAACAGGCACTGCACAAGGCGGAAGGTCCGGGGGGACTGCCAGGACAACATCATTTTTACATCACGTTCCGCACCCGTGGTCGCGGCGTGGATATCGATGAATCTCTTATGGAGAAGTATCCGGAAGAGATGACCATCGTGCTGGAACACCAGTTTTGGGACCTGGATATTTCCGACGTCGGGTTTGAAGTTACGCTGAAATTTTCTGGTGTGCCAAAATACCTTAAAGTCCCCTTCTCAGCGGTTTCGCGTTTCCACGACCCCAGCGTCGGTTTCCACTTGCAGTTCGAGCATGAGGCGGCTGACGAGGACATCGCGGTGGCGCTGCCGGAAACCGTTGCCTCTGACAATGAGGACGAGGCCAGGGCGACCGGTTCCGATGATGACGGTGGACAGGTGGTCAGCCTCGACAGTTTCCGCAAGAAATAATGAGTTCGGATACACCGGTGCCTGCCGACCTGGCCGCTGGCAAAACAATTGTACCGCTGCAGGATGACGAAATCCTGCAGCGCCTGAACTCCATTGGCGATCACGAGCATGCTACAGGTCTGCTCGGCTTTCGACCGCTCGAATTCAACGTCCAGGAGCAATGGATTGAGGCCGGTTTCGATCCTGACCCTCGTTGCGCCAATCTGCGCGGCGGCGTCCAGGGCGGAATGATGTGCGCCATGCTGGACGAAGTCATGTCGCTCGCAGTGGTCGTCGCCGAGCGGTTTACGGTCGGCGTACCCACTCTTGAGCTGAAAACAAGTTTCATGGCCCCTTTAGCGCTCGGCCCGTGCAAGGCCCGCGGACAGGCGCTGCGCATTGGCCGCAATGTTGCTTTCATGGAGGGCACCGTCTGGACCGCTGATGGCGAAATCGCGGCCCGCGCCACTTCGACCTGCCAGGTTCGCCGGTCGTCACGCATCCGCAACGGCTGATGCTGGCCCGAACACCCCCCCATTCCGGAAAATGGCGGTCGATCACGCTTATTGTGCTGGCCCAGATCCTGGCGCTGTCGGTCTGGTTTTCCGGCACGGCTGCCCTGCCCGCGATCCTGGAGACCCATGCGCTGAGCGCCGGCAAACAAGCCGCACTGACCAGCGCCGTCCAGGCCGGTTTCGTGCTGGCCGCACTGCTGAGCGCGGTTTTCAGTCTGCCGGACCGTTTCGATGCGCGTTATCTGTTTGCTGGCGGAGCTATTCTGGCGGCATTTTCCAACGTTGTCGCGGTGCAGCTGGCGGCGGACAGCTGGTGGCTGGTGTTCAGCCGCTTCACGGCCGGTGCTGCGCTGGCGCTGGTCTACCCTGTCGGCATGAAGCTGGCGGCGAGCTGGGCAGAGCGCGATGCAGGACTGCTCGTTGGCCTGCTGGTCGGCGCCCTGACGCTTGGCTCAGCCTCTCCGTTTCTCTTGTCCCTCAGCGGCACCGCCACCGATTGGCAGAGCCCCATTCGGCTCGCAGCCATTGCCGCCGGATGCTCTGCTATCATTATCCTGTTTGCCCGCGGAGGCCCCGGCCTTCGGCCTGCTGCGAAGCTTGACCCGAGCGCAGTCCTGCTGGCCGTCCGGGATCCAGCCCTGCGCCTGACCAATCTGGGATATCTCGGTCATATGTGGGAGCTGTACGCGATGTGGGCGTGGATCGGTGCCTTCTCGCACGCGTACTGGTCCAACCTTGACGCGCCGGCAGGCCTGGCAGATCTCACGGCATTTGCCGTCATCGGCAGCGGCGCTCTCGCCTGTGTTGCGGCGGGACGGCTGGCGGACCGTTTCGGACGTACGCGGGTAACGTCGGTTGCAATGGCGGTTTCCGGCAGCTGCGCCCTTCTGGCCGGGCTGGCGTTCAATGCACCGCCCTGGGTCCTGCTTCCCGTCCTGATCATCTGGGGGCTGAGCATCATTGCCGACAGCGCTCAGTTTTCGACAGCGATCACAGAACTCGCCCCGCCAGAAAGGGCGGGTACGCTGCTGACGATACAAACGGCGCTGGGCTTCACGCTGACCATTATCATGGTCCAGATCCTGCCCAGCTGGATCAATCTTGTTGGCTGGAGCTGGGCGTTCGCGCCCCTGGCCATTGGCCCCTTTCTGGGGGTGTGGGCCATGCAGACCCTTCGCGGCCTGCCAGAAGCCCGAAAAATGGCGGGCGGGAAACGCTGACGTCTCCCGCCCACGCTGGGTTATTGAAGGTCGAAGACTTCGCGGAAGAACATCGTCTCGGCCTCGCGCTGGAAATCCCGATTGGATTTCTTGCGGAAGCCATGCCCTTCATCATTGGCAAGCAGATACCAGGGGTCGCCGCCAACCTCACGCACGCGAGCCAGGATTTGTTCGGCCTCACTGGCCGGCACCCGAGGGTCGTTCAGGCCCTGAATGATGAACAACGGCGCGGTGATACGATCTGCCTGGCGGGCCGGGGAAATCTCCTCGAAAAAGGCGGAGACATCCGGATCACGCTCATCGCCATACTCGGCGCGCCGCAGGTCCCGACGATATCCAGCCGTATTTTCCAGGAAGGTACGGAAATCCGAAATACCAACAATGTCCACGCCTCCGGCAAGACGGTCGGAATAGTGAACCATGGAGGCAAGCACCATATAGCCACCATAGGATCCGCCATAAACGACGACGCGGTCCGCATCGAGATCCGGTTGTTCGTCTACCCAGTCCAGCAGCGCACCAATGTCGCGGACAGAATCCTCACGATGGAAGACATTGTCCATCATCACATATTCCCGCCCGTACCCACTCGAGCCCCGCACATTCGGCGCAATCACGGCAGCGCCGAGCTCATTGAGCCAGTATTGGTAGGTCGATGAGAAACCGGGACGATACTGGCCTTCAGGACCACCATGGATGGAGATAATGACCGGGTGTGGCCCCTCGCTGTCCGGACGATAGACAAAGGCAGGCACTTCAAGCCCGTCAAAGCTGTCGAAACTGATCAGCTCTGGTTCGACAAATGTCTCGGTATTCAGCCCGCCAACCTCGCTCTGCGTCCACCGGGTCAGCGCACGGCTGCCATGCTCATAAATCCACGCATCGCTCGGAGACGTCGCCGCATTGAGCGTAAAGCCAATGCGTTCACCGGCATCATCCCACTGCATGCCACCGATCAGGCCAACCGGAAGCTGCGGCCCTTCGATCGCGGCCCCTGAACGTACATCCATCAGCCGCAGCTCGGACACGCCTCCGGCATTGAGCACATAGGCCAGCGTGCGGCCGTCCGGAGACAGGTCCATGCCCTGCACATCCCAGCCATGATCAGGCGAGACATCCGTCATCTCACCGGTTTCGACATTCATGCGCACCACGCGACGAAATTCTGCGCCGGCATCCGTGACCACGAGCAGGCTCTCTCCGCCCGGCTCGAATTCATGCGCGGCATAGGCCACGTCCATGTCCGGGTTGAGTTGGCGCACATTGCCGGATGCCGTATCGACTACGAATAGATCACTGTGGGTAATCGAGTAATAGCGGATCATGGCGAGTTGCGAGCCATCGGCGGACCAGTCGCCGGGGAAGACCGCCCCCTCTCTCTCAACCAGGACGCGACGCCCGTCCGGATTGTCGGAATTCGCGATCATGATGTCCCAGTCGGGATCCCCTTCGGTGGACCGATACCAGGCCACGTGTTCGCCGTCCTCTGACCAGCTGGCGGAACCATTGCGGGTCTCGTCCTCGCTGACCTGGCGCACCCGCCCGGTTTCGGTGTCGAAGACGAATATCTGATAATATTCGTCGCCACCACGGTCACGCGCGAAGATGAATTCCCCGCTGTCACCCGGGCGAAGATTGGCACTCCCGACGGGCTCGTCGAAATAGGTCAGTTGTGAGCGCGCGCCCATCGGCATGTCGACACGGTGGATCTGGCTGGTCTCGCCGAAACGGGTCGACACCAGGATCCCACCGCCCGGCAGAAAGCCCTGAAATCCCGCACCGCGTACATTCTGATAGGTTCGCAGGCGCTCACGCACCTCTTCCGGTATGTCCGGAATATTCTCCATTTCCAGATTGCCGCGCACGACGCGCTCGGTCTGGGCATGCGCCAGTCCGCTGACGGCAATCAGACAACTGGCTGCGAGTAGCTTGAGTGAATTCATCGCTCTCCCCTTTTCAATGGGGATCACGCTAGGTCGAGGCTCCACCTAAATCCAGAGCTTCACACGAAAGTGTGGGCGCAACTCGCCCGCTCACCGGTGTGTGGTCAATACCGCCTGGCGTTTTCCAGATCGGGATTATCAGGATCAATGACCCAGATCGGGTCGCCACAGGCGAAGTCCGGCGCAAGATGATCGGCCATCTCGCGCGCGAGCGCGTTGGCACCTGAAAGACGGGTCGCTTCGACATAGCCAACATGACAGGATTCAGCCTCGTCCCCCGGTCGCAGCGCCGCAACGATCAGGATGCTGTTGTCCTGCGGCTCTCCATTTGCATCGAACGAGGTCGAGTTATACCGGTGGATCGTCGCGTAAGCCGCCTGTTCATCGTCCAGCCGCCACTCAATCACGGTGTGAAAACCACCAAAATTCCCGACATATCCGCCATAGGTCATGTTTTCCGGGGGCGTATCCAGGCGGCTGAAAGCGCTGGCGGATCCGTGATCGCCATTGTTGAGATACAGCGTCCAGTCGCCATGCCCGTCACAGGCCTGGATCACGGAATACCCGCCGCCCTCACCGGTTTCGCTGAGCGTTCGGCAGTTTTGCTCGTTCAGATGCGTGTAGACGCTGTCCTGCGCACTCGCCTGACAGGCGAAAACCGTCAGGCCGAGTGCCATGGCTGCAAGTCGTTTCATGTCGTCCCCCGTAATCAGGGGTGCAGTCTAAATCATTGATTGAACCTGCCTAGAGGGCGTCAGGCGATTTCGGCAATTTTCTCGCGCGCCATTGGACGTGCCGTGACAGAGATCCGCGGGCGATCGCCCACAACCTTGGTCACCAACAGGCGTTCAACCTGGCTGTCATCATGGAAGACAACGCCGGTCAGCGCATCCAGCACGGCCTTGGCAACATTGTCGACATCGTGTTTGGGACTGGTCTCGCAGCGTTCAATCTGGATAACCACCTCATAAGGCCCCCATTTCGGGCGCACACGCTTGAATTCAAGGCGAAAAAAATCCCCGATCAACGCCTTGAAACGACGTGTCTGCGTGGTCAGAGCGTCCACGCGCAGATTGAGCTCATCACCGGTCATTGCGGCCTGAACCTTCCCTCGCCCGATCCAGTTTTGCGCTTGCCCACCACGGCCATGCGCACATGCGTCTTGATCCGTCATGCCTGAGTGATACACGTCCGAATCGAAGTTCACCATCATCGAACAGCGTTAGCCGCGCTGCAAGGAGCCTCCCCTCATGAGCGAGATGCGCACAGAAACCGACAGCTTTGGTCCCCTGGAAGTCCCGGCCGATAAACTCTTCGGCGCCCAGACGGCCCGCTCCCTGATCAATTTCCCGATTGGCACGGAAACCATGCCTGTGCCGCTGATCCGCGCACTGGGCATCGTCAAGCGCTCGGCGGCCCTGGCCAATAAGCGTCTCGACAATATTGAGCCGGAACTGGCCGACGCCATCGCCCAGGCCGCTCTGGAAGTCGCCGAAGGCAAGCTGAACGACCACTTCCCGCTTTCCGTCTGGCAGACGGGGTCCGGCACCCAGTCGAAC
>CBFHQE010000060.1:0-16913 GCA_965657935.1 Maricaulis sp. | reverse complement strand
CTGGTGCAAGAGGTCGAAAAAGGCACGGTTGAGATAGGGAAATCCCCATTTGCGAGCGCCGGTGTCCTGGTAGCAGGCAAAAAACACATCCCAGTGCTCCGGGCGCAAATCATCACCGATGAGTTGTTGGATTTCCAGGCCGTGCTGTGCGGCCTCTCTTTCCTTGCGAAGCGCCTTGCGCTTGCGCGAAGACAGAGCGTTGAGGAAATCGGCGTAGCTCTGATAGCCCTGATTGTACCAGATATATTGACGGTCGACCCGTTGTAACAGGCCAATAGCACTCATCTCCTCCCAGCCTGTTTTGTCCGGGAAGGTGATGTGCCAGCTGGCAATATTCCATTGCGCTGCGGCCTGAACCGCGGCCGAGGCCAGGGCCTCGCGCGTGCCGGGGTCACGGGCCAGCAAGCGTCTGCCTGTTACCGGGGTAAAGGGCACGGCGGTTTGCATTTTGGGGTAATACTGACCGCCTGCGCGTTCCCAGGCATCGGCCCAGGCATGATCAAAGACGTATTCGCCCTGGCTGTGAGCCTTGAGATAGAGCGGCAAGGCGCCGATCAACTCACCCGCGTCGTTTTCCAGTGCGAGATGGCGTGGATACCAGCCGGCTTCTGGCGATACGCTGCCGCTTTCCTCCAACGCCTGCAGGAAATCCCAGCTGAGGAAGGGGTCGTAGGCTTCACCCTCCGGATTGGCCAGGCGGTCCCAGGCCTCGCGCGGAATTTCGGACAGCGCGCCATGCGAGCGCACGGTCAGGCCGTGAGGCGTGTCCGGTTCGGCTGGGTTCATTCGCTGATCGCCTAGTTTCTACGACGCTGCTGGCGCAATTCCTCACGCGAGGGAATGGACACGGCCTCGATCTCGGTCGCGCGGAACCAGGCTGGTGTGCCTTGTTCAAGGTTCGCGCGAGCACGCATGGCGAACTGACGGGCGCGCCCCTTATTGCCGACCGCGAAAGCCTGTTCGGCAACCGCCAGCTGGGCCAGGGCGGTTTCGCCGCTGCGTTCATGAACGATGGACAGCTGGTACCAGGCGAAGGCATTGTCCGGCTCGATATCCAGCGCAATGCGAAGATTGCGGCGGGCACCTTCGAGCAATTGATCGTCCTCAGTCGCGATCTGGGAGATAGCCAGATTGACGCGCAGGAGCGGAGCGGTTGGCTCCAGTTCGACCGAGCGTGTGTGATACTGGATGCTTTCCTCAGCGCGACCGCTCTCGAACAGCATCTGGCCGTAAAGCTCCTGAAAGTAGGGGTTTTCAGGCTCTTCCGCGATCAGGCTCTCGATTTCCTCGCGCGCCTCGTCAAGCTGTGCATCGTGGTAATAGGCCACAGCGCGCGCATACCGCGCGGGCAGGGACTGATCGGTTTCCGGATAACGATAGAAGACAAATTCCGGTTCCACCAGAAAGCCATAAATCTTGGCCTGGATGCGGCGCAGATAGGCGATATCCTCCGCTGAGTCCTCGAGGGTGGAGAACTCGGACTGTTCTACATTCTCACGCAGCGCGTCGATACGGTGGCTGGAGAGCGGGTGGGAGCGGAAATAGGGAAAGCGCCGCGCATTGGACATGACTTCCTGATAGCGGAAGCGATCGAAGAACTCGACAAGCCCCTGGCCCGATTGCTCGGTTGTTTCCAGATAACCCAGAGCAGCCTGGTCCGCGGCGGCTTCCTGGCCGCGGCTGTAGGTCAGAAAGCTCAGCGCTCCAAACTGCTGGCTGGACGCCATCAGTGTTGCACCTGCACCGCCTTCGCCGGCCAGCGCCGCGAGAAGCCCCAGTCCCATCGAAACATACATTGGAACCGCAGCCGCCTGCATGGCATCGGCTGAGCGCGCCAGGTGCGCACCGGCGATATGGCCGGTCTCGTGCGCGATCACGCCCTTGAGCTGATTGGGTGTTCCCGCTTCAACGATAATACCGGTGTGCAGGAAGATGTTCTGGCCGCCTGTTACAAAGGCGTTGAGCGACGGATCGGCAACCAGGTAAAGATCGACGTCTGCCGGCTGCAGTCCTGCAGCGACCAGAATAGGATCCGTATACTCGCGCAGAACATGCTCGATCTCGGTATCTCGGATCAAAGACTGGCTGAATGCTTCAACACTCGTGGCCGCGGCAAGAGAGCACGCTACGACGATGGTTTTGAGGATTTTCATCCTACCTCCACTACACAGCCCCCGCGGCAATATCTTAGCAGCGCTTCCCCAAAGCGCCAGCGTCAGACGTTCACCGGGCTCTCACCATGTCGAGAGCCCGGTGAACTGGACCTGATCAGTTGCCAAACAGACCGGTGCGATTCCACCAGCCCTTGCGTTTTGGCTCGGCCGGTTTGTCGTCCTTCGGCTCGGCCGGTGTTTCGGCAACCGGTTCGGCTGTGACGGGCTCCGGCTCTGCGGCTTTGGGAGCGTCCTCAGCGGCGGGCGCGTCAGCAGCCTTCTTTCTGGTACGGCGACGCTTGGGTTTTTCCGTCGCTGCAGGTTCAGCTTTTTCTTCTGACGTCTCTTCAGCGTCTGCAGTCTTCTCTGCATCGGCCGTCGCGTCTGCTTCCGGTTCGGCCTTCTTGCGGCGCGTGCGGCGTTTCGGCTTCGGCTTTTCTTCGTCGACCTTGGCCTCGGCCACAGCTTCAGCTTCTGCCGATGGTTCAGCCTGGTCCGCATCAGCAGACACATCTGCCTCAGCATCAGCCTTCTTGCGGCGCGGACGGCGCGTGCGCTTGGGCTTTTCTTCTTCGACCCTGGTTTCAGCGTCCGGCTCAGCCGGTGCTTCAGCCTTGTCCTCGTCAGCGGCAGCCTCTGCCTCGGCATCAGCCTTTTTGCGGCGCGGACGACGCGTGCGCTTCGGTTTCGCATCCTCGGCAGCGGGTTCAGCCGTCTCGACTTCCGTTTCAGCGTCAGATGTGCCGGCTTCTGCTACAGCCTCTTCATTCTCGGAAGCTTCCGCCGCTTCAGCGTCTTCGCCCTCGGTCTCCCCGTTGGCATTCTCGCCACGACGGCGACCACGACCACCGCGACGACCACGACGGCGACGACGTTTCGGCTTGTCCTCGTCATCTCCCTCGGCGTCCGCTTCAGTCTCGGAGGGCGATTCTTCGCTCTCCTCGGTTTCCGTTTCGGCTGACGTGTTGTCGTCGCCCTTGTTTCCACGGCGACGACGACGGCGGCGGCGACGACGGCCTCCGCCTTCACGTTCTTCCTCGTCCTGGGCTTCCGGCTCCTCGACTTCGATCTCCTCGATCGATTCGACAGAGAGCGGCGCCATCTCGATCTTCAGCTCCTGACCCGGCTCGCGCGTATGCAGCAATTCGACATTGAAGGCCGGTGCTGTGAGCTGGTCATTCGCAGCTACCACGATCCGCATCTCAAACCGTTCCTCGATCGAGAGCAGGTGATCGCGCTTCTCGTTGAGCAGGTACAGCGCCACAGCCGTCGGAACAATGATACGGATCGACTTGGCTCGACCGCGCGTTCCCTCTTGTTCCAGACCGCGCAAGGCGACCAGGGCACTGGATTCGTTTGAGCGCAGATGGCCGGACCCGCCACAGGTCGGACATTCCGTGGTTGAGCCTTCAATCAGGCTTGTGCGACGGCGTTGACGGGAGATCTCCATAAGGCCGAATTGCGAGATGCGGCCCATCTGCAGTCGGGCCCGGTCGCGTTTGAGCACGTCCTTCATGCGCTTTTCGACAGCGCGGTTATTTTTCGACTCATCCATGTCGATGAAGTCGATGACGATCAGACCTGCCAGGTCGCGCAGGCGCATCTGGCGAGCAGCCTCGGTGGCGGCCTCCAGATTGGTCTTCAGCGCGGTCGCCTCGATATTGCGTTCACGTGTGGCCCGGCCAGAGTTGACGTCAATCGAGACCAGGGCCTCGGTTGGGTTGATGACCAGATATCCGCCGGATTTGAGCGGCGCGATGGGCGAGTAGATCGCTTCGAGCTGGTTCTCGACCTGCTGACGCAGGAAGAGCGGCACAGGCTCCTTGTAGTGTTGGACCTTTTTGGCGTGGCTCGGCATGAGCATACGCATGAAGCCCTTGGCTTCCTTGTAGGCCGCTTCGCCCTCGACCAGGACCGAATCGATTTCCTTGTCGTAGAGGTCGCGAATGGCGCGTTTGACCAGATTGCCTTCCTCGTAGATGAGGGAGGGGGCCACGGCCTGGAGCGTTGCCTCTCGGATATTGCTCCACAGGCGCATCAGATAGTCGGCGTCGCGGCGGATCTCGACCTTGGTCCGCTTGGCCCCGGCCGTCCGGATGATCAGGCCCACGCCTTTCGGGAGATCCAGTTCACCGACGACAGACTTCAGGCGCTTGCGGTCTGCTGCGTTGGAGATTTTGCGGGAGATGCCGCCGCCTCGCGGCGTATTCGGCATGAGAACACAATATCGACCAGCCAGGGAGAGATAGGTCGTCAGGGCCGCGCCCTTGTTGCCACGCTCTTCCTTGGCCACCTGGACCAGCAGGACCTGGCGACGCTTGATGACTTCCTGGATCTTGTAACGACGATAGAGCTGGCGGCGCATGCGCGCTGCTTTCTGCTCGTCGATATCGTCCTCGACATCATCACTGTCGGTATCGATCGTCTCTGCAGATGTGTCGTCTTCGTCAATGTCGTCGCCGTCAGAGGCGTCGTCACTGGCGCTGTCCTCGGCGGACGCATCTTCCGGCTTCACATGAGGTGTTGCGCTCGCGTCCTCATCGTCATCGTCCTCGTCGGCGACAACAGAGGCTTCTTCCTCGGCCAGGGCGAGGCGATCCTCGTAAGGGATCTGGTAATAGTCCGGATGGATCTCGTTGAAGGCGAGGAAACCGTGACGGTTTCCGCCGTATTCAACGAAGGCGGCCTGCAGCGAGGGTTCGACTCGCGTGACTTTGGCCAGATAGATGTTGCCGCGTATCGGCCGCTTTGCAGCGGCTTCGAAATCAAATTCCTCGACTTTGGGTCCATCGACTACGACGACGCGGGTCTCCTCGGGATGACCTGCATCGATCAGCATTTTCTTTGACATTAAGGGTGTCTCCTGCGCGCACATACAGTCCCGTCTGGCCGCTTTCGGCGGCAACAGGAGACAGTTGTGGCGGGGTGCTGGAAAGCGAGTCTCGGCCTGTCGAGAGTTCGAAATGATGCAGGCGTTGCTCGCGCATCTTCGCGTTTCCTTTGGCAGGCTTGTTGCGGCGGACGCCGGCGAGCCTGCGGTGGTCGGGGCCGCATCTCCTTGAAGACATGCGACAGTGTTCAGCGGTTCGGCGCGCGCTTCGGCAAGCCCGAAAAGGGGCGCCGGAGTCGGCCTCAACGCGCCAGGCAAACTTCGGGTTGAATGCTTCCGGTCGCCATAGCAGATGCAGGATGCAACATTCGCGACAGGAATGGAAGCCTTTCGCGCCGTAGCAAAAACTTGTGATGTTGAGTGTTTTCATCAACCAAACGTCAAGTTCCATCGATTAGGGTGCAACAAAAGCCGTGGACAGAATCACGGCGTATGCGATGGTGTGTGTATGCGTTTACTGGCGATTTTAGCGGCGTGTGTGACCAGCCTGGTCCCAGGCGCGGCAGCTCTGGCAGATCAGGAAATCCGTGCGGTTCGTTTCGGTGGAGACGAAGCGCGGACGCGTGTGGTTGTGGAAACCTCGCAACCTGGCGAGTTTCGCGCCTATACACTGGATGGTGTATCGACACGCTTGGTCGTGGATCTTCCGGTCTCATCCTGGGATGTTCCCGGACTTGAAGCCGGTGAGGGCGTCGGGACCGGCCTGGTGGACGGGTTCCGGTTTTTCAATAATTCCTCTTCGTCCTCTCGCATCGTTTTCGAGCTTGACCATCCGGCGATGGTGGACAGCCAGTTTGCGCTCGAACCCGCTCCAAACAGCAATAATTATCGCATCGTTGTTGATCTGGCCCGTACCAGCGAGCAGGCCTTTCGCGATTCCGCAGGCGTACAACCCGTCGCCAGCACGATGGACTCGTTGATCGCCGAACGTGTTGAGGCGGTTTATGTCCCGCCGGCCCGTGAACGTCGTGTGATCGTTCTTGACGCGGGGCATGGCGGTCATGACCCGGGGGCCTCCGGTCGTGGTGGGACCCACGAGCGTGACGTAACCTTGTCGGCTGCGCGCGAATTGCGGCGCCAGCTCGAATCGACAGGTCGTTACGAGGTTTATCTGACCCGGGACACCGATGTATTCCTGTCGCTGCAACAGCGCGTCCAGGTCGCAGCCGATGTGCGCGCGGACCTGTTCCTTTCGATCCACGCCGATTCTGTACCGACCAATCGCAATGCCCGCGGCGCAGCCGTCTACACGCTGAATGACCGGGCTGAAAACCGCGCTCGAAACCGTGCGCTTCAAAGCGCCAGTCATTCAGACGAAGTTGATGTGAACAATATCCTCGTTTCGCTCGAGTTACGGGAAAAACGCAATCAGTCATCCGCTTTTGCAGAGGTTCTGCTTGAGCATCTCGGCGACTCCGGGCCTCTGCTCAACAACCCGCATCGTCAGGAAAATTTCTACGTTTTGCTGGACAGTCGGGTGCCTGCGGTCCTGCTGGAAATGGGCTTCTTGTCCAACTCCACGGATGAGCGCAATCTCAATTCGGCATCGCATCGTCGTCGCCAAATGGAGGCTGTGACACGCGGTATTGACGACTATTTCGCCACGCGCGGCGATATGGGCGAATACCCGGAGGCTGCAAGCGCCCCCATTCGAGCGCGCTAGAACGCTTCCATCCCGGGTCCTGACCCGTCATAATGCGGCCCTGATGTCGTGATCAGACGCGACACCGGGGAATGTGGGGCCTTGAGAGCGTAATGAAGATTTTCACACTGCGTAATGTGTTGCGTACAGCCATGTGGGGCGGGATCGTCGCACTGGGGGCCGCCCTCGTCGGTGCGATCGTGGCGGTGGTCTATGTGGTGCGTGTCACTGCTGACCTGCCAGACTACCAGCAATTGGCAGAGTATGAGCCGCCGGTGATGAGCCGCGTTCACGCGGGCGATGGTCGCCTGATCGCTGAATACGCCCGTGAACACCGCGTCTTCGTACCCATTGAAAATATTCCCCAGAGCCTGGTCCAGGCCTTCATCTCGGCCGAGGACAAGAATTTCTACGAACATGGTGGTCTGGATTTCCGTGGCATCATTCGTGCCGCCTTCGCCAATGTTCGGCATGTGATCCTGGGTGAACGTCTCGAAGGCGCCTCGACAATCACCCAGCAGGTGGCCAAGAATTTCCTGCTGTCCTCCGCTCAGCGCCTGGAGCGCAAGGTGCAGGAGATGGTGTTGGCCCGCCGGATTGAGCGCGCATTCACCAAGGACCAGATTCTCGAGCTTTATCTCAACGAGATTTATTTCGGCCAACGCGCTTACGGCGCCGCTGCGGCCGCGCTCAACTATTTCGACAAATCCCTTGATGAGCTCACCCTTGACGAGGCCGCGCTGCTGGCTGCGGTCGTCAACGGTCCGGCGCGTTTTCACCCGATCCGCCATCCGGAGCGTACAATTGACCGCCGCAACTGGGTGCTCTCACGCATGGCGGCCAATGGCTATATCACCGAGGATGAAGCCAGCGAAGCGGCCCAGCAACCGCTGCAGATCGCAGAGCGCCTGAGCGGCGACGATTACCTGGCTGCGGAATACTTTGTCGAAAATGTGCGCCGCCAGGTCTTCTCTATGTACGGCGATGACGAGCTCTATCATGGTGGTCTGTCGATCCGGACGACGCTGGACACGACCATGCAGCTGGCGGCCCGCCAGGCGCTGCGTGATGGTCTGGAGACCTATGACCGTCGGCACGGCTATCGCGGTGAACTCGGACAGATCGAGCTCGAGGAGGGTTGGGAGACCCGCCTTGAAGAATTCACGCTTCCTCGCGATCTCGATGCCGGCTGGACGGGCGCTGTTGTCCTGTCGTTGACTGATGCTGCGGCCGAGATCGGCTTTGCCGACGGCACGCGCGGTTCCATCCCCATGACTGCGCTGGAGTGGGGACGCGAAAACCTGCCGGATGGCGAACTGGGACCGGTCGTCTCGGCACCGAGCGATGTGCTCGATGCGGGGGATGTGATCCTGGTCGAATCGATTGCGGACCAGGAGGACTATTCCGAAGGACAATTTGGCCTGCGCCAGATCCCGGCCATCAACGGTGCGATCATGGCGATGGACCCGCATACGGGGCGTGTCCTGGCGATGATGGGCGGTTACAGCTTCCAGCACAGCCAGTTCAACCGTGCGACCCAGGCGCGGCGACAGCCGGGGTCTTCCTTCAAACCCTTCGCCTATGCTGCCGCACTGGACAATGGCTACACGCCAGCCAGCCTGATCCTTGACGCGCCGTTTATTGCGACCGGTGGTCCTGATGAGCGATTTTACATGCCGTCCAACTATGCCGAGCGCTATTACGGCATGTCGACGCTTCGCCTCGGGCTGGAACTGTCGCGAAACGTCATGACCGTTCGCCTGGCCCAGGAAATGGGCATGCGCCCAATTTCCGATTATGGCCAGCGTTTCGGTATTTATGACGAACTGTCCCCGGTTCTGGCGATGTCGCTGGGCGCTGGCGAGACGACGCTGCACCGCCTGGTCTCTGCCTATGCAACACTGGTCAATGGCGGCCGCCGAGTTGAGCCGACCATACTCGACCGCGTACAGGATCGGACCGGCTCCACCATTTTTGCGCACGAACAGCTTGATTGTGACTCTTGTGCTGTCGAGGAGTGGACCCAGGAATTGCTCGAGCCCTGGTTCGCAGACAATCGCATGGAAGTTGTCGACCCAGTCACAGCCTATCAGGTTGTGCACATGCTTGAGGGTGCCGTGCAACGCGGTACCGGTACAGCCCTTCGTTCGCTGGGACGTCCGATGGGTGGCAAGACAGGAACAACCAATGACTTCCGGGATGCCTGGTTTGTCGGTTTCTCGCCCGACCTGATTGTTGGTGTCTATGTCGGTTTCGATACGCCTTATCAGCTGGGCAGTGGCGAAGCTGGTGGTCGTGTTGCCGCGCCGATCGCCCGTGATTTCTTCAGCCAGGTGATTGGTGACTATCCGGTCGCGCCGTTCCGTGTTCCCGAAGGTGTGCGTCTGGTTCCGATCGACCGTCTGACCGGCGAGCCGGGCATTCTCGGCCAGTCCGGTGTCATCTTGGAAGCTTTCCGCCCGGGCACCGAGCCCTCGCGCCAGAGCGTGGACGAGGAAAGTGGTCTTTCCTTTGCCCGCTCCTCCGTCAGTGACCGTCCGCAGGATGCGGGGCCTGAGGAGGGCGACGAGGAAGAGGAAGAAGAGGATCTCGATGAAGGGCTTGGCGGGCTGTATTGACGTGTAGCGCCCGGCTTGTTTCCTCCGGCGAGCCTCTTTATCCCTGTTGCTTCTTTTCCTGATGCCAAGCCGAGTCGTCTCATGCGCGCAGACATCCAGACCTTGTCCGATGAAATCCAGCAGGCCGTAGGCTTGCTGAGGAGGCGTCTTTGACTGGGATACTGCCCAAAAACGCCTAGACGAACTCAATGCCATGTCCGAAGCCCCGGACTTCTGGAATGACAGTCAGAAGGCCCAGTCCTTGATGCGCGAGCGTAACCGGCTCGACGATGCAATGACGGTCATCCAGGAAGCGGAAACCGAACTTTCCGACACGCTCGAACTGGTCGAGCTGGCTGAGATGGAAGACGATGAGAGTATTGTCGACGATGCCATCGAAAGCCTGAAAGCCCTGCAAGGCAAAATGAAGCGCGCCGAACTGGAAGCGCTTCTGTCCGGCGAGGCCGATGGCAATGACAGCTATCTGGAAATCCATTCCGGCGCCGGCGGGACGGAGAGCCAGGACTGGGCCTCCATGATGACCCGCATGTACACACGCTGGGCCAATGCCCGCGGTTACAAAGTGGAGGTGATTGAGGAGCAGGCCGGCGAGGAAGCTGGGCTGAAATCCGCCACCTTGCTGATCAAGGGCGAGAATGCCTATGGCTGGCTGAAGACCGAGACCGGCGTCCACCGCCTGGTCCGCATCTCGCCGTTTGATTCAAGTGCCCGCAGGCATACCAGTTTTGCCAGTGTGGGCGCTTATCCGCTGATCGACGACCAGATCGATGTCGAAATCGAGGAGAGCAGGGTCCGCACGGACACCTATCGCGCCTCCGGTGCCGGTGGTCAGCACGTCAACACAACGGACAGCGCTGTGCGGCTGACTTACGACATGCCGGGCCAGGAACGCCCGATCGTGGTGCAGTGTCAGAATGAGCGCTCCCAGCACAAGAACCGGGCCCAGGCCTGGGACATGTTGCGGGCGCGTGTCTATGAGATCCAGCTGGCCGAACGCGAAGCCGCAGCCCAGGCCGAGGCCGATGCCAAGACCGAGATCGGCTGGGGCCACCAGATCCGATCTTACGTTTTGCAGCCCTATCAGATGGTCAAGGATCTGCGCACCAATGTGGAGACGTCCAATACCGGCGGTGTCCTTGATGGTGATCTCGACCCGTTCATGGCCGCTGCGCTAGCGGCGCGCGTTGGTGGTGAAGACGGGACTTAACCTCCGTCTCCAAGCAGATCGGCGATGGCTTTCACATAGGCCTTGAACGCAGAACGTCCGGTCTTGGTGATGCGAGCGCGGGTGAGGGGTTTGCGGTCGAGGAAGCTCTTTTCAATCTCGACATAACCAGCGTCTTCGAGCTTTCTCAGATGTACGGAGAGATTTCCGCGCGTGGCTTCGAGCGCGCTGGCGAGCTCGGTGAAATCAGCCACTTCTGCATTGGCCAGATAGGTCATGATGCCCAGGCGCAGGCGCCCGTGGATCACTTCATCAATCTGGCCGATACCCTTGGACATCATGGCTAGTCCGTCGTCTTCAACTGCTTGTTGGCGACGTGAAGCATGATCCATCCCGGCCCGGCGAGCAGCAGGATCAGTGACAGGGCGATGACCAGAACATAGCTCGACGAATAGGCTGTCAGACCGAGAGCTACAGCGCCGACATACCATCCCAGCGACACCAGGCCGAGCCAGGTACGTTTACGCATGCGAAAGGCAAGAAACCAGGCGGCGCCTTGCAGGGCGTAGATGAAAGGGGTGTAGAAATACCAGATCCCGCCATCGCCACTTCGGATCGTGGCGGCGGTGAACACGATCACAAGGCATATATTGGCGATACCCGCGCCCTGGAACGCCGCTTCATACGCGCGGCGCACGGCCGTACTGGAGCGGTGTTGCCGATTTTTAAGCGTGATGACCAGCATCACCGCGAGGAAGGCAAGGGTGCAACTAATGACGAAGGCAAGATAGGGCGTCCCTGACAGCGGAATAACCCCAATGGATGCGCCCCACTGCACCAATCCCTGAAAGCCATAGATAATGCCGGCAGCAAGGAAAGCCTGGCCCATGGCCCTGTTTGGTTTGTCCGGCGCGTCGGCGAGCGCGCGCATGAACGCCAGGTCGTCTCGAGCGCTTTCGATGTCATCAGCCATGGCTTGCCTTTCCATGCGGGAAGGAGGCGCCGGGATTGGCGCCTCCTCGAGAGGGTATGACCTGATTCAGGCGTTTGCCGATGCCTCACCAAGTTCGGCATTCTTGGCCGCAGCTTTCTCGTCCGCTTTCTTGCCGTAGCGGCGACCATTGAGCCAGGCACCAAGCCAAGTGCCGCGGACCAGGAGATGGTAGCTGCCGGTGGTGACGGCGAGGGTGATGACATTGATCAGCAGGAATTTGACCAAACCCGGAAGTTCCACGTCATTCATGAAGACCTGCAAGGCCATCACCAGTGGCATGTGCCAGATATAGATCCAGTAGGACGCGTCGGCGACATAACGGCGGCTCGGGCTTTCATTGGCAAAAAGGGCGAGGCCGAGGCCGATGAACGCAAAACTGAAGCTCCATCCCGCGAGTGAATAGGCGCCTGCATAGGCCCAGCTCTGCAGGCTGTTATCTGCCGGCATGAAAGTCGGCGACAGGCCGATCATTTGCAGGCAGGCCAGGGTCAGTGCGATGGCGACGGTCATATAGGCCCACCAGAACTTGCGGAATGTGTCGAGCAATCCGCTCTGACCGTGCAGGACCCAGCCAAAGGCGAAACCGGTGCCATAGGCCGTCAGGGCGATCATGTTGGGAAAAAGACCTGTGTCTGGCGCGGGAATGCCGAACCAGCTGTACCACATCTCGGTATTCATAAAGGCCAGTGTCGCCGGAATCGCCAGCAGCAGCGGCAGTATCGGGGTGTGACCGATGAACTCGACAAGCTTGCCGCCGGCGGCGCGCAGATTGCCCGATGGATCAACCAGGTCTGCGACCAGGCGTATGACGATTGCACCAACATAGAAGATGCTCAGCAGGTAGAGGAACCAAAGGTGGGTCAGCGGGAAGTTCTGGGCCGTGAGTGGCGGATCTTCAGGGGCTTCCGGCATTTCACCGCCACTCGCCTTGATCGCGCCCCAGATTACGGCTGCGACAATGAGCATCAGGCTTGGAAACCAGAATGAAGCCAGTGGCAGAAAAACGCGCTTGAAGCGGTCGAAAGCGAATCCGAGTGCTCCACGCTTTTGCCAGGCGAGGCGAGCGAAGAAGCCGGCCAGAACAAAAAACAGCAACATGCGGAAAATGTGGGGCACGTAGAAAGTCAGTGCAAAGGCGGGGCTGCTGTTTGCGTCCTGGGTAATCCACATCGGGTATTCACTAGGGATAAACGACATGCCGGCGTGCAGGAAGACACCCAGCAAGAGGGCAAAACCGCGAACAGCATCGAGGCCGTGCAGGCGGTTGGTCGGGGAAGAGGTCATAGACAGGCTCCGTTTCATGTTGGGCAAGACCTAACATAGACAGGTTTAAAAAACAAACACGTCTACAATATGAGGATTGGGAATGGGGATGACGTCCTGCACGCGGGCAGGTAAGTGTTTAAATAGAAACAGATTCAGGGGAGTTCGATGATTGATGTTGCCGCGCAAAACCGTTCAGCCTGGAACAGGGAATCAACCTCGGGAGAGGGCGAGTGGAGCCAGCCGGTTGATATCGAAATGACCGAAAGGGCACGCGGCGGTGAGGTGAACCTCATCCTCACCCCGAATCGTTTCGTTCCGCGGGACTGGTTCGGTAAGTTGGCGGGCGCGCATGTACTCGGTTTGGCGTCAGGCGGCGGTCAGCAGGTTCCGCTCCTGGCCGCGGCGGGTGGTCAGGTGACCAGTTTCGATAATTCCGACGAACAACTCGCCCGGGACCGGGAGGTCGCACAACGAGATGGGCTGGAAATCCGTTACGAGCAGGGTGACATGATGGATCTATCCCGGTTTGAACCAGAGAGTTTCAATCTCATCTTCAACCCGGTCTCAACGGTCTTTGTCCCTGATGTTGAAAAGGTATGGCAAGAGGCTCGACGCGTCCTCAAACCCGGAGGACGTCTGCTGACCGGTGTCATGAACCCAGCGTTCTACCTGTTTGACCATGACGCCATCGAGGGGGGCGCGGAGCCGGTGGTGAAATTTGCCCTGCCATTCGATGATACCCGTCAGCTGGACCCGGAAGGTTTGGCCAAACGCATAGCGGCGGAGGGGCATCTCGAGTTTTCGCACACGCTGGATAGTCTTATTGGCGGCTTGCTTCGGTCCGGATTTGTATTGCGAGATTTCTACGAGGATGACTGGAGCGACGAGGCCACGCCTCTCAACAAATACATGAAGGTATCCTTTGCCATGCTGGCGGAGGCGGTTTGAGCAGATTTGTAAGGCTAAACCGGATTTATCTGTCGTGACACGATGAAGGCGTTTCGGGACATGATTTGAGTGGATTGGAGACCTGTCATCCGGACAGAAGGTGAGGCCGCGGCGAACTGTGTTCGCGGCCTTTGTTCCATATCTTCTCCGAACGACAGCCCGAGGTCACCAACATGCTTACGCGTCTGCTATTAACCCTTCTATCGCCGGTTTTGCTGGCTGGAATTGCCTCTGTCGCCAACGCTCAAACAGACCATGACTGGTCGTATATCGATGCTCTTTTCGAAGAGACAGATAGCGAGACCGCTCCTGCCGCGGCCGTGGCTGTCATGTGGCAGGGCGAGTGGGTTCATCAAGCCGTCTTCGGTATGGCGGATATCGAGAACGCCGGTCCGGCTGACGTTAGGACCGGCTTCAACCTTGCTTCTCTGACCAAACATTTTACCGCCCATGCCATTTTCTCTCTCGAGGCCGCCGGGCAGGTCGATCTCGACGCACCAATCTCCACCTATCTTCCGGAGTTGCCTGACCGAGGCGTCACGGTTCGTGATCTCATGGTTCAGACCTCGGGGTTGGCTTCGCCGTCTGCGAGGCGGTTGGGTGTGTTCGCCAGCGGCCGTCGCGAGGGGTTGATGGACATGTATGCTCGTCTGCCACTCGCCAACGCGCCTGGCAGTTTCTGGGCGTACAATAATAATAACTACGACCTGCTCAGTATGATCGTCGAGCGCGTCAGTGGCAGATTTCTGCCCGAATACCTGGCCGAAACCACATTCGCGCCTCTCGGTATGACGGGGACCTATTTTCCTCATGGCCCCCAATACACCCGGGAGAACCGTGCCTTCGGCTATCGGCGCGAAGAGGGCGGCTATCGCAATCTCGACACTATAGACGTTGTACAGAGCCTGGTCGGGGCCGGTGGCCTATACGCTTCCCTCGAAGATATGATGACCTGGTCAGAGGCGGTTCTTGCCGGCGAAGGTGCCATGGGCGGGTTGCGCCTGATGGGGCAGTACCGTAACGGCATGCCGACAAGTTATGGCGCCGGCTTGAACGTCTTCGGCGAGGGTCAGAGCGCCATTTTCGAACATGGCGGCACCAGCGGCGCGACCAGCACTTACGTGATGTATTACCCCTCTGCCCGAAGTGCGGTCATCGTATTGATCGCTTCAGACATCTATCATGGGCGTGGTGGTGCTGAGCGGATCGCGCATACGATCCGCGAGGAGATGTTCGAGCGATTTAGGCATGAGCGCCCCTCGGATGATGGACCCGCTGGAATAGTCGAGCTGGACACCGACCACGCCAACCAGCTTGCAGGTCAGTGGTTTGGAGAGGTGAATGGGCGTGTTCAGGTCGCTGACATGGTGATCGATCACACTCGCGGACTGGTCTTGCGTTTCTTTGATGGATTTGAACTGGATTTGCAGTCGGTCGCCCATGACAGCTATGTCAGCTCGACGGTGCCGGGCGCGCGTATGACCGTGCAGGACGATCAACTGTTTCTGTGGATGCGACAAAAATCACTCGGTCAGCTCACACCGGCAACGTTTTATAATGCGACGCAAGTGACACACGAGCATTCCGGCCGCTTTGCCTCAGAAATCCTTGGCGATGTCGTTTGGCAAATTCAGGTTGACGGCGCAGAGGTGCTGGCCAGTTCTCCTTCAGGTCGAACCTACACGCTGACACGATTTACCGATGGGATTTACGGGAACACTCAATCCAATCTGGCGCTTCAGCTGATGGAAGGCGGATGGATGCTCAGCGGCGGCCAGATGCCTAACATCAGACTGCACGGAACTACCGATTAGTCTGCCGCCAACAAAGAACGGCGGAGCTTGCGCTCCGCCGTTTTTCAGAAATCAAACTTGTCCTGGTTCAGCTAAGCGGAGGACTTGCTTGCCAGCGGCGGCTCAAGCGAGGTCACCGAGGAAGAAGAGGACTTGCCCGGCGCCGGCGGGATGTCATCGGACTTGTTCGCCGCTTTCGGCGCAGAGGCCGGAGCGCCGCCAGAAGACTTTTCGCTAAGGGGGTCAGAAGCGTGGCGGCAATGGCCGTCAAAGAACGCACCGCTCTCGACGGAAAGAGCAGCGTGGACGATATCGCCTTCGATGCGAGCCGTTGAAGCCAGCTGAACCTGGCGGGCGTGAACCGATCCGGAGACACGGCCGCGGATAACGACTGTCTCGGCCATGACTTCGCCATTCACATTCGCTTCTTCGCCGATGATCAGCGAGCCTGCGCGAATGTCGCCTTCTACGGTGCCGTCCAGCTGGACTTCGCCTTCGGAAACGATGGAACCTGTGAGAACCAGGTCACCGGAGAGAATGGATGGAGCTTTCGATTTCATGGCATTCCTTTTTGGCGCTGCAGCTGGTTGATGCATCGGATCGGGGTTGGAAGTGTCTTTGTTACTCTTATTGAACATAACGTCCCGCTCTCAGTAGTCGGTCCGGATCAATTCGCGATCCATTGAACCAGATTTCATAGTGCAAGTGCGTAGCTGTGCTACGACCCGTGGACCCCATGCCCCCGATCTGTTGTCCTCGCTCGACGGTATCACCCCGGCGCACTGCGATTTCATGGAGATGCGCATAACGGGTACGGAAGCCGTAGCCGTGATCGATCTCCACAGTACGACCATAACCACCTCGCCAGCCCGCGTAAACGACTTCACCCGGTCCGGTCGCGATAATCGGCGCGCGACGATAGGCGCCAAAGTCCATCCCGGGGTGCTGGGTCGGGCGCCCATGAAACGGATCCATGCGCATGCCGAACGGCGAAGTGCGGCGATGGGGAACAGCGATGGGTTCGCCGAACGGGCCTTCCATGGAGAAGCGCTCAAGCTCGTTTACTTCGAGCATACGCGCCGCGATGCGATTGATGCGCGAGGAAAAGTCTCGATTGATTTCCAGGCCCGGACCGAAGGAGTGTTCCGCGAAGATCGGCTCATATGGACCGCCTTGCTCATCCGTATCCCGCCCGGAAGCGACAACATCCTCAATGTTGAGTCCGGTCAGACGAAGGACGGCTCGCAGGTTCTCAAGGCGCGTTTCCGTCGCGTCCTCGGCTTGGGCCAGGACCAGGTCCTGCTCGCCCAGGAGATAATTGATCTGGTCTTCCGGATTTTCCGACAGCGAGGACAGGGAGACCAGGCTGTCGCGCGATTCGCGCGGTGTCGGGTCTGCCGGCGTGGCCGCCATCAGGACACGACCATCATCGAGTTCAGGGGAG
>CBFHQE010000059.1:0-16937 GCA_965657935.1 Maricaulis sp. | reverse complement strand
GCCGACCGATTGTGGTACTGCCGGAAACACCCGCGAACGCCGCCATGAGCGAATTCTCGCCGACCGACACATTGTGCGCGATGTGGCAGAGATTATCGAGCTTCACTCCATCAGCGAGGCTCGTCGCGCCGAACACAGCCCGATCCACACAGGAATTCGATCCGATCGTCACATTATTCCCCAAGGTCACCTGCCCCAGATGCGGCACGTCAATTGAGCCCGTTTTTGACATTGCAACGCCAAAGCCTGCTTCGCCAATCACAGCTCCTGCCAGAATGTTGCAGTTCTCGCCGATATCCGCGCAAATGACCGACACATTCACACCGATGCGGGTCCCCGCGCCGATACGCACACCCGGGCCGATATGAGCGCCTGCACCAATGGTCACATTTGCGCCGATCTCGGCACTGTCGCCGATCACTGCAGTCACGGCCACACGTGCCGCGGCATCGATTTGGGCGGTAGCCGCGACCCTCGCCTCAAACGCCGCTTCGCGAAGGGTATAGATGTGGTTGGCCACGCGAGCAAAAGCCGCCCGCGGATTGTCGTGGACCAGAAGTGTTGCATCCGTCAGGCGTTCATCCTGGGCCAGCTTGGATGGAACCAGAAGCACTATGCCTTGCATGGACTTGCCATCGAGGAGCCCAACGAACTTGTCAGACTCAAGATAGCTGAGCGCGCCCGGTTTGACGGCGGCTAGGTCAGCGACATCCTCGACTTGCCCCTCCGCAGAATCAGAAATCGCCGCACCCGAAAGCGCGGCGATCTGTGATACAGCAAGAGGGCCGAGCCGATCATAAAATCTCGGGTCAGCCACAATCATATCCTGTCTTACTGAGCTGCCTCGGCCTGGCCGCCATCCTGCGGCAGGCGCACGCGGTTCACAGAAACCGTCGGCAGGCGCGTATTGAGAAGGTTGATAACCTCGGCGGAGATATCAACTTCCGGGCTCGCAAAAACGAGGTTGGAGCGATCAACAAGAATGTCGATGCCGCGTGCTGCGACAACTTCTTCCAGGATCGGGCCCAGACTTTCGTAAACCGGGCGCATGGCGGACTGCTCAGTAGCAACCAGTTCGCGCTGGCGAATCTGACGCTGAACCTCAAAGGCCTGGGCCTGCTGGTTCAGGGTCTCGATACGCTGAACGAGATCCGGGCGCCCCTGGATCGCGGCCATCGTCATGGCTGCCGTTTCCGCGTTAAGCGCTTCACGTTCCTGGGCGAGCGGTTGGCCCATAGCCTGGAGTTCCGCGTCGACTTCCTGTGCGATAGCAGCCAGGCGTGTCTGGATGTGCAGACCCACAGCGCTTTCACGCAGAACGCGTTCTTCGCTCATGACAGCGATATTCGTCTGCGCCATCGCGGGAGCCGCGAGGCTCAACACTGCGACCGGCAGCAGCAGAAGTGATTGAATGAATTTCATAACCTAGAACCCTGTTCTTGTACTGAAGCGGAAGAACTCCGTACGGTCGTATTCTTCCGCCATAAATGCCTCTGCAAAGTCGAAACGGACAGGACCGAACGGAGAATCCCAGAAGACACTCAGACCGGCCGACGCCCGCAGCGCCAGATCATCGACTGTGAAGATCGAAGATGTACCCTCGTCTATCTGATCCGCCGAGTCGAGCATGCCCAGCGTACCGAATTCAGTGAACAGCGCCCCGCGAATACCATATTGCTCGGGCAGGAAGCTTGGCAGCTGCAACTCGAGTGCACCGATTGCATAAAGCCTGCCACCCAGGGAATCGCCGCGGACCAACTCTCCCGTTGTCGCATCGCGCTGGACAGTACGCGGTCCCAGACCACCCACGTCGAAACCGCGGAAAGAGTTACCACCCTTGAAGAAACGGTCGTTGATGCGGATCTCGTCACCGCCCCAACCGACAGCGAATCCGGCATTACCCGTGAAGCTCGCGACCCAGCCGCGGAAGATCTCGTGATAGTAGGCGGACTGGATTTCGGTGCGCAGGTAACGCACATCGCCACCGAAACCGGCCAGGTCCTGGTTCAAAACGAAACGGAAACCGTCGCTCGGCTCCACCGGATCATTCAGTCGGGACCACTGGAAGGTATATCCAACAACAGATGTTGTGCGTGAACCAGACTGGTTACGAAGGGCCTGGGACGCACTGCTGAAGACAATGACGTTATCGTTTCGAAGCGTGTAGCGCAGCTGAAGGTTCGTCTGGCGTGTCACCGGGAAGCCAAGACGGATACTGCCGCCTGTGGACTCAGTCTGGAAAGACGCCTCGCTGAGGAAGTCGGAATTAACCCGGAACAGATCAAAACCTGCGGCCAGGTTGCGATCCATGAACCGCGGTTCGGTGAAGCGGATATCGATCGTCTCACGTCGTGAGCTCGCCGAAATTCTCAGTCGCAGGAACTGGCCACGGCCACGCAGATTGCGCTCCGAGATGGACAGGTCGACCAGGAAAGCATCGGTGGACGAGAAGCCGGCACCGAAAGCAAGTTCGCCAGTCGGCTGCTCTGATACATCGACCAGCAGGCGCGCCCGGTCCGGCGTAGACCCCGGCGTTTCGGTGATCTCCACTTCCTCGAAGAAGCCAAGACGACGAATATTGTTGCGGGAACGGTCGATCAGAACACGATTGAAGGCATCGCCTTCAACAATATTCAGTTCGCGACGGATCACCCGGTCCATCGTCCGCGTATTGTTCACAATGTCGATACGCTCGATATAGACGCGCGGCCCCTCATCGATCACGTATTCCACATCCACGGTACGCGTTTCGCGGTTACGGCGCGTGATCGGGCGGACGTTGACGAAGGCATAACCGGAAGCGCCGGCTGCAAACGTCACCGTATCAATCGCATCCTCGATCAGCTGTCCCTGATATGTGGCGCCCTCGCGCGTCGGCACGATCGCCTCAAGATATTCCTCGTTCAGGTCCTCGATCGCGCTGGTCACCGTGACCTCGCCGAAACTATAGACCTCACCCTCGTCAATGGTGACGGTGATGTAGAAGCTCTCTTGATCAGGGGTCAGCTCTGCGACTGCAGACAGTACACGGAAGTTGGCATAGCCCTGATTCTGGTAGAACTGGCGCAGCAGCTCGCGGTCATACTCCAGACGATCCGGATCGTAATTGTCATTCGAGCTGAAGAACCGCCACCAGCGCGTCTCCTCGGTAACAAGCTCACGTCGCAAACGTCTATCCGTGAAACTCTCATTGCCGATGAAATTGATACGGCGAACGCCGGTTACAGGGCCTTCCGAGATCTCGAAGATCAGGTCGACACGATTCTGCGGCAGCTCGATGATCTGCGGCGTCACGGACGCCGCGAAACGACCGGAACGGCGATAGACCTCGATAATGCGCTGCACGTCGTTCTGGACGCGCGCGCGGGTGAAAATCGCGCGCGGCTGCGCCTGGATCTCATCCGTGATCTTGTCGTCATCCATCGCGCGGTTACCTTCCAGCACCACGCGGTTGATGATCGGGTTTTCCTGAACACGAACGGTAACAATCTCACCGCTGTCCTCGATCTGAACATCTGAGAAGAGACCCGTCGCGAACAAGGTCTGAATAGACAGGTTGATTGAGCGCGGATCAGCGTACTGACCCGGCTGAATCAGCAGGTAGGACAATACCGTGTCCGCCTCAACGCGCTGATTGCCTTCAACCAGGATCTGCCGGACAACCGAACGAGCGGGCGCTTGTACAGCTGCCGCCTCCCCCTGAGCCGGTTGAGCCTGCGCCGACGCGGTTGCGCCGAGGCTAAAGGTCATCAGGGCTGCAAACAGCACACGCAAAACACTCGCCATGGAAGATCGCCGTTCTCTGCGCTCAATCAGAAGAATTGACTGAGCTTGTAGTTAATATCGTTCCAAGTGGCTAAAAGCATCATCATGAGTACAAAGACAAGCCCCAATCGAAAACCGATGGCCTGTGCCTTCATGCTCAGCGGACGACGCGCCACTGCCTCATATGCGTAATACACAAGATGCCCGCCGTCGAGGATCGGAATCGGCAGCAGGTTCACCAATCCCAGTCCGACCGAGAGAAAACCGGCGAGTTGGACGAGATTAATAAACAGCAAGAAAGTGCTTTCCAGCGGCGTTCGACCCGCTTCCACACTCCGCTGCGCCGTCTGGCCAGCAGCCTCGGCAATGCCCAGAGGTCCGTTGAGAAGGTCGGTCGACGCGCGACCTGTCACGATATGACCAACATAACGCCCGGTCATCGAGACAGCATCCCAAGTCCGGTCCATGCCATGTCCGATCGCAGACACGATACCAACGGGCGTAAAGCCGTATTCATCGCGACGGATAAGCTGCGGGACATTGCCCAGTCCAAGTTGCCCGAACGTTCGCGTTCCGCCGAACTCATCCTGCACTTCGGTGGCCCGAGGCGTGGCAAGGATCAGTACCTGTTGTTCCCCGCGCGCAACATCGAACTGGATCTCCTGGCCCGGACGCCAGATCACTTCCGTAATGATTTCCTGAAAGCTGTGGATTTCGCCGCCATTAATCGCAAGAATTTCATCGCCTTCGCGGAATCCGGCCGCTTCGGCGGGCGATCCTTCCGCGACCGAGCCAACGATGGCCGGTTGATATTGCGGCCCCCCGATGCTCAGCGCCAGCAAGGCGAAAATCACGATGGCCAAAATGAAATTCGCGATTGGGCCTGCAGCCGTAATGAAGCTGCGCGCCCAGATCGGCTTGAAATGGTAACACTGGTCCGCGGCCGGCCCCATGCGCTCGCGCAATTCAGCCAGTTTTTCAGCATCCGGTTCGCTGGCTGCGCCAGCGTCGCCGAGAAATTTCACGTACCCGCCCAGCGGTAGCGCGGCGACCCGCCAAACCGTGCCGTTCTTGTCACGTCTCGACCAGAGGGTCGGCCCGAACCCCATCGAAAAAGCTTCGGCATGAACCCCGCACATACGGCCGGCCCAATAATGGCCGAGCTCGTGGATGACCACCACCAGCGAGATCAGGAAAATAAAGGAAAATGTTCCCAGCAGGAGACCCGCGATGGCACTCATGAAACGATCCGTATTCTGTTATGCTGCGGCAACAGCAATCAAGTCGCGTGCCAGTTCCCGGGCACGATGATCGATCGCATAAACATCGTCAAATGACGACAGCTGTTGAGGCATGTCCGTATCACCAAGCGCGGTTTCCATCACACGCTCAACCGCAGTGGCTATCTCGAGGAAGCCGATGCGTTCGGCCAGGAAAGCCTCGACCGCAATTTCGTTCGCCGCGTTCAACACGGCAGGCAAAACCCCACCCTGGCTCACCGCCTCGCGCGCCAGACGCATGGCGGGGAAACGCAACAGATCGGGCGGCTCGAAATCCAGCCTCGAAATGGCACATAGATCGAGCTGTTCAACGGGCGCCTGCATCCGCTTGGGCCATGACAGGGCATTGGCGATGGGTGTTCGCATGTCCGGCGCGCCCATCTGTGACAACACGCTGCCATCTGAGTAGTGCACCAAACCGTGCACGATGGATTGCGGATGAACTGCCACATCGACCTGGCTTTCCGGCAGGTCGAACAGCCAGCACGCCTCGATGATCTCGAGCCCCTTGTTCATCATGGAGGCACTGTCGATCGTGATCTTGGCCCCCATCTCCCAGGTCGGATGTGCCAACGCATCCGCGCGGCGCGCCTGCGCCATCCGAGCGCGGCTCCAGCTCCGGAACGGTCCGCCAGAGGCCGTCAGTGTGATCTTGTCGATCTGCTTTTTCTGCCGGCTGTCGAAAACCTGGAAAATGGCATTGTGCTCGGAATCCACCGGGAGAAGCTCCGTCCCCGCTTCATCTGCTGCCTGCATGAATAATCCACCGGCACACACAAGACATTCCTTGTTCGCAAACGCCAGCGAATTGCCCTGGCGCAGCGCCTCCAGGGTCGGACGCAAACCCGCTGCCCCCACGATAGCTGCCATGATCCAGTCCGCCGGCCGCTGCGCAGCTTCAATGACAGCGCCCTCACCGCAGGCAATCTCGATGCCCTGCCCGTCCAGCGCATCACGCAGCTTCGCCTCACCGCTCGCATCGGCCAAGGCAACCATATCAGGGCGGAATTTGAGGGCCAAGCGCACGAGTTCGTCTACATTGGTGTGCGCCGTAAGGGCAACGATATCATAAGCCCCCGCCTCTGCGCGACCGATCAGATCCAGGGTCGCGGCCCCCACAGAACCCGTAGCGCCGAGCACGCTGATTTTTCTTGTTTCTGTCATTGTGCCGACCAGCCAAGATCGATGAAACGAGCCGCGATGACCGCTGTTACAACTGCCAGCATCAGCGCATCCACACGATCAAGAACACCCCCGTGTCCTGGGATGAGTGTACCTGAATCCTTGACGCCAAAAGATCTTTTGAACAGTGACATCGCCAGATCGCCACCAACAGACGCCAGGGCCACCAGGATTGAGAACAGCACCACGCCGTCCACCGACAGACCAAACAACACTCCAGCGGCGTAACCGGCGGCACCGCCCGCCGTCACACCGGCGAGCAAGCCCGACCAGGTCTTGTTGGGACTGGCCTGGGGAAGGAGTTTGGGCCCGCCAATCCAGGTGCCGACAAGATAGGCGAAGCTGTCCGCCGCCCAGACGATGGCAAATAACAGGATGACCGCTTCCAACCCGTGCCCACCCTCGGCGCGCATGGCGGCCAGCAATCCAGCGCTCAGCGAGACATACAAAACACCCAGCACTTCGATCGACCAGCCGCGCCGCCAGCGCTCCGCTCCCGAGGCGATTGTTCCCAGCGCGCCCCAGGCAAGCGCGTCCTGGATACTTGTCTGGCCAGCCAGCAAGACAGCTCCCGATGCCGTCGCGCAGGCGATGGCATAGGCCACGGGCGGCGCGTCCTCGTCGGACATCTGGATCCACTCCCACGCCATGGCCGCGGCAAAGGCAGCGACCCAGGCGGTAAAGAACAAACCACCCATCCAGAGCAGGAAAACGGCCAGAGGGCCAAGGATAAGGGCGGAGACCAGACGGCGTTTAAAAACCGGATCATGCCGCTCCGGCATCAACGCCTCCATATCGCCGATCACGGCTCTGGTAGGCTTGCAGTGCCTTCGCCAGTTCCGCCTCGCCAAAATCGGGCCACAACACATCGGTAAAATGGAATTCCGCATAGGCAGCCTGCCACAGCAGGAAATTGGAAATCCGTTGTTCGCCGCTCGTGCGGATCAAGAGGTCGACATCGGGCAAACCCGCCGTGTCGAGCGCTCCGGAAAACCGGCGTTCATCAATTTCATCAGCACCGAGATCACCGTCCTGGACTGCCCGCGCGAGGTTCTGCGCTGCACGCAGGATCTCGTCCCGCCCCCCATAATTGAAAGCGATATTGAGATTGAAATCGGTATTGCCGGCGGTCTCTGTTTCTGCCTGGCCGACAATTTCCGCCAGATCCGAACGCAAGTCGTCTCGGCGACCAATGATGCGGATTCGCACGCCGCGATTTTTAAGCGATTTCAGATCAGCCGCGACATAGCGTTTCATCAGTTCAAAAAGCGCTCCGACCTCTTCGGCAGGTCGGTTCCAGTTTTCGGTTGAAAAACTGAACAGGGTCAGGGTGTGAACACCCATAGCACCAGCCGCCTCGACAACTCGCCGTACGGCTTCTACCCCCTTTGAATGCCCAAAGGTCCGGGGCCGGCCGCGTTGCTGCGCCCAGCGGCCATTCCCATCCATGATGATGGCGACATGCTGCGGAACGCTCGTTCTGTCCGATGCGGTCTCGCTCATTGATCGTCGCCTCGCTCAGGTCGTCAGACCTGCATGATTTCTTCTTGTTTGGTCTTCAGATTTTCGTCGATCGTCTTGATCGCGTCATCTGTCAGCTTCTGGACGTCTTCGGCAAAGGACTTGTGCTCGTCCTCGGACAAGGTGCCGTCCTTCTCCAGCTTCTTCAGACCATCCATGCCATCACGGCGAACATTGCGCACGGCAACACGCGCATTTTCCGCATAACTGCCAGCGAGCTTGGCCAGTTCAGCGCGACGTTCCTCGTTGAGCGGGGGAATCGGAATGCGCAGCAGCTGGCCTTCGACAACCGGGTTGAGGCCCAGCTGGGAATTGCGGATCGCCTTGTCGACAGCGCCCACCATGCCCTTGTCCCAGATCTGCACGGAAATCATCCGCGGCTCCGGCACTGACACCGTACCGATCTGGTTGATCGGCGTCGGCGTACCATACGCCTCCACCTTGATCGGGTCGAGCAGGCTGGCGCTGGCACGGCCAGTTCTCAGACCGGCGAATTCCTTGCGCAGGGACTCAATGGCGCCATCCATGCGGCGTTTCAGATCGTCCTCGTCATAATCGCTCATGGGTTTCTCCCCTTATTCTGTTGCGGTCAGGCCGTTTCGTCCGAACGAACCTTGCCGATAACCGTGCACACACCCTCGCCGGTCAGAACCTTGGCGAGGCCACCTTTTTCATGAATGCTGAAGACGACGATCGGGATACGGTTTTCTCGCATCAACGTCACTGCCGAGGCATCCATCACACGCAAGTCGCGGGTGAGAACATCAAGGTAGTCGAGTTGTTCATATCGTTCCGCGTCCGAATTCGTGCGCGGGTCATCGGTATAGACACCGTCGACCTGTGTGCCCTTGAACAGTGCATCACAGCCCATTTCAGCCGCGCGCAAAGCAGCCGCCGTATCGGTGGTGAAAAACGGATTGCCGGTCCCGGCAGCAAAGATGACGACGCGGCCCTTCTCCATATGCCGCGTGGCGCGACGACGGATATAGGGTTCGCACACCGTGGTCATCGGAATGGCCGACTGAACGCGGGTCTGGACACCAATACTTTCAAGAGCGGTCTGCATGGCCAGGGCATTCATCACCGTCGCCAGCATGCCCATATAATCGGCAGCGGTCCGGTCCATGCCCTTGGCTGCGCCGGAAAGTCCTCGGAAGATATTGCCACCGCCAATGACGAGGCACATCTCGGTGCCGCCTTCGACGGCCTGTTTGACTTCTTGCGCGATACGATTGGCGGTTTCCAGGTCGATGCCAAATTGCTGGGAGCCCATGAGGGCTTCACCGGAAACCTTGAGAAGAACCCGCCGGAAACGCGGCGGATTGCTGGCGCCTGATGGCGTGGAGGGAGCTGAGTCGGTCACGGTCTGGCAGCATACAGAAAGCGCCGGAGCTGAAAAGCTCCGGCGCTAGCTGTTTTTGACTTAAGCTTGGCCAGTTGCAGCAGCAACTTCAGCGGCAAAGTCTTCTTCTTTCTTCTCAACACCTTCGCCGAGGGCGACGCGCTGGAAGCCAACGATCTCAACCGGCGTGCCCAACTCCTTGGACGCGTTGGCCAGGACCTGCTCGATTGTGTTGTCGGGATCCATGACAAAAGTCTGCTTGAGCAGCACAACTTCCTCATAGAATTTGCGCATGCGACCTTCGACCATTTTTTCCACGATCTGTTCCGGCTTGCCGGACTGACGCGCCTGGTCCGCAAAAACTTCGCGTTCCTTGTCAGCAATCGCGCTGTCGACACCATCGGTATCAACGGCCACCGCGACGGCCGGGGAACCGGCCGCGACGTGCATGGCGATCTTGCGGCCCAGCTCAGCCAGCTTGCCGGCATCACCTTCAGACTTGAGCGCGACGATAACGCCCAGGGCGCCCATGCCATCGGCAGCAGCATTGTGGACATAGGACGAGACAGCGCCCGTTCCGGCGTCCAGCTTGAAGACGCGGCGCAGAGACATGTTCTCACCGATCGTGGCGATCAGGTTTGTCAGGGTTGATTCAACCGTATCTCCAGACGGCAGGGTTGCAGCATTGAGTGCTTCGACCGTGCCTTCCGTTGTGAGCGCCAGCTTGGCAATCTCGGCAACAGCGGCCTGGAATTTCTCGTTGCGAGCGACAAAATCGGTCTCAGAGTTGACCTCAACAACAGCGCCATTGGCGCCGTCAGTCGCAACGGCAACCAGACCTTCCGCAGCAACACGGTCAGCTTTCTTGGCAGCCTTGGACAGACCTTTTTTGCGCAGCCAGTCAACAGCGGCTTCAAAATCGCCATCTGTTTCCTTGAGCGCCTTTTTGCAGTCCATCATGCCAACGCCGGTTTTTTCGCGAAGTTCCTTCACGAGAGCAGCAGTAATCGCGGCCATCGGTTTCTCCTGGAATAAATAGAGTACCTAAAGAAGCTTATGCTTCGGTCTTGTCAGATTCGGACGACGCTTCTGTGGCAGCAGCGTCTTCAGTGGTTTCTGCAGCAGCAGCATCTTCAGCCGGCGCTTCAGCAGCCGGTGCTTCTGCGGCAGGCGCCTCTTCGGCCGGAGCCTCTTCAACCGGAGCCTCTTCAGCCGCCAGCATGGCTTCCACCGGAGCTTCCGCTTCACCCAGATCAACGCCCATGGCCATCTGGCTGTCAGCCATGCCATCCAGGACGGCGTCAGCGATCAGGTCGCAATAGAGCGAAATAGCACGCGACGCGTCATCATTGCCCGGGATCGGCATATCGATCGGATCCGGGTCACAATTGGTGTCGACAATGGCAACAACCGGAATGCCCAGCTTCTTGGCTTCCTGGATTGCGATCGCTTCCTTGTTGGTGTCGATCACGAACATCAGGTCCGGCGTGCCGCCCATGTCCTTGATACCGCCCAGCGAACGTTCCAGCTTTTCACGCTCACGGGTGAGCATCAGCTGTTCTTTCTTGGTCAGGCCATCAACACCAGCTTCGCTGTCAAACATGCTCTCCAGCTCACGCAGGCGGGCGATGGACTTGGAGATCGTGGTCCAGTTGGTCAGCGTTCCGCCGAGCCAACGCTGGTTCATATAGTATTGAGCACAGCGTGAAGCAGCCGCGGCAACCGGATCGGACGCCTGGCGCTTGGTGCCAACAAAGAGAATACGGCCGCCCTTGGAAGCGGTCTCGCGAACCTTGACCAGGGCCTGGTGCAAAAGCGGCACAGTCTGGGACAGGTCAAGAATGTGAATATTGGCGCGATCGCCGAAGATGTAGTCCTTCATCTTCGGGTTCCAGCGGTGGGTCTGGTGGCCGAAGTGACAACCAGCTTCGAGCAGCTGGCGCATGCTGAATTCAGGGAGAGCCATCGATGTATCCTTTTCCGGTTGGCCTCCACGGAGCGGAGTCGCTTGCACATGCAAACGACACCGGAGCGGCAGACAACGCGCCCGCCGGAGCTCCGTGTGCGTAATGAGGCGGCTTATAGGCACCTCTTTTCGTTAATGCAAGCAGGCTTATCCGGCTTTTGTGCTATCAATTATGCAGAGGTGATTTTCGCATGCTTGGCGTGGCTGCTTCAGGAGCCGCCGAAACGGGTAAGTGGAAGGCCGGGAACTTGTTTTGCCCACTACAGGGTCCAAAGGGGACGTTCAGCCCCAAAAGCCCGACAAAACATTATCGACCCCTGAAAGCCCGGTTCCGGCGCGCCTTCAATCTACACAAACCAAGGCCGGATCACGCCAGCTCCGCATCGATGCTGGCCACGCCCCTCACCGCTCGCAGAGCCGCCTGAACCGAGGCATCTGCACAATGACGGCCTGGCAGCCGGATCTCAGCTTCCCCGCCATCGCCCAGGGGTACATAAAGGTCGATCGCCGCATCCAGCTGGGCATCGGAACGGGAATTGGCGCGCTCCAACCGCGCCTTGATGCCGGTCAATGCAGACGGGTCGTCGAGACGGATTTTCAGACTGTGTGCCGCCATACGGGTGTCGAGCACCTCCAGCCGGTCGGCAAAGAAGCTGATCTGCTCGTCGCGATTATCGACCCGGCAATTGACCAGCACCGCCGTGCCGCTTTCCAGCTGGTCGCGTGAGGTGCGAAGAAGTTCCGGGGCCACAAAGACTTCGAATTCACCGGTGGGATCTGACAGTGTCACCCAGGCAAACCGCTCTCCGGACTTGTTGGAGACACGCTCCTGGCGCCGACGTACCACGCCGCTCAGACGCAATGCCGTCGCCCCCTCCAACACGCGCGCCGTACTTTCTGCAAACATGACCACGCCCCGGCCTGCTAGCTGTTCAGTGAGATCATCAAGCGGGTGCCCGGAGAGGTAAAACCCGATCGCGGACAACTCCTCATCCAGCCTTTGCTGCGCCGTAAAGGGTTCCGGTTCCGGCAGGTTCGGCCGTTGCAGCTCCACCTCGCCGCCCCCGCCGCCAAACAGGCTGGCCTGGGCGCTTTCGCGCTGTTGCGCCGCGAGCTGGGCCATCGACAACAAGATTTCCGCCGACGCAATAACCCGGGCCCGGTCAGGATCAATAGTGTCAAACGCCCCGGCCTTGGCCAGGTTCTCAAATGTCCGGCGGTTGACCTGCCTTGGATCGACCCGCTCGGCAAAGTCATAGAGATCCTTGAACGGACCCTTGGCCTGTCGTTCTGCAACGATGTGTTCCATCGCGGCGAAGCCCACATTGCGGATCGCACCCAGCGCAAACCGCACACAGCCTTCCTCGACCGAGAAATCAGCGTCTGATGCGTTGACGTCCGGCGGTCGAACGGTGATCCCCATGCGGCGAATTTCCTGGTGGAAAGCGGCCAGCTTGTCGGTATTGGCCGCATCCAGCGACATCAATGCCGCCATCAATTCGACGGGATAGTTCGCCTTCAGGAAAGCCGTGCGATAGGCGATGACGGCGTAGGCGGCGGCGTGGGACTTGTTGAACCCGTAACCGGCAAATTCGGCGACCAGTTCGAAAATGTAGGAGGACTTGGCGCGATCGACGCCCTTGTCCTCGGCGCCATCCAGGAAACGAACCTTCTGTTTGTCCATTTCCTCCTTTTTCTTCTTGCCCATGGCGCGGCGTAGAAGGTCGGCTTCACCCAGCGAATACCCCGACAGGATCTGGGCGATCTGCATGACCTGTTCCTGATAGATGATGACGCCATAGGTTTCCGACAGCACGTCTTCCAGATCGGGATGCAGGCAATCCACTTCGGCGCGCCCGAATTTCCGGTCGACATAAACGTCGATGTTTTTCATCGGGCCGGGGCGATAGAGCGAGATCAACGCGATCAAATCCTCGATCGCATCCGGCTTCATCTTTTTCAGCGTGTCGCGCATGCCCGAACTCTCGAGCTGGAACACGCCGATCGCATTGCCGGATGCGAGGAGTTCATAGGTCGGTCGATCTTCCAGGCTGATCGCCTCGATATCGGGCACGTCCTTGCCGGCTGAAGCGATATAGGCAAGCGCCCGGGCGATCACGGTCAGGGTTTTAAGGCCCAGAAAGTCAAACTTCACCAAGCCGGCGGGCTCGACCCATTTCATGTTGAACTGGGTAGCGGGAATATCCGATCGCGGGTCGCGATACAGCGGGACCAGTTCGGAAAGCTTGCGGTCCCCGATGACAACCCCGGCAGCGTGCGTCGATGCGTTCCGGAAGAAACCCTCCAGCTTGAGTGCTACTTCCAGCAAGCTGTCGACAGCCTGGTCCTCGGCCCGCATTTCCTTGAGACGCGGTTCGATATCCAGTGCCTGGGCCAGGGTAACCGGATTGGCCGGGTTGGCCGGGATCAGCTTGGCGAGCTTGTCGACCAGGCCAAAGGGCAATTGCAACACCCGTCCGACATCACGCACCACGGCACGCGCCTGCAAGGTACCAAACGTGATGATCTGGGCCACACGGTCATGACCATATTTATCCTGGACATAACGAATGACCTCGCCGCGACGTTCCTGGCAGAAATCGACGTCGAAGTCGGGCATGGACACACGTTCGGGGTTGAGGAAACGCTCGAACAGAAGGCCGAACCGCAGCGGGTCCAGATCGGTAATCGTCAACGCGTAGGCGACAAGTGAACCGGCACCGGAACCCCGCCCCGGCCCGACCGGAATATCATTTTCCTTCGACCACTGGATAAAGTCCGAAACGATCAGAAAATAACCCGGGAAACCCATCTGCTTGATGATGTTGAGCTCAAAATCGAGCCGGTCACGGTATTCACTTTCCGGCAGGGAATTCGCCTGTCCTGCCGCGATGCGATCCGTCAGGCCTTCATGGGCCCGCGCTACAAGTTCTTCAGATTCGTCTCGACCTTCCGCCGTCTCAAAACTGGGCAGGATGGGCGGATGCGTGCGCACCCGATAGGCACAGCGACTGGCGACTTCGATCGTGTTCTCAAGCGCTTCGGGCAGGTCCTTGAATCTCTCACGCATCTCGTCTGGCGTTGCGAGATGGTGGTCTGCCGTCACCTTGCGCCGTTCCTGGACCGAGACATAGGTACTTTCGGAGATGCACAAAAGCGCGTCATGCGCTCGGTGCATACCCTGGTCCGGAAAGAAGGCCTCATTCGTGGCGACCAGCGGGAGGTCACGGGAATAGGCCTCCTCGACCAGCCAATCCTCGGCGGTCAATTCATCAGCCAGCCCGTGGCGCTGCAATTCGACGTAGAGGCGATCGCCGAAGGCCGACTGGTAGCGCGACAAGACGTCCGCGGCCTCGGTCTGCCGACCGGCCACAACATACTGGTTGAGAATTCCGTCCGGCCCGCCGGTCAGGGCGATCAACCCGGCGCTGTGCGTGAGCACATTTTCCAGAGCGACCTGGGGCTCTTCGGCTCCATCCACATCCAGAAAGGCCGCAGAGGTGAGCGCCATAAGGTTCAGATAACCCTCGGCGTTTTGGGCATAAAGCGCCAGCGTGCCATCCGGCTCAGCCCGTTCACCCGGATGCGGGTCGGACACCCGTACGGACATGGTGATGCCGACAATGGGCTGGATCCCTGCCCCGGCCATCACTTCGGAAAACTCCAGTGCGCCGAACAGGTTGTTCGTATCCGTCAGCGCAATGGCCGGCATGCCATAGGCCTGGCAGGCATCGACCATTTTGGGAATGCGGATAGCCCCTTCCAGGAGCGAATAAGGAGATCGGACGCGCAGATGCACAAAGGGTAGCTTCGTGTCCATGGTGATCTCCTGGAAGCCCGGGGCCAGCGCCGGCAGGCGACGCGCGAATCCCGGCAGAATAGCGCGATCAGGACGCGCCTAAAATAGAGCCCCACATCGTGAGCATCCAGGCAAAGCCAAGAATTGCAGTAGCAGCGGACATATCTTGAATCATGCGGCGCATATCGCCCTCCCGTTATTGTGTTCCTGCTTTGTTCTTTTCACGGGAACAGGAAGGCGTCAATACCTGATTCGACATTTTGTTCCATATTTGTTCCGCGCTCAGGCGGTTTGAAATTCAGTCAGACGACCGTTTTCCAGCGTGACGACACGGTCCATGCGTTCTGCCAGCTGATGGTTGTGCGTCGCGATGAGCGCCGCGGCGCCCCGCTCCTTGACGGCCGACTGAAGCGCGACAAACACGCTTTCCGATGTGGCCGGATCAAGATTGCCCGTCGGCTCGTCCGCCAGCAATACACGCGGTTCGTTTGCCAGGGCCCGTGCAATGGCCACGCGCTGTTGCTCGCCCCCCGACAATTGCGATGGAGCGTGAGTCAGGCGCTCGCCCAGGCCAAGCCCGGACAGGAGGTTTTGTGCATGGGCACGGGCATCGCGCACACCCTTGCCGCCGACAAGCTGGGGCAATACGACATTTTCCAACGCATCAAATTCGGGAAGCAGGTGGTGGAATTGATAAACAAACCCCACTTCCGACCGCCGCAGTGCAGTGCGCCCGCGATCAGACAACTCACGGGTTGCCAGCCCCCCCATCAGGACGTCTCCGGAATCGGGGCGCTCCAAAAGCCCGGCGGCGTGCAACAGCGAAGACTTTCCAGAGCCGGACGGCCCGATCAGGCCGACGATCTCGCCCGAACGCAGGGTCAAATTGGCACCGCACAGCACGTTGAGCGGGCCGGCTTCGGTCACATAGGTCCGCTCGATATCGCGCAGTTCAAGGACAACATCACTCATAACGCAGCGCCTCCACAGGATCGAGGCGGGATGCGAGCCATGCCGGCACCACCGTGACAAGCAGCGACATGACCAGTCCGAAAATCGAAACAAAGAAGATCTCGCCGACATCAAGCTCGGCTGGAATGCGGTAGAGATAATAAACCGATGGATCAAACACCGGGCCACCCGTAATGGCGTTCAACACGTCCTGGATCGGCCCGATATTGAGCACGAGAACAACCCCCAGCACGATCCCGCACACTGTTCCGAGCATGCCGATCGTCGCGCCGACGAGCAGGAAGATCCGCATGATCGAGGCCCGCGTCGCGCCAACCGTTCTGAGAATGGCGATATCGCCGCTCTTGACCTTCACCAGCATGACCAGCCCACCGATGATGTTCATCGCCGTAATGCCGATGACGACGGAAAGCAGCAAGCGCATCATCGATCGTTCCATCTGCAGGGCATCGAAGAAGGCAGGGTTCTGGCCGGTAAAATCGAAGACGGAGGAGTTCACACCCGCGCGCTCCTGGATCGGGGCCACAAAACTCGCTGACAACATCGGATCATCAAGCCGGACCTGGATCAGGTCTACCACACCGTTTTTCTGGAAAAACAGATTGCCCTGTTCCAGCGGCATGAAGGCCAGCGCATCATCAATGGTGGAGACGCCCGTCGAGATAATGGCGTCAACATAATAGGCTTTCTGGGTCGGGATACTGCCCGCCGGCGTATTGCGCATGGCGGTGGTGATGAAGGTGACCCGGTCATCGACCCCGACCCCGAGCTGGCGAGCCACGCCACGCCCCAGCACAATGCCATTGCCCCCAAACCGACCGCTACCGAAACGCTCAAGAGAACCGGCGGTGATGCCGGTCAGGCTGCCGACCGCCTCCCCCTGGGTGATCACCTCCATCTGCGCGAGATCGGACGGTTCCACAGCAAGAACCTGGATCACGGTTTCATAACGTTCGGAAACCGCCATGGCCTGTCCCTGCACCACCGGGTCAGCACTGTGAACACCCGGCATACCTTCCAGTTCCACAACGAGGTCTGAGACCTGGTTCGGGGTCAGCACCCGGGCGTCGACATAAACGTGCGGCTGCGCACCCAAGAGCTGTTCATACA
>CBFHQE010000058.1:0-16978 GCA_965657935.1 Maricaulis sp. | reverse complement strand
TATCGACCGTATCGAGTACCAGAATGAATCCATGGGCAAGACCTTCTATATCCGAGCCCGCGGTACATTCTGACCGATTGCTTCATCACAGGGACGGGGAAACCCGTCCCTTTTCACGCCGATGTGTTCAAGTCTGTCTTGAAGACTGACAAATCCTTGCAGAGAGTAGGGAAATACAGATCACACAGCGTTGAAACCGGCGCCAATACCGGCACCCGGACTGGCACCCAAATCGGCACCGGTACAGGCTCTGGCAAGAGGAGAGTTTCATTGAGCACACGAAGAGCACGGCCCTTCGCACTTCCCTGCGCTCTCACCGCTCTGTGCCTGATCGCCGGAATTGGCTCCTCGGCCTCTGCAAGGCAGGACGGCGATACCACCTATCTCGACCTTGGCACCACACCAGCGGGCCACCCCACCGTAATCATCAATGTCGGCGACCACGGACCCTATAGTTTTGTGCTCGACACAGGCGCCAGCCACACGGCAATCGCCCTGCCGATGGCTGAGGAAGTCGGCTATCAACCGGAAAGCAATCTGCTTCCCGATCGTGGCACACGCATCACCTTCAACACCCGCGGTGTGGAACATGCCCGCCCCACTGGAACCCGTGCCGTGACCCTGCGCAATCTGCGGGTCGGCGGGGCGTGTCTGGACGTTGTCCCAGCCCTGTTCGCCAATCTGGATATTTTCCGGTCACTTGGCTGGCTGGAAGGGCCTGCGATCATCCTTGGAATGGACTCGCTGGAAAACCTGAACCTGATCGTTGACCGCGACAGCGGAATTGTCGAGCTCAGCCCGACCTCGGAAGAGACCAGTTGCCGCCGCGACCGGGTCCAGTTCAGTGGAGTGCTCACACCCAGCATGCCCTGACACGGGCGGGAGGAAACATGAAGCCGTCGGATCGACTGAGTTGCGCCCTGGCGCTCATGCTCGCCTGGCTCCCTGACACGGCGCTCGCCCAGACCATCGAGCTGGACCGGACAGTCTCGGGACATGTCATCCTGGACCTGGAGATAGGCGATCATGGCGTACACACCTTCGCCATCGACACCGGAGCCAACCGGACCGCCATCGCCCAGGCCGTCGCCGAAGACATGGGCTTTCAATCGAGCTGGATTGATTCAAATGACGTGCAATCGCTGACACGCCTGTTCGAAGCGGAACGTTTCCAACTATCGGGCGTTCGCCTGCCCTACATGCAGCCGCAAACATTGCAGAGCGTTGTTATCCCGGACTCACCCACCCGCAACACCATGATTGCCGGCCTGCTGGGCATGGATGCCTTTGCAGAACGGCGCTATCAGATCGACTTCTCAGCCGGTCAGATCCACCTGGAACCGGACCATGCCTTTCTCAATGATGGCGTTGTCGATCCGGATAATGGCCTTCTGTACGGTGCGGGCCGACTGGGCACGGGCGAGCGGATCTTCCGGGTCGTGATCGACAGCGGTTCAGCGGTGTCCATCGCAAACAATGCCCTGCACTCGCGTTTCGTACCGCGCAATGTGCTCAGCTACGAACTTTCCGGTGTCGACGGGCGAATGGGCGATAATGCCAATGCCTTCCCGATCCGCCAGTTCCAGATCGGCGATCTGTGTGTCAGTCGCCAATACATCATGCGCGCCAATCTGGATATTTTCTACGCGCTCGGCTGGGAGAACGAGCCGGCCCTGGTCATCGGCATGGATATTCTCTCGAAGGCGCAGGTCACCATTGATCAGCGCACCGGCGTCTGGGACATCCAGCCCGCGGACGAAGAAGACCGCTGCCGCCATGACGAGCGCATCCAGCTGGAAGACCTGGAAGATCTGAGCCACTAGGCCTCGCGCCTGAGCCAAGAAAAAAGCCGCGGAGCGAACTCCGCGGCTTTCTTTTTGCAGGTCGAAAACGTCTAGCTGGCCGGACGATCCGGTCCAGCGCCGGATGCCTCTTCCTGTGCGAGGGTCGAAGCCACCGGCTTTTCTGCATCACCCATCAGTTTCTTGATGATCGGCGAAATCAGCAACATGCCAACCGCAATGGCCATCGCGATCATGCCCACCTGGGAATAGACGCTGGTATAGGTCGCCTTGGCCGCAGCCACATCCGTAAGCTGGCCGCCAATCGTCTCGGCACCCGTGGAGGACGCGATAACGCCCGCCAGGAAGTTGGACAGACCGGAATAAAGGAACCAGGCGCCCATGGTCATGCCGACCACACGGGCAGGCGCCAGCTTGGTCACAACGGACAGACCGACCGGCGACAGCAGCAGCTCGCCCATGGTGTGAATCCAATAAATGAGGAAGACGAAATAGACGGCCGTCATTCCCGATTCACCAGACAGGCCCATGCCGGCAACCAGTGCATAGAAACCCAGGCCGGCCATGAAGACGCCAAGGGCGAACTTCACCGGTGTAGACGGGTTACGTCCCTTCTTGGCCAAGGCGATCCACATCCACGCTATGATTGGTGCGAAGATAAAGATGAAACCCGCATTCAAACTCTGGAAGATCGGAGCGGGAACTTCCCAGCCGAACATCGAGCGATCTACCAGGCGGTCGGTGAACAGGTTGAGCGAGGACCCTGCCTGCTCGAAGAGGGCCCAGAACGGGATTTGTGCCAGGACAAAATAAATCGCGGCCAGCATCTTGCCGCGCTCATCACCCTTGGTCTTGAACACCGCATAGCCGATCAGGAAGATGAACATGGCTATACCGATCGGTGCGAGTACACCTCCCATGTATTCCGGGTTCATCACAGCAATCATGGCGACGGCGATGATGCCGAGGCCAGCAAGATAACAGGCCCACTCGACATTCACTGGCCCGAAGACCTTTTCCTTGAGCTTCTCCGGGTTCGGCGGCTCGGCGCGTCCTTCCAACCAGCCCTGGAAGGACAGGAAGGTCAGGAGACCGGCAACCATGCCGATACCGGCAAGACCGAAGCCGTATTTCCAGCCATAGGCGATACCGATCCAGCCGATAATGACGGAGGCGAGGAAAGCACCGATATTGATGCCCATATAGAAGATTGTGAAACCGGAATCACGGCGGGTATCGCCAAGCCCGTACAGCGTTCCCACAATGGTGGAAATATTGGCCTTGAGGAAGCCGACGCCGGCAATGATCAGTGCCAGAGCCAGATACAGGATATTGACGTAAAGCTCTTCCTGTTCGACGCGGGTCATGTCGGACGAGAACGGAATTGTGCCCGGCAAGCCGACCGCTTCGGGGTTCTCAATGACAATCCGGGTACCGCCTTCGGCGAAACTCATAACCGACTGTCCGCTATCGGAAACGATCAGCTGATTGACACTTTCACCACTGCCGCGCCCATCCAGAGTGATTTCATATTCCGCACCTTCGAAAGTGAAGATCTGGCGCGAGCCGGAGCCCTCGAAAGCCATCATCCCGTGACCGGCAACCAGCAGGATCGCCCCGAAAGTCACCGCCTTGCGCTGTCCCAGATACCGGTCAGCGAGCGTGCCCCCGATAATGGTCATGACATAAACCAGCGCCGTGTAGGCACCGTAGATCAAGGTGGACTGGGAATCCGAGAACAGGAAATGCTGCGTCAGATAGATGATCAGCAGGCCGCGCATTCCGTAATAGGAAAACCGCTCCCACATTTCGGTCAGAAACAGGATGGCCAATCCGCGCGGATGGCCGAAAAAGGACGTATCTCGCTTTGCGAGCGTCGCCGCTTCAGTCGTATCGGTCAATGTAATCTCCCCGTCCCCGCTCCCCGCGAGGCGTTACTCGGGCGTCAATTGACCATGTGAAAGCGCGAGCGACAAGCTTTTGTAACGGCTGGAACTGATGCCCCGCCTCACAATTTGGCGTGTTAGCGCTGACACCTAATAGGCAGCCTCGGTGAAGACCGGTTCGATCGAGCCACCCCATTCGCCATTGAAACGCGCGATCAGCGCATCTGCGCGGGTGCGCTCGCTGGCGACAATCTCGTCCAGCTCGTCAAGGAAATGGCCTTCATTTTCGCCATAACCATTCAACTTCCGTCGCTGGTTGAGACCCTCGCGGGAAATCGCCAGGACTTCCCTGGCCAACTCGGTCATCGAGTGCTCGCGCCACCCGGCGCGCAGGCCGTGACGCCCGGCCGCGAGGCGAAGGCCTTCGCGCTCATCGGCGCTCCAGTCCTTGACCAGATCCCAGGCCGCATCGAGGGCGGTGTCATCATAGAGGAGGCCAACCCAGAACGCCGGCAGCGCACACAGGCTGTCCCACGCGCCGCTATCGGCGCCGCGCATTTCCAGGAAAGTCTTCAGGCGCACTTCCGGGAACAGGGTCGAAAGATGATCTTCCCAATCGCTCATCACCGGTTTTTCGCCCGGCAAGATCGGCAGCCGGCCGTCCAGGAAATCGCGGAAACTTTGCCCGGTGGCGTCGAGGTATTCGCCGTTGCGCTTGACGAAATACATAGGAACATCAAGGGCATAATCCGCATATCGCTGGAAACTCATCCCGTCTTCAAAGACGAAGGGCAGCATGCCGGTGCGGTTATTGTCGGTGTCGGTCCACACATGCGAACGATAGGACTGGAAACCGTTCAGACCGCCATCGCCAAAGGGCGAATTTGCGAACAGCGCCGTCGCGACCGGTTGCAGGGCCAGCGAGACACGGAATTTCTTGACCATGTCCGCCTCGCTGGAGAAATCCAGATTGGTCTGGACCGTACAGGAGCGGAACATCATCTGATGGCCCAGCGTGCCGACCTTGGGCATGTAGGCCTTCATCAGGCCATAACGGGCCTTGGGCATCATCGGCGTGTCTTCCAGCGACCATTTCGGCGAAAAGCCCAACCCCAGGAAACCGGCACCGATCTCGTCGGCGACTTCACGGACTTCCTTGAGGTGACGGTTCACTTCGGCGCAGGTCTGGTGGACATTTTCCAGAGGGGCACCGGACAGTTCAAACTGGCCACCCGGCTCCAGCGTGATCGAGGCACCATTGCGCTTGAGCGCAATCAGATACCCGCCCTCTTCCACCGGTTCCCAGTCGAAACGCTTGAGACCCTCAAGCATTTTAAGCACCGAGGGCCCTTCCGTGTCATAGGGAAGCGGGTCATGGGTCTCCAGCGCGAACCCGAATTTCTCGTGTTCGGTACCAATGCGGAAATTCTCCGCCGGCTTGCAGCCTGCCGCGAGGTATTCACCCAGCTGGTCGATGGATTCAATCGGAGCGCCTTCGCCACCGGGATTATAAGTGCCGCTCATGGAAGCGCCCCCGCCTAAATCAATGTCCGCAACAGATATGTGGGTGTTCCGGGTGAAACAAGGGGCAGTAGCTGAGATTCACGGTGAAGTGAGGGTCTCGAGACTCTCTTCCCTGGATGAAATTCCCTGCTTTCCATTGATGGAAAGGAATTCGCGGAGCGAGGGGGTAGAATGCAGCCCGGAGGGCAAGCAAACCCTACGCCCAATCCCCACAAACGCTCTGCCACAGCGTCAGCGCCGAGATCACCGCCGTCTCGGCGCGCAGGATGCGGGGGCCCAGGCTGACGGCGTGGACAAAATCCAGACTGCGCAGACGGTCGCGTTCTTCGGGTGAGAAACCGCCCTCCGGACCGATCAACAGCGCAGCGGGTTTCCCTCTGAGTTCAGTCAATGGCCCCAGCGCCTTGCTGGCCCGGCCGGTATCACCGCCCCACGGGCGGGCGCCGTCATCACCCGCTTCGTCGCAATAAATGATCACCCGGCTCTCATCCCAGTCATCAAGCAACGGCTCGAGCTTCACCGCCTCGTGGATCTGCGGCAGGTCAAGACGCTCGGTCTGCTCTGCAGCCTCCTTGGCGATGGTCTCGAAACGGTCGAGGCGCAAACGTTCGGACTGGGTGCGTGTCGTGATCACCGGACGGATGTCTGCCACGCCCAGCTCGGTCGCCTTTTCCACGATCAGCTCGTTTTTCTGGCGCTTGACCGGGGCGAAGAGCAGCCAGAGATCCGGCACGTTGGCCTGATCGCGGTTCTTTGCCTCACAGGCCAGCACGGCGTTTTTCTTGTGCGCCTTGGCGACCGAGGCCTGCCATTCGCCATCGCGGCCGTTGAACAGACGAACGGGGTCACCCTCGTCCCGGCGCATGACATTGATCAGATAGTGGCTGTCCTCCCGCGAGAGTGGCACAGCCTGCCCCTCGCCCAAGGGTGCATCGATAAAGAGGCGTGGATCATTGCTCATGTCTTCGCTTTGCCTCGTGCTGCCCGTATCCGTCAACCTGCCTTGATCTCGCCGCCCAGCTTTGCGAAACCATCGCCATGCAATTGAATTTCGACCGGCGAGTCGCGGACAGTATTTCCCAGACCTGGGTGGATCGCGCACCGACCGCCCTCCGCCCCTATCTGCGCCTGGCGCGTTACGACCGACCGATCGGCTTCTGGCTGCTCGCCCTGCCCTGCTGGATGGGCCTGCTGCTGGCGCGCGCCAATACCGGGCTCGGCTGGGTCGATCTCTATTACGCGATCCTGTTCGCGATTGGCGCCATCGCCATGCGCGGGGCCGGCTGCACCTATAACGACATCATCGATCGGGATCTCGACGCCCAGGTCGCCCGCACGGCGGATCGCCCACTGGCAGCGGGAACCATTTCGCTGAAGCAGGCCTGGGCCTTTCTCGGCGCCCAGGGCCTGGTCGGGCTCGGTGTGCTGGTACAATTGCCGCTGATCGCAATCCTCACCGGACTGGCCTCCCTGTTGCTGGTTGCGGCCTACCCCTTCATGAAGCGCATCACCTGGTGGCCGCAGGCCTGGCTGGGCCTGACTTTCAACTGGGGGGTGCCCGTCGCCTATGTCGCCGCAAGCGGCCAGTTCGATTTTGCCGTGCTGGCGCTTTATGTGTCCTGCATTTTCTGGACGCTGGGTTATGACACCATCTATGCGCACCAGGACAGCGAGGATGATGCCCTGGTCGGTGTCCGCTCGACGGCCCGCCTGTTCGGACATCATTCTCCGATCTGGGTGGGGGCGTTTTACGGGCTGACGGCCGGACTGGCAGGCGTGGCACTCTACCTGGTCAATGCCTCGCCCTTTGCCGCAATTCCCTTCGCGCTTTACGCGGCGCACTTGTTCAACCAGATCCGCCTGATGGATGTGGAAGACGGGATCAGCTGCCTCAAAGTCTTCAAGTCCAACCGGGAAACGGGTCTCCTGCTGTGCGTGACCTTCGCGCTCGTTACAATCCTGTAATGCCACAAAGCCATTGATCGTTTGACCCCGCCATCCAGCTGGGCTCACATGTGCCCCGTCCTGGTTTGAGCGATATGGGGAGAGCATGACGATCAAACAGAGTTTGGCGCTGGGCCTTGGAGCCTTGGCGTTGGCAGCCTGCCAACCCGCTACGGATAGCGGCGAGCAAGGCGCCTCCACTGACAGTGCGACATCAGCCACTGTCTCCACCAATTTCACCGTCGATGTCAGCTATCATACGCTCGACAACGGCCTGCGCGTGGTCCTGTCCGAGGACCATACCGTGCCAACCGCGACGGTCGCCGTCTATTACGGCGTCGGCTTCCGCAACGAACCGCGCGGTCGTACAGGGTTCGCGCACCTGTTTGAACACCTGATGTTCCAGGGCTCGCGCAATCTTCCGCACGGTGCCTTCGACACGCTGATCTATGGATCAGGCGGCGTGAACAATGGTTCCACGCGTTATGACTTCACCAACTATTTCGAGGTCGTCCCGTCCAACGCGCTGGAAGCGATCATCTGGGCCGAGGCCGACCGCATGGGTCAGCCGAACCTGGATGAGAGCCAGCTGGACAATCAGCGCGAAGTCGTTCGCAACGAGGTCTTCGTCAATGTCATCAACCAGCCCTATGGCGGCTGGATCTGGATCGACCTGCCGATGGTCGCCAATGAAAACTGGCACAATGCGCACAATTTCTACGGCGATCTGACCGATCTCGACGCGGCATCCCTGGAAGATGCCCAGGCTTTCTTCGACCAGTTCTACGCGCCGAACAACGCCGTCATCGTCGTCGCTGGCGATATCGACAAGGACGAGACGCTGGGCTGGATCGAGCAGTATTTTGCCTATATCGACGCTGGCGATCCGTTGCCGGAAATCGATACTTCCGAACCACGCCAGGAAGAAGAAAAGTTCGATTTCATCGAGGACGAGCTGGCCAACCAGCCCGCTCTGGCGGTGGGCTATCACATGCCCGAGCGCGGCACGCCGGAATATTACGCCATGATCCTGATCGACCAGCTGCTGGTCCAGGGTGATGACAGCCGGCTGACGCAATCGCTCGTTTCCGAAGAAGGTTACGCGTCCGGCGTCTTTGGCGGTATCAACCTGCTCGGAAACGCCTTCAATTATTCCGGCCCAATGCTGTGGACGGTGGGCCTGATCCACGACAGCGAATTCACAGTTTCGGAAGTCATGGGCACGATGGACACGACGGTTGAGGGCATCCGCACCACGCCGGTGACCGAGGCAGAACTGGAGCGCGCACGCACCAAACTGCTATCCGAATTCTACGGCACCGTGGACACCTCCACACGTTTCGGCCTCGTTGATTTGTTGGCGTCCTTTGCGATGTTTGATGATGATCCGAGCCGTATCAACCGGATTACGGAGGGCTTTGAACAGGTCACTCCGGAACTGGTGATGAGCACTGCGCAGGAATATCTGCGTCCCACCAACCGCACCGTGCTGGAAGTTCGCCTTGCCGGCGATGACAGCCAGTAGGCCCGGGGAGATAAAGCCATGACAGTCAAACTGTTCAGTGCCGCCCTCGCGGCCGCCAGCCTGATCGCCGCACCGGCGATCGCGCAGATCAACGAACAACCGGCTCTCGGTGAGCCGGTCGCCTTCAACGTGCCGGATAATCGCAGCTTTACGCTGGACAACGGCCTGGAGGTTACCTTCATCCAGTACGGCCTGGCCCCGACCACACAGATTTCCCTGCGCGTTCGTGCCGGCAATATCGATGACGGCAGCGACACCTATATTGCTGACCTGACCGCCAGCATGATGGAAGAGGGTGCCAATGGCCGTTCGGCCGAGGACATCGCTACGGCGATCGCCTCCATGGGTGGCGAGCTGGGTGTCGGTGTTGGCTGGCACTCCACCAATATCGGCGTGAATGTCCTGTCCCAGTACGCCACCGATGCCATGGGTATCATCGCCGATGTCGTCATGCGTCCGGACTTTGCTGAAAGCGAGTTTGATCGGGTGCGCCAGAATCTGGTGCGAGACGTCTCTGTCTCGCGGGCCCAGCCGGGTCCGATTGCGACGGAAGCCTATGGCCGCCTGCTGTTCGGCGGCGACCATCCCTATGGCAACTCCCTGCCGACCGAGGACCAGGTCCGCGCTTACGAGCTGGGCGATGTCCAGGCCTTCTATGACACCAATTACGGCGCAGGCCGGACGCGTATCTATGTTGCCGGTCGTTTCGATGAAGCCGCCATGGAAACTGCCATCCGCGACGCCTTCTCGAGCTGGACGGCTGGCGAAGCGGACGAGTTGATCCCGGCCGCTCCGAGCGGTGGTCCGGTCGTCCAGTTCATCGACCGCCCAGGCGCTCCGCAATCGACCCTGCGCGTAGGTTTTCCGGCTGTTGGTATCGATCATCCGGATGCGCCAGACCTGGCCGTCATGAACGCCCTCCTGGGCGGCAGCTTCACCTCCCGCCTGACGCGCAATCTGCGCGAGGACAAGGGTTACACCTACTCCCCGGGCAGTGGGGTCACCTGGGGCATGGGTGGCGGTTACTGGACCTTCAACGCCGATGTGAACACCGAAGTCACGGGCGCTGCCTTGATGGAGACGTTTGGCGAGATCACCCGCCTGTCCGAGAACGCGCCTGACGCAGTCGAAGCCGATGGCATTCGCACCTGGATGTCCGGCATTTTCATCCTGCAGAACGCCTCGACGGGCGGCATTATCGGCCAGCTGAACTTCCGCGATCTATATGATCTTCCGGATGATTATCTGGAGAGCTATGTGCCGAGCCTCAATGCCGTCACCAATGACGACATTTCCCGTGTGGCCTCGACCTATCTCGACCTGGACAATGTCGTTCTGGTCGTCGTCGGTGATGTCGCGGTTATCGAGGAACAGGTGCGTGCCCTGCCGGAACTGGCCAATGCACGCTTCATCCTGCCGGCCCCGGCAGACGCTGAAGAGTAAGCCGCATCCCTGATGCGAAACGAGACGGCCGGGTCCAGCGCCCGGCCGTTTTGTCTTGTGCCGGCTGAACTTGCGCCGCACCGGCCATACGGTATGTCGGAGGGACAAACCGCAGGAACGCCCGTGAAGCCGCTATCGCTCGACAACCCCCAGGCCTTTATCCGTGAACACACTGACGTGCTGACACCGCCACTGGTGCCGGAAATCAAGCTGCACCTGGCCACCGAGACCGTGGACATCTGGGAACAGACCGAGGAAGCGCTGGGCGAGATGGGCCTGCCGCCACCCTTCTGGGCCTTTGCCTGGGCGGGCGGTCAGGCCCTGGCGCGCTATTGCCTGGACAATCCGGAGATTGTCCGCGGCAAGCGTGTGCTTGATTTTGCTGCCGGTGGCGCTGTCTCCGGCATTGCCGCGAAAATGTCCGGTGCGGAACAGGTGATCGCAAGCGAGCTCGACGCCTTTGCGATCGAGGCCTGCCGGGCCAATGCCGCCCTCAATGCGGTTGAGCTGGACACCGAACTCGGTGATGTAGTCGGGCGGTTCGACGCCTGGGACGTGATAATCGCGGGTGATGTCTTCTACGAGGATAAAGGCGCCCGTCATATCGGCGGCTGGCTCGAGGAAAGCGCCCGCCGCGGCATACGGGTCCTGATCGGAGACCCGGGACGATCTTTCCTGCCGCGCGAGAAACTCGACCGGCTGGCAGAGTATACCGTTCCGGTCACCCGCGACCTCGAGGACCGCGAGGTTCGCTACGCCAAGGTCTGGTCCTTTCAGCATTGTAACTGAATGCCATGCATCCGGGCATGTTCCCTGATGCATCCCCGGTAAGAACATCACTGTTTTACTCTAAATGGGAGGGGATACCCATGAAGACTGTACTGGCGGCCTGCAGCCTCGCGATGATGGCAGCGACATCAAGCCTGGCTCAATCCACCCAGCCTGCACCTGCCGAGCTTGAAGCCGGCGTTTTTGGCGAACGCACCCAGATCGCCGTGTTTGGCACCATGCATCTCGGCTCCCAGCTCGCCGAGTTCGAGCCAGAATGGATCGATCCAATTCTGGAAGAACTCGAGGAATACGCGCCGACCCACATCATGATCGAGCGGATGTCCGGCGAGCAGATCGCCCACATTCTGGAGCGCGAAGACGAATTTCCGGGCATTCTTCCCTTCTTCACACGTAACTATTTCGAACCGGGACAATGGGCCCAGACTGCCCTCGGCCTCTCCCGTCAGGAGGCTGCGCGCGAGTTCCGCAACGCCGTCGAAACCGGCGACAGCGCTGATACCGCAGCCGCCCGACGACGCCTTTCATTGCTGGCCCTGGCCGCGTTTGAACCGGACACGGCTGCTTTGCACTGGCTCCACCTTGAGAACGCCGAACGCATCGGCGATGAGCTGGTCACCGAACAATTGGCGGATTGGTTGAACGCCTATGCTTCCAGCAATGGCGAGACCATCTCCCTGGCCGCACGGCTTGCCGCACGGCTGGGGCATCAGCGGCTCTATCCGTTCGACGACAACATGGACAAGAATGACTATGTCCTGATTGCCGACCAGGTCGGCGCAGACATCCAGAACTCCCAGGTCTGGACAGACGTGATGGCAAGTCCCGAGGCTGCGGAGATCATGGGACTGGCCGCCTCCATCAGCAATGCCGACGAGCTCGATGCGACGCTGCGTTATCTCAACACCGAAGCCTATCAGATCGCGGATGCCCAACTCCAGTGGACGAATATGGTGCGGGCTGACATGCCTTCGGGCAGCGGTCGCGCTCGCAATGCCTTGTGGGAAGTTCGCAACCTGCGAATGGCGGCCAATATACGCCAGTGGGCCGCCCGTGACCCCGGCGCGCGCGTACTGGTTATCGTTGGCGCATCACACAAGATTTACCTGGATGCCTATCTGGATGAAATGATGGGCGTCGAGATCGTCGACATGCCCGGAATCCTCGCCAACGACTAAGCCCGATTTGTTTACAGGCGCAGCGGTTTAGGGCAATGTCCCGCCAGTAAATTCGCTTCCGGCGCGAGCTCGCTGCGCCTCTACCAGTGGAGACACATCATGGCCCGCGTACGTGCGGTAGATCGCCGGCTGTTTTTGTTGCTCGAAATCGCGGCGCGAAAGCTCAACCGCGAAGCCGATGCCCGTCTCAAGGCCGAGGCCGGGGTAACGTCCGCCCAGGCGGCAGTTCTCTTCCTTCTGGCCCGCCGCGGCGAACGCCGCATGGGCGAGATCGGCGAGATGCTGTCCCTGAACCCGCCCGCCGTGACCGGCCTGATCAATCGCATGGCTGCGCTCAACCTCGTCACCAAAACCGCATCAGCAGATGACAAGCGATCCGCCATTGTCTCACTGACCGAGAAAGGTCGTGCGATGGGCGATGCGGCCGACCATGTTTTCAAGGAGATGAACCAGGAGCTGGAGACCCAGCTGGGCGATGATGACAGCGACATGCTGCACCGGGTTCTGACAAGTCTGGCAGTCAGCGCCTGAACGCTCTAGTTTGCCTTCCATAAACATAAGGGAGGGCCCAAGTGAGCTCACTGGTTTTGGTCGATGATGCGGAGGGGATCCGCACAATCCGGTTTAATCGCCCGGACAAGAAAAACGCGCTGACGCGCGAGATGTACGCCGCAGCCGCCGAAGCGCTGGAAAACGGCGACACCGAACAGTCCATCAAGGTCTTCATCATCACAGGCACGGACGGTGTCTTTACCGCTGGCAATGACATCGGTGATTTCATGGAACGCCCACCGCATGTCGGCGGCGGTGACATGCCTCCGGTCGAGCGGTTCATGCGCGCCCTGCTGGACGTCAAAAAGCCGGTCGTGGCCGCTGTGGACGGACTGGCCATCGGCATCGGTGTGACCATGCTGATGCATTGCGACATCGTCTATTGTTCTGATCGCGCCAGCTTCAAAACTCCATTTGTCGATCTTGCGCTGGCGCCGGAATTCGGATCCAGCCAAGTCATGCCGCAAATGTTCGGTCACGCGGTCGCCGCCGACCTGTTGATGCTGGGCAGTAGCTGGGACGCCAGTCGCGCACTTCAGGCCGGCCTGGTCACCGGTGTTCACAGCGCCGACGATCTCGCGGGTGCCGCGCATTTCGCTGCCAGCGTCATGGCTGCCAAGGCGCCCGGCTCCATGCGGGCCGCCAAGGCCCTGATGCGCACGCCGCCGGAAGACCTGTCTGATCGCATTTCCCGCGAGGGCGGCCTGTTCGCCGAGCTCCTGCGCTCTGAGGAATTCGCGGAGGCCGCTGCAGCGTTCATGGAACGGCGACTGCCCGACTTCTCGCGGTTCGGCTGATGAGGGGAAAATCATGATCCTGCGTATCGCAGGCGGCGTCATCGCCGCCGTGTTTCTGGGCGCCATCGCCTATTTGAACCTGTCCTCGATCGGCCGAATTTATTTGCCCTCGGGCACCGGTATCACCGCGAAACAATTGTGCTCGATGGTGTTTGTCTCGCGGCTCGAAGAGGACTTCTCACGCGAGGCCTATATCGATCCGTTGCTTGGCGATGCGGCCGGACTACTCAGCGTGTCGGTCAACCACGAGCGACAAAGTGTCAAAGCCAGCGTGTTCGGCCTGTTCTGGCGTCAGCACGCCATCTATCGCGAGGGCCTGGGCTGTACGCTGGACCGCGGCGGGCGGCAGTTCGATCATGACCTGGCTGTACCGTTCGAACAGGACTTTGCCCCCCTGGAACTGGACACAGTGCATCGGGACGCGAATTTCGACGTTGATGCGGTCAATGCCGCGCTGGACGCGGCTTTTGCCGACAGCGAACAGGCAATGCGCCACACGCTGGGTGTTGCGGTACTGCACCAGGGCCGTCTGGTCGCTGAGCGTTATGCGCCGCAGGCAGACCGGACCACACGTTTCCTGGGGTGGTCGATGACCAAAAGCGTGACCGCCACCTTGGCCGGTGTTCTGGTCGAAGATGGTGACATCTCTCTGGATCATGTCTCGGCCAGCTTTGACGGCCTCGACGACCGTCAGGACATCACCCTGGAACACTTGTTGCGCATGAATGCGGGCCTCGCCCTGAGAGAAGGCAATGACGGCACCGACCCAACCTCCCAGATGCTGTTCACGCAGCGCGACATGGTGGGTTTCGCGGCCACGCGTGACCGCCTGCATGCGCCCGGCGAACACTGGGAGTATATGAGCGGCAATACCGTCCTGGCGATGCGCGCCCTGCAAGACCAGATGGGCGAAACGCTGGAGGACCAGGTCATGGCCCTGCGTGATCGCCTGTTTGAACCCCTGGGTATCCATTCCGCCGTCATGGAACCGGACGCGTCCGGCACACTGGTCGGTTCGTCCTACATGTATGCCACAGCGCATGACTGGGCCCGCCTGGCCCAGCTTTATCTGGATGGCGGACTGGTTGATGGCGAGCGCGTGATTCCGGCGAACTGGCCGGATCTGGCGACAGATGCCACGCCGGGCTCAGCCGATCCCTATGGCCTGGGCTTCTGGAATCCGCCGGCCAGCAACAACCTGCCCAGCGGCACCTATTCCATGCACGGCTTCCAGTCCCAGCTTGCCTTTATCATGCCGGAAGAAGAGCTGGTCGTGGTGCGTTTCGGCGCAACCAACTATGTCAGCTCGGGATCCTATGATCTGGCACGCAGCATCGCCGCGGCCCTGCGTTCCGCAGAACCAGCGCCAACCGAGTAATCACGCCGCCGCTGTGACCAGCGGCGGTGTCTCGGCAACCACTCCGAGAGAGATGAGGTGACGGACATGGGTCCGCACCTCATCTGCAGTCGGGACGATGGTCTGGGCTTTCTTGATCACGGCAGCGGGCTTGGACCCGGTTCGTGAAGCTCCCACGCTCCACGTCTGGAACTCGCGCCGCATGGCCTGCACGAATTCCAGCTGACGGCAGTCCTGGTGGCGACCGTCACGCGCCACCTTTTTCATGAAGTCTCGAAGACGATCCGGATCGCCTTCAAGAACCTGCATGAAATAACCGGAGTCCCAGATCAGCGCGCCCGTGAGCTGCTGATCTACGCATGACATCATGCTGCAAGAAATGATGCGTCCGAGCTCGCCATTCAGACCCCTGAACCCCAAGGCGACCTTGGCGCGTGACATCATCACTGCGCGGTAAATCATGCTGCCGTCCCGCTTCCTGATCGAGTGTTCTCATTGATGAGCGCATACCTAGGCGCCAGGTTTGAACAACGCCTCAACAATTCGCGATGATTTTGCCTTAATTGTCTGGAAAATTTGTCTCAAATTGATCTCGACAGGTGCCGATCCCAGCGGCCGCAGGACATCCGCCGGGGCGTTTCGTCCAGGGCAGAGCTGCTCATATGATATGAGACCGTGAACGCTCTAGAACCGCACTTTGCGGAACAGCTCGCAGAGCCAGTCATCGAGGTATTTCCAGCTGAGACGCTCGAACAGGTTCATGGCACCCACTCCCTTGCCGCCCCCAGCGAGAACCGGCGTGATGCCGGGCCCGAATCCGGCACGATTATAGCGCGGCAGCGGGCCTGCCGGGCTTAAAAGCTCGACAGCTCGGACTGCCACACCTTGCCGCACCGGGCTTGGCGCGCCACTGCGATCAGCCTAGTTTCCAACCAGACCAGAGTGGAGCCCCCATGGCGTATAAATCCCTGCGCGAATTCATCGACATGCTGGAAGCCGAAGGCGATCTGGTGCGCATCTCCCACCCGGTCTCCACCGACAAGGAGATGACCGAGATCCACAAGCGGACCCTGCATGCAGGTGGCCCGGCCCTGCTCTTCGAAAACGTCATCAACGAGAAGGGCGAGAAGAGCGAGATGCCCTGTCTCGTCAACCTGTTCGGCACGGTAAAACGTGTCGCCCAGGCCGTCACCCTGGGCGGTGAAAGCCGAACCACCGGCGAGGAATTGCGCGAAGTCGGCGAGCTGTTGGCCTTCCTGCGACAACCGGAACCGCCGCGCGGTGTGAAGGACGCGATGGAGATGCTGCCGCTGGCCAAGACGGTCATGTCCATGCGCCCGAAGAACGTCTCCAGGGCGCCCTGCCAGGACGTGGTGTTGACCGGCGATGAGATTGATCTCGACCGCCTGCCCATCCAGACCTGCTGGCCCGGCGAACCGGCACCGCTGATCACCTGGCCTCTGGTTGTCACCCAGGGTCCCAATGTGAAGGGTGACCGGCAGGACGACTTCAATCTGGGCATTTATCGCATGCAGAAGCTGGGCAAGGACAAGACGCTGATGCGTTGGCTGAAACATCGCGGCGGCGCCCAGCATTATCAGCGCTGGAAGGACAAGAAACCCGACCCGCTACCGGCGGCCGTCGTGCTGGGCGCCGACCCGGGCACCATTCTGGCAGCCGTCACGCCGGTCCCGGATACGCTCTCGGAATACCAGTTCGCGGGCATTCTTCGCGGCAAGAAGGCCGAGCTGGTTGATTGCAAGACGGTGCCGCTGAAAGTCCCTGCCGAAGCTGAGATCGTGCTGGAAGGCCATGTCATGCTCGACGAGTATGGCCCGGAAGGCCCTTATGGCGATCACACCGGCTATTACAATTCGGTGGAGCATTTCCCGGTCTTCAAGGTCAGCGCCATCACCATGCGCAAGGACCCGATCTATCTGACCACCTATACCGGCCGGCCGCCGGACGAGCCGGCCATTCTGGGCGAGGCGCTGAACGAGGTCTTCATTCCGCTCCTGCAACAGCAATTCCCGGAAATCCTCGATTTCTGGCTGCCGCCGGAGGGCTGTTCCTACCGTATCGCCGTCATCTCCATGAAGAAGGCCTATGCCGGTCACGCCAAGCGCGTGATGATGGGTGCCTGGTCCTTCCTGCGCCAGTTCATGTACACAAAGTGGATCA
>CBFHQE010000057.1:0-17089 GCA_965657935.1 Maricaulis sp. | reverse complement strand
CAGGACGCAGCGGCATCCTCGTCTTCATCGATCGGGGATGTCACCGATGCTGTTGCCGAGATCAGCCGAGCCTCATCGGCGATTGCTGCGGCAGCGGAAGAACAAAGCGCCTCGACCCGCGAGATCTCCAGTGCCGTTTCCCATGCCGCGACGAGTGCGCGTTCGGTTTCCGAAAATGTGGGTACCGTGTCGCGGTCTGCCCAGCAGACCGGCGAAGCCTCGCGCGATGTGCTTGAATCCGTCCGGACCGTGACCGAGCGCGCGGAGCGTCTGCACCAAACCGTGGAAAGCTTTCTCACTGAAGTTCGCAAGGCAGGCTGATCTCTCCCTCCTTGATGTCGCCTTGTTGAATGCAAACGCCTGGACCTTCTCCCCCTTTTGGTCCGGGCGTTTGTTTATCTATTCAAAGGATGGGATGAGGCGCTGCCAACGGCGCCCCGGGTCGTTCACATTGTCCACTTCAAGACGTTCCACGATGACGTCGAGGCGTTGCGTATCGAGGCATTCGATGCGCAGCGCGTCGAGGTGGCGCGGGGCGTCACCCAAGCGATTGCGAAAGTCGAAACGGTCGAGCGCATTGAGCGCGCCGGGCGCGAGTTCCATGACATAGCGGTAGCTGAAACGGCCGCGCTCGGACGTCAGCTCGATCACGCATTCCTCCAGCACATATCCGCCGCTATTGGAGATCAAGACCTGCCAGCTCGTGGGAGCGAACTCGACCACGGCTTCTATTCGCGTATAGGAATAATACTCGATTTCCCGGGGTTCCGGACACTCCCCCATGAACAGTCCCAGGATCAGATGCGTACACTCAAGCATACCAGTCCATCACGCTTCCCCACCCCCAACCGGTGAAAGGAGACCGCCCAAAACAGGCGGTTATTGGGCAGACATGATCACAAATTGCATTTGAGGCGTTTTCGCCTGCAAAGGCGTGTCCGTATCCAGCCATTCTTGCTTCGCCTGGCCAGACCTGCTCTGTACCAAGGCCATGTCAGATCTAGCTGCCACAGCTCCTGGCTTCCAGAAAGTGAATTCTGGGTGACATCCGACAGTCGTGCAATCTCGACGGGACCGGATCAGTAGCGACCCCGGCGTCCCCGGCGATCGATGAAGTGGATCAGTCGGGCCGAGCCACGTTCGACATGCAGAAAGCCTCGGCGATCGCGACATATGCGCTCGGATATCAGGGCAGGCCGGCTGCGGAAATGTCCATAGCGTTCCTCGCGCCAGCAGCGGCGTCCCTGATAGCGGCTGGGACCGTAATAGCCGCGGCCATACCGCCCGCGATCATAATATCCATGGCGATGACGAGGGTTGCGATAACCATCCCGATCACGGCGGTGGTCATGGCGACCGCGATAACCGTGGCGACGGTCCCGGGGATGAGCGACCTTGGCCGTCTTGAATTGGTCCTGCTGGAGAGTCGACGTTTCGCCGGGCAGCGCATTGGCGTGCGCTGATGTTCCGATCAGGCCAAGCCCGGCGGCAGCGATCAGGGCAGCGAGAAAAGTCTTCATGCTTCGGCTCCTTCTTGCGGGAAGACTATAATGCACTTTCCCGTCTGACGCGAAACTGAACGAAAAATTCACCTCGATGACTGTTTCACGGGATTGTCGCAGAGCGTTAAGCGGGATGTTAAGAACAGCCCCGATACTCTTCTGGCCATGGTTGCAGAACTCCAATCCGGCGGCATGCCGCTTTTCGATCACCAGCACCTTCTTCGCTATACCGGCGAGGATGCCGCGCTTCAGCGCGAACTGATCGGCCTGATGCTGGATCAGGCGGAGCGTTGCGTGGGCATGATGGACCTGGCTCGCGAGCCGTCCGAATGGCGCGCCGCAGTGCACACCCTCAAGGGCTCGTCCCGTGGCGTCGGAGCTTTTGCATTGGGCGATTTGTGCGATCAGGTCGAGGAATTGCCGGAATTGTCCTGGCCAGGCGCGCGTGTCCAGATCGAGCAGATGGTCAGGCAGACACGCTCCGCGTTTGGTGACCTGGCGGATTAATCGCGGGTCTTGTCCCAGACCGTGAATTCGTAAGCGATCGAGCGTTCCACCAACTCCCGCCAGACTGGCGCGGAGATACTGGTGCTCAGACCGACACGTTCGGATTCGGCCACGACCTTGGAAATCACATCATTGATACGCCACTCGTCGCGAACGACATCGCGATTGGGTTTGATGCGCGCAGCGGCTTCCATGTATTTGGCCCGCCTGGCGATCAGGGCGACCAGTTCGCGGTCCAACGCATCCACACCCTCGCGAACCTGTGCCATGTTTTCACAGTCTTCCGGAGCGGTGATGTTGAGGTGGGACACGGTTGTCATGCGGTTTGATCCTTGTGATTTGCCCTGCTTTATAGAGTGCCTCAGCGACGGGCCCAAGCGACGAGCTGTCACACGCCGGTGAACGGTTCCTTTTCGGCTCGACCTTTGTTGCGGCAACGCTATGGTGCAGCGAGATACTCAGGAGGTTCGCATGAAGCAGCCGGTTCAAATCTATGGCGATCAGCGCAGTGGCAATTGTCTTAAGGTGAAGTGGACTGCCGATCATTTGGGCCTGACCTATGACTGGCAGAATGTGGACATTCTCAAGGGTGAGACCCGGACCGAGGATTTCCTGGCGATCAACCCGGCGGGGCAAGTACCATGTCTGGTCCGCCAGGATGGTCGCATTCTGGCCCAGTCCAACGCGATCTGCTTTCATCTCGCGGAAGGGTCAGCGCTGATCCCCGAGGACAGTTTCGATGTGGCCAAAATGCTCGAATGGATGTTCTGGGAGCAGTACAGCCACGAACCGGCTATCGCGGTTCGCCGCTTCCAGAAGGCCTATAAGGGCCTGGACGAAGATCAAATCGATCCCGATCTCATGGCCAAGGGGCGTCGCGCTCTGGGCGTGATGGAAATGCGCCTTCTGTCTCGCGATTTCATCGTCGCTGAACAGCTATCGCTCGCAGATATCGCACTTGTTGCCTACACGCGCGTCGCGGACGAAGGGGGCTTCGATCTCGACGAGTTTCTGAACGTTCGGGGCTGGGTGGCCCGGGTCGAGAATGAGCTCGGAATCGATACCAATGACGGCCGTTTTGATCCGCTCGTCTAGCGGGCCAATTCCTTCATCGCTTCATCCACTCCCTCGAGTGTCAGCGGGAACATGCGGTGCGGGCCGATAATATCCTGGATCAGGCGGGTGGAGTAGGAATGCTCCCACCAGTCTTCCTTTTGGGGATTGAGCCAGATCAGGTTTGGCCAGGTATCGACCAGGCGTTTGAGCCAGGCTGCTCCAGCCTCTTCATTCCAGTGTTCGACAGACCCGCCGGGATGCGTGATTTCATAGGGTGCCATGGCGGCATCGCCGACGATGATCACTTTCCAGTCGGCCGGGTATTTGTGCATGAGGTCAAAGGTCGGCACGGTTTCCGCGCGGCGCCGCAGATTCGATCTCCACAGGCCCTCATAGGGACAATTGTGAAAGTAGAAATATTCCAGGTTCTTGAAGGTGCCGCGCGCCGCCGAGAACAATTCCTCACACATGCGTACATAGGGGTCCATTGATCCGCCGACATCAAACAGGGCCAAGACCTTGATGGCATTCCGGCGCTCTGGACGCATGATGACGTCCAGCCAGCCCTGCTTTGCCGTCGCGTCAATTGTGCCGCCGAGGTCCAGCTCCTCCTGGGCCCCGTCGCGGGCAAATTTGCGTAGGCGGCGCAGGGCGACTTTCAGATTGCGTGTTCCCAGCTCGCGCTCACCATCGAGATCCTTGTAACGTCGCTGTTCCCAGACTTTCACAGCCTTCTTGTGCTGACTCTGCCCGCCGATTCGGACGCCGGCCGGATTGTAGCCGGAATGGCCATAGGGAGACGTCCCGCCGGTGCCGATCCACTTATTACCGCCTTCGTGCCGTTTCTCCTGCTCCTCGAGGCGCTTCTTCAGCGTCTCCATGAGCTCGTCAAATGGCAGGGCCTGGAGCTGTTCCATTTCCTCGTCGGTCAGCAAGCGCTGCATCATGGCCTTGAGCCACTCGTCCGGGATCTCCTCGGTCTCGAACAGGGCGCCGAGTGTCTCCACACCCTTGAAGACATGGCCAAACACCATGTCAAACTTGTCGAAATCCTTTTCATCCTTCACCAGCGCAGCGCGGCTGACGGAATAGAAATGCCCGATGTTCGGATCGATGGCGCCCTTGTCCAGGGCTTCCAGCAAGGTCAGGTATTCCCGGGTGGTGACCGGGATCTTGGCAGCGCGAAGCTCGGTAAAGAAATGATGCAGCATGAAAACCAAGATAGCGGACCGCCCGGCAATGTCGACGCGCAGGCTGCTCTCACGTGATTGTCAGTGGTGCTACAGGCCATTGCCCGGATGACCGCGAACGGTTTCCAGGAAACCCATGCCATGCTGCATCCCAATGGAGAGGAGATGATTTTCGCGTCATCCCTGATTTCGCCCAATCCGCGTATCTACCGGTCAATACAGACCGTACGGGAGACATTCGCCAGATCTCGCCGGACATGGGCAATCTGATGCACTATTTTCCATCCATCGGTTCGGACCGCGAGACCTTGTTGTTCGAGGCCGGCCGCTGGGCCGAGCAGACTTTCTACATTTACGAACAACCGCTGGACGGTGAGGGGCAGACCCGGCGTCTAACCGGGCCCGCCGCCGATTAGACGAGACGTTCCAGCGCCTCGATATCTGCCTTCATCAGGGCATCCGAGGCTCGTTGGATTTTCTCCACCGGCCAGTCCCACCAACGCAGGGCGAGCAAGCGTTCGCGAACGTCCTGCGGCACCCGCAAGCGTACGGGCTGGGCCGGGTTGCCGGCGACGATTGTGTAAGGTTCGACGTCACGGGACACCACACTCTTGGCGGCGATGATGGCGCCGTCTCCGACTTTCACGCCCGGAAGGATGGTGGCGTCCCAGCCGATCCAGACATCATTGCCGATGGTGATTCCGCCCTTGTTGGGCCAGGCACCTGGATCTGGCTCGCCCCAGACGCCGAACACGGAGAAGGGATAGCTCGACAACCTGTCAGCAAAATGATTGCCGCCATTGAGGACAAAGCTGGCGCCATGGGCGATCGAGCAGAACTTGCCGATCACCAGGCGATCATCGATGAAGTCGAAGGCGTATTTGACCTGGTCGGCGAATTTCGCCGGGTCCTCAAAGGAGTGGATATAGGTGTATTCGCCCGCCTCGATCTTGGGATTGTCGGCGACCAGCGGCCGGAGATAGGCCATGGACGGGGCAGCCGGCATCGGGTGGACGACCATCGGATCAAGTGCTGGGGAATTTGCGGACATTGCTGAACTCCTGTTGGCGGCCCTCGGCGGCAGTGCTTGTTCTCACTGTGCGATATCCGTTAGAGACTGGCGCGTACCACGTTTTCCAGAGACAGATCCAGCGGGGGCAAATTCATGTCGACAGAGCTCAGTTTCCGGCAAGCCACATCCGCTGATCTGGCCAGTATTGTTGGAATGCTTGCGGATGACGCACTGGGCGCGAGCCGCGAGATCGTCACGAGCCCCGTCCATGAAGACTATCGCGTGGCCTTTGCGGCGGTAGAGGCTGATCAGAACCAGTTTCTCGCCGTGGCAGAAGACGATGAGGGCATCGTCGGATGCCTGCAGATCAGCTTCATCCCGGGCCTGTCACGTCGCGGCATGTGGCGTGGGCAGATCGAGAGTGTGCGCATTCATTCCCGAGCTCGGGGCAAGGGCTATGGCCAGGTCCTGTTTGTATGGGCGATCGAGCAGTGCCGGGTGCGCGGATGCGGTCTCGTCCAGCTGTCGACGGACAAGAGCCGTTCCGATGCGCAACGCTTCTATGAACGTCTCGGCTTTGTCGCCAGCCATGAAGGCATGAAGCTGGCGCTCTAGTCCGGCTGTTGGCTTACAAAGGCCTGCATCAGAGTATCGCGCGCCGCGGTCTCTTCGCCAGCTGGGTATTGAACCGTGACGGTCCAGGGCGCCAACGGATGTTCCAATGTCATGGCGAATTGTTCCGGCGTTCCCGGGCGGGAGGTGCCCAGAGTCCAGCGCGTCAGGGGAGCGTTCTCCCCTGTACCGGTGGTGACGATTTCGAACCCGCTGCTGACCATGTCGGCATATCGTTCGCCCAGGCGCTCGGCTTCACCGACGGCATCACTGCCTTGGACAAGACGCAGGCCGATATCGGCATGGTTCCAGTACAGACAGGCTGGATCGCCTTCGCTGCCACCATAGACGTCGAAACGCAGATAGTCGGAAATGAAGAGCGGGCATTCCAGCCCATCCTGATGGCCAGCGCCTGTTGTACCGTGGCTCGTCCAGCCAGGTGCTGCATCCGGGTGGTCCGTAATCATACGAGCATTTGCCTCGGTGACACGATCAGGGTCGCCCAGATACATCGCAGCGCGGGCTTCCTCGGCCGCCATATGGGAGGCCATGACCATTCGATCGGCGGCAAGCGCCTCGTCACCGTGAATGACCGCCGATGCTTCGCGGGCATAGCGACCCGCATCGTCCCAATTGCCCAGGCGCGCATTGATGTCCGTCAGCATATGGCGGATCCGGTACTGGTTCATTGCCGTCTCGGCCAGGGGCAGCGCCGCCTCCGCAGGCGCGAGCGCAGCCTCCCACTCGCCCGCCATGACATGCGGAATGACTTGGCGGAAAGCGGTCATGAAATCGGCCGGTTCATTCTGCGCAACCACAGGCGTCGTCAGGCTGGTTGCCAGAAAGCTGGCGCAAATTACAAACTTCATCCTGTCCTCCCAATGTCCGGGAAGATTATGAAAGCGTTCCAGGATTGCCGAATGAATTAGCGGTAAGCTGGGTCAGGCCGCGCCGGGATCACGGGGGCCACCACCTGGGTTGCCCCCCGGTTCCGGATTTCGGCGCATCATGAAGGACAGCTTTTCGAACAGCATCACGTCCTGCTCATTCTTCAGCAGGGCGCCGTGTAGCGGCGGGATGAGCTTGCGCGGATCGCGTTCAGTCAAAACGGCCGGGTCAATATCTTCAACCAGCAGCAGTTTCAGCCAATCCAGCAGCTCGGAGGTCGACGGTTTCTTTTTCACGCCGGGTACCTGGCGCACGTCGTAAAAAAGCTTGAGCGCTTCGGACAACAGGCGGCCTTTCAGGCCCGGGAAGTGGACCTCGACGATGGCGCGCATTGTCGCTTCGTCCGGGAAGGCGATGAAATGGAAGAAACAGCGGCGCAGGAAGGCGTCCGGCAGTTCCTTTTCATTATTCGAGGTGATGATGACGACGGGGCGCTGTTCGGCCTTGATGGTCTCGCCCGTCTCGTAGACGTGGAATTCCATCCGGTCGAGCTCCTGCAGGAGGTCGTTTGGAAACTCGATATCCGCCTTGTCGATCTCGTCGATGAGCAGCACGGAGCGCTGTTCGGCCGCGAAGGCTTCCCACAGCTTGCCCTTGCGGATGTAGTTGCTGATGTCGTGGACCTTGTCATCGCCCAGCTGACTATCGCGCAGGCGGGCAACGGCGTCATATTCATACAGACCCTGACGCGCCTTGGTCGTAGATTTGATGTGCCATTCGATCAGCGGCATGCCCATGGCAGCGGCGACCTGTTTGGCCAGTTCGGTTTTGCCCGTGCCCGGCTCGCCCTTGACGAGCAGCGGGCGCTCCAGAGCGATCGCCGCATTCACTGCGGCGCTCAGCTCAGCATCAGCGACGTAATTGTCTGTACCTTCAAAGCGCATGGCCAAGACCTAGCGCGTTGCTTGTGGCTTGGGTAGGTGTGACGTGGACGTCAAGCTGCAGCGCGTTTGGCGAGGGTGTCGGCGATCCGGGCCATGATGCCGCTCCAGTCCGCAAACCCGTCTCCAAAGAAGAGGGTGGAGGTCGGGTACCAGGGAATTCGGTCGGACGAGAATGTTGTCCAGTGGCGTCTCTGGGACAGGAAGACCCAGACTTCGCCGCCAACCGAGGCCGAGAGGTTTAGCGAGGCATTCATGGGCCCGATCATCAGGTCGAGCGCCTTGCCCATGGCCGCGACGCCATCAAGATCATCACGCAGATCGAGCGTTCTCGGGGTGTAGATGTCGACGCCGAACTCTTCGCGGGCCCGTTTCAAATCATCGGCCGTGTCGCCGTACTGCATGTTGATGAACTTGACGCCTGTGGTTTGCAGGACGGGCTTCCAGTGGTCGAGCGGCGAGAAGAAGCGGGCACGTGACGCATTCATTTTCAGCGACTTCCAGAGAATGCCGACTTTCATACCGGGGCCCAGCTCGTCGAGTTCTGCCTTGAACTCCGCGACCCGGCCTTCGTCCGGTGTCATAAAGGCCGGCGTATTCGGGAAGCTCTCAACATCGGGACGCAACGCTCCGAGCGGATCTCCCATCGGAGTCCAAAAGTCAGCGCCCACATCAAGCCCGTTGCCTGCGCGGACATTGCGTCCTTCCAGTACGGTCGAGACGTGGTGGTTGACCTTCGCGTCGGGGAAGGAGCGCGCGATCAGCGGGATCAGTCGCTTTTCACAGGCGATCCGCAGCTCACCGTCCGGACCGATGCGTTCGAGCAATTCATGTCCGCAATTGAGGAAGAGAATCTCGTCGCCCAGGCCTTGCTCGCCGACAATCGTCACTGTCTTGCCCTTGAGCTCATCGAGTTCGAGGCTTTCCCAGCGCGGACATTTCATGACGAACAGCGTCGCCTGGGTGTTGTCGGGATCGAGCCGGACCTGCTGGGCTTGCCAGCCCTCCGCCATCCTGCCGGATGCCAGCAATGCCATGGAATAACCGTGGCGCATGGTGGCCCGGTCGATCTTGTCCTGCGGATTTTTCAGTGCCTCGGCGAAATGATCGACAGCCTTGTCGGGTTCGCCGGTGAGTTCGAACACGTTGGCGAGATTGTTGTGGGCTCGCGCAAAGTCCGGCTTGAGGCGCAAGGCTTCAGAGTAGAACGGAACGGAGCCGACCGGGTCGCCGGATTCCGCCAGGACCGTGCCCAGCGAGTTCCACAGATCCGGATTGCCCTGGTGGAGGTAGATTTTCTCGCGCAATAGCTCGATTGCATCCTCGAATTTTGCCTGATCGCGCAGCACACTTGCGAGGTTGATCAGCCCATTGATCGAGTCCGGATTGGCTTGCACACACAGGCGATAGAATTTTTCGGCGGCCTCGAGCATGTCGAGCTTCCAGGCCACGATGCCCATGTTGAGGTAAATTTCGTCATCACTGGGATCGAGCTTCCAGGCGCGTTCATAGAATTCCAGAGCCTTGGACAGGCGGCCGAGGCGGAAGAGCAGCAACCCGACCGTATGATTGGGCAGTGCAGTATCGGGTGAGGTGTCCAGTGCCTTGAGGGCGTGTTTGGCTGCGCCGATATGATCGCCTTCATCCGACATCTTGATAGCGCGCTTGCACAGGGCGGCCGCTTTGCGGAAGTTTGCCCGCTGCGCCTTGGGGATAACACCCAACCTGGTCTCGGCGCCAATATGGCCCGCCCCGCCCAGCGCACCGCGGGTTTCGTTTTTTTCCGCTTCGGCTTCGGCGTTGAATTCCTCTAACAGCGCGCTGTCGGTCATCATGTCTCGCTATGAATTTGTCTTGGAGCTGCCAGACTGGGGCATCGATTCGGTTTAACGTTTGGCTAAGGATTCTAATACCTGTGAGCATCGCCGTCATCGTACAGGCCCGTTTCGGCTCATCTCGTCTGCCCGGCAAGGCGGTTATGACACTGGGAAACCGGCGCGTTCTAGATCTTGTTCTGGATCGGTGTGCACGCATTCAAGGTGTTCGCGATGTGATCTGCGCCGTTCCTTGCAGTGTCGAAAACGATGTGGTTGCCCGTGCCGCCGAGCAGGCGGGCTATGCGGCTGTACGAGGGCCCGAGGACGATGTGCTTGAGCGCTATGTCCTGGCGGCACGATCCAGCTCCGCCGACCTTGTCTTTCGCGTTACCAGCGATTGCCCCTTTATCGATCCCGCACTGTGTTCCGCGACGCTGGACTTCATGCTGGAGCAGGGCGCGGACTATGGCACCAACACCATGCCGGCGCGCTTCCCCCATGGGTTGGATTGTGAGGTGTTTACAAAGGATTGGCTGTTGAAGGCGGGGCGGGAGGCGAGTACCGCATTCGAGCGTGAGCACGTTACGCCGTTCATTCGCGAGCATCAGCAAGTCCGCACAGCCTGCCTCCTTGGACCCGGTGAGGGTGTTGAAAGGTTTCGATGGACGCTCGACTATCCGGAGGATTACGCCTTCTGTGAGGATGTGTTTGGGCGCCTGGGCCAGAAGGCAGAAACAGCCAGTGCAGCGCAACTGGCTGAGCTGTGCCGGGCCAATCCCGAATTGACTGCGATCAACGCGCTGCGGGTTAACAGGGCGCGGGTTGAGGATGAGGGGTGCGCGGACGTGATCAGCAAGCCTGTCGCGCTATCGGGCGAACCGCTCATATAATATGCATGAACTGATTGCTTTGCATTCGATGCGAACGACGAAACGTTTTGTTCATCAGGCTTTGGCAGATTCCGGGTCTGTCGAATGCGCAATGGAAGTTCTGGGAGAAACTGAATGCCGCTCAAAATCTCGCTCAAACCCGGCGAGAAGTTCGTTCTGAACGGGGCGGTGATCGAGAATGGCGATCGTCGTTCAGTGCTGGTTTTGCAGAACAAAGCTTCGGTCCTGCGCGAAAAGGACATCATGCAGCAGGAAGCGGTGACGACACCGGCGCGTCATATCTATTTCCCGATCATGATGATGTATCTTTCCGCCAAGCAGGATGACGGCATCTACGAACAATTCGTCGTGCGCATGAATGAGTTCATGAGCGTGATCCAGTCACCGGACGTGTTGGCGGATTGCGTTGCCGTGAGCCGGGATGTGATGGCGGGTGAGTACTACAAGGCTCTCATCCGATGCAAAAAGCTCATCGCGTATGAAGAGGAGCGCCTGAAGTAATGTCCTTACATGCCTATCAGAAAGCGGCCACGCGTAGCGAGGATCCGCGTTCCACCGAATATCGTCTGTTTGCCCAGGTCACCCGAGCCTTGATGGAAGCAGCGCAAGTGGAGAAGACGGAAATCGCCAAGCGCGCCGAGGCGCTCGACTGGAACCGTCGCATGTGGACGAATTTCGCTCTGGACTGTTCCAGCGACGAAAACGAATTGCCTGAGCAATTGCGTGCTTCCATTATTTCACTCTCTCTTTTTGTGTCCAAGCACACCTCTGTGGTGATGCGCGGCGATGACAGTTTCGAGACCCTGATCGACATCAACCGAACGATCATGCAGGGCCTCTCGCCCCAGGCGCAGGCGCCCGCGGCCTAGCGCGCGAAGAAAACTGCAACAACAAGCCGCCTCCGGGCGGCTTTTTTCTTGCCTGGAAACCAGACGGGAAACATCTGCCGGGGCGGCAATAACGGGCTGCACTTCCAGCCTGCCCACCGTTTTCGGCGATGGCGGTGTTCAAAATTCCACATGTTAAACAGTGCCATAGCCTATGCGATCAGCGGCATGACGCTTGCGAAGCTTGCGGCAGGACAAAACGTCCAGGCCGAAAAATTCGGCTTCATTGCTTCCAGAACGGAGGAACAATTATGCTTTCTGTGAACACCAACGCTGGGGCCATGGTGGCCCTGCAGAACTTGAACGCTACGAACCAGTCGATGAACGAAGTTCAGAACCGCATCAACACCGGCATGAAAGTCGCGGGCGCTAAAGACGATGGCGGTACATTCGCTATTGCGCAGCGCATGCGGGCTCAGGTTGCGGGTTATGGTGTTGTTCAGCAGAGCCTCGATCGGACCCGTTCTGTTGTCGATGTCGCCCTGGCGGCAGGCGAGGGCATTTCGGATCTGCTCATCGAAATGAAGGAGAAGGCACTCGCTGCATCGGATTCCTCTCTTGATTCTGCCTCGCGTACGGCCCTGAACGAAGATTTCAAGGCCCTGCGTGACCAGATCGGCAAGATGGTATCCACGGCCGCGTTCAATGGGACGAACTTGATCAACAACTCGGTGACGTCGATTTCCGCCCTGGCTAACCAGGACGGATCAAGCACGATCTCCATCTCGGACGAGAACCTCTCGCTCGGTGGTGGTGTCGTGACGCTGGCAGCTACGGCCTCCATGGAGTCCGCCGGCGCAGCTTCGACAATTGCCGGTACGATCTCTACGTCCCTGAACAATCTCAACTCGTCCTTGGCCCGTTTGGGTACGGCCGCCAAGTCGCTTGAGATTCATAAAGGCTTTGTGCAGCAGCTGACCGATTCCCTGGAAGTGGGCATTGGCAATCTGGTCGACGCCGACCTGGCCAAGGAAAGTGCACGTTTGCAGTCGCTGCAGGTCAAGCAGCAACTGGGCGTTCAGGCACTGTCCATCGCCAATCAGGCGCCGCAGACGATCATGTCGTTCTTCCAGTAAACGTACGCGCGCTGGGATCGCTTTCGAGCGATCCCAGCATTTTTTTTCTGCACCACCAGCGGAGGCGCATTCGTGCGCCCGCAGTCAGCCGTTTACCCGCTGTTAAGCATAAATATTTGCCGACCGGCAGAAATTGCCGGGCGGATTGTGCGCTTTACTGGGCAAAGCTTGCCGGGTGAATGGTTACCGGGAAAATCCGACTCGGCAGAAAACTCCCAGTGATTCGGGGTGATTCGGGGTTAACCATGTAGGTCAAGCAAAAACTGGCACTTCCCTTGCTGTGTAATAGGCCGGATCAGAAGATCCAACGGACAAAACGTCCGAGAAACCAGAATGGAAAGGGCCAAGAAATGGCTACAATCAATACCAATGCCGGCGCCATGGTTGCGCTGCAGAATCTCAACCAGACCAATCGTGACATCTCCCAAGTTCAGTCCCGCATCAATACGGGCCTGGCCGTTGCGTCCGCCAAGGACAATGGTGGTGTTTACGCGATCGCCCAGAAAATGCGTGCTGACGTAAAAGGCTATGAAGCCGTCAGCAACTCGCTGGATCTGGCTGCGTCTTCTGTCGATGTTGCGCTGGCTGCTGGTGAAGCTGTCTCCGACCTCCTCGTTGAGATGAAAGAGAAGGCCCTGGCCGCTTCGGACAAGTCTCTCGACTCTGCGTCCCGTACGGCGCTGAACGAGGATTTCAAGGCCCTTCGTGATCAGATTGGCAAGATCGTTTCGAACGCTTCGTTCAACGGCACCAACATGATCAACAACTCTGTGACTTCGATCTCCGCACTCGCTAATGCTTCGGGTTCGTCCACGATTTCGATCCAGGACGAAAACCTGTCACTCGGTGGTGGTGTCGTCACGCTTGCTGCAACGGCCTCCATGGAGTCCGCCGGCGCAGCCAGCACGATTGCGGGTACGATCTCTACGTCAATCAACAACCTGAACTCTTCTCTGGCTCGCCTGGGTACGGCTTCCAAGTCCCTGGGCATCCACAAGGACTTCGTAGGCAAGCTGTCTGATTCCCTCGAAAAGGGTATCGGCAACCTGGTCGACGCGGACCTGGCCAAGGAGAGCGCTCGCTTGCAGTCTTTGCAGGTCAAGCAACAGCTTGGTGTACAGGCTCTGTCCATTGCGAACAGTGCTCCGTCCACCATCCTGGGTTACTTCCGTTAATCCCGGAATTGGAAGGTGGGTTAGTGCCCACCTTCCGCTTCCCGGAGGCGGATGACGGGAATCAAACTGGAGGCGCTGGCGTCTCCGCGTCGGCGAATAGGACATGGCAGAAACAGGATTTAATCCAGCATCTGTCGCGGCGGTTTCGGCATCTGACAATCGAGAGAAGATTGCCGATCGAAATCGTCAGGACAGCACTCGCATTCAACCTGTCGAGGAACAGGACGGGAGCGGTGCATCCAGGACAGATCCAGAAGGAATGGAAAGCCGTCCGGCCCACCAGGTGGTCGAGAAACGCATCCAGGAACTCTCGGAAACCCCTTTTGCAAACTCACGTCTTAAAATCACGCAGGACAACGCGTCCGGTGAGTATGTCTATCTGATGATTGACGATGAGTCCGGCGAGACCGTCAGGCGATGGCCACCCGAAAAGCATTCCGATCTGCTGGAGTATCTGCGGACTCACACGGCAGGTCTGGTCAATCAGCGCGTCTAGGCACCCGGCAATATTGTCCGCCCGGGCAAGCTGCACCCGGCAAATCTAAGTTTTCGCCCCCCTTGAAAATCGAGCGGGGTTTTTTATTGTATTGAATTCATTAAGGTTATTACTTGGTTGGCAAAGCGGCACACCGCTTGCGCATAGGACTGCGAACACGCTGCAAAACAGCAGCAGGAATTTGCGGGAGAATGTCGCATGACGATGAGTGTCCACACCAATACCGGGGCCATGATCGCTCTGCAGAATCTCAACAAGACAAATGTTGAGATGGATCAGACCCAGAACCGTATCAACACCGGCCTGCGGATTGCCGGCGCCAAGGATAACGCGGCCATCTACGCAGTTGCCCAGGGCATGCGTGCGGATGTCAGTGCACTTGGAGCGGTCCAGACCGGTCTGGAAAGAGCCAGTACAATTGGTGATGTTGCTCTGGCAGCGGGCGAAGCCATTTCCGATCTCCTTGTACAAATGCGCGAGAAGGCTGTGGCGGCCATGGATCCGTCGCTCGATTCCTTTTCGCGGGCCGCTTATGACAGTGACTTCAAGGCACTGGTTGACCAGGTTCAGGGCATTATCGCGAATGCCGAGTTTGATGGCGCCAACATGATCAATGGCGCTGTCACCAGTGGCATCGAATTCCTCGCAGACGCCGAAGCCTCCCGCTCGGTTACGCTGAAATCGCAGGATATGAGTCTGTCCGGTGCCATAATCACGCTCACGACAACCGCGTCCCTGGGATCGGTGACACTGGCGAGCACCGTAGCATCGCAGATCCAGACCAGCCTTGATAATGTGAACCAGGCGCTCGCCAATCTCGGGTCTGACGTCAAGAAGCTCGAAGCGCATGCCGGGTTTGTCGGCAAGCTGATGGACAGCCTCACCAAGGGCATAGGCGACCTCGTCGACGCTGACCTGGCCGTAGAGAGCGCCAAGCTTCAGGCCCTTCAGGTTAAACAACAATTGGGCGTGCAGGCCTTGTCAATCGCCAACAGCCAGCCGCAGATCATCCTGAACCTGTTCAACGGCTAGACCCGTTCCCGGTCTCCACCACCACGGTTGCGGCTCCCTTCGGGGAGCCGTTTCTGTTTGCGCGACTCGCGCCAGTATTCCTTCAAAGGAGCGCTGAATGTCACAGAAGTTTCTGCCCTATGGTCGTCAATCCATCGACCAGGACGATATCGATGCCGTGGTCGAGGTGTTGCGTGGCGACTGGCTCACCACCGGACCGGCCGTTACAGGCCTCGAAACGGACTTCGCCGCCCATTGCGGGGCCCGGCACGCCGTGGCCTGTTCCAACGCGACAGCGGGGCTTCACCTGGCGCTCGCAGGCCTGGATGTCGGTCCGGGCGATGTCTGTATCATTCCATCCATCACCTTCCTGGCAACGGCCAATGCGGCGCTCTATTGCGGGGCTGACGTGGTTTTTGCCGATGTCGATCCGGATACAGGCTTGATGACACCTGACACGCTTGTGGCGGCATTGGACCGGTCCGGGGGCGCAAAGGCGGTCTTACCGGTTCACCTGGCGGGGCAGTGCGAAGACATCGAGACACTCAGCAAGATCTGCTGTGACAACGGCGCTTCGATGATCGAGGACGCCTGCCACGCCGTCGGGACCCGCTGGCGCGGCGAGGCCGTTGGTGGTTGTGATCATTCCCTGGCGGCTGTTTTTTCCTTTCATCCGGTCAAAACCCTTGCTGCGGGTGAGGGGGGCATGGTGACCACCAATAATGATGCGCTGGCAGCGCGCATGCGGGCCCAGCGCAGTCACGGCATGGAGCGGGCGCCGGAGAAGCTTCAGCAGCCGGATGAGGGGCCCTGGTGGTACGAGATGCAGACGATCGGATGGAATTACCGTCTGACCGACATGCAGGCCGCCCTGGTGCGCTCGCAACTGACCAAGCTGCCGGCGTTCAAGGCCCGGCGCCAGGCACTGGCCGAGCGGTATGATGTTCTGCTGGCCGTTGACGAGCATATCCGGCCGAACGCGCACACGACAGATTGCGATCCATGCCTGCACCTGTATTCGGTCCGGATTGATTTCGGGGCATTTGGCACGTCCCGGGAGGCCGTGATGAAGGCCCTGCAGGCGCGCGGAATCGGAACCCAGGTTCACTATATTCCGATCCCGTCCCAGCCGTATTACCGAGAAAAATACGGTGAGCAGACCCTGCCGGGTGCTGCGCAATATTATGCGCAGACATTGAGCTTGCCGTTGTTTCCGGGGATGGCGGATGATGATCCGGATCGTGTGGTGGATGCGCTTCGCGAAGCGCTGGGTCTCTAGGCGCCTTTCTTGCGCATCAGCGCCCAGGTGACGTCGTCGATACCGCTGGTGCGCTGCCACAGGAAACCGTCATCGACAACTTCCAGATCCGGAAAACGGTCCAGGAAAAAGCCGCCGAAATCGCGTTTGAACAACAGGTCATCCCGGCCGCGATAGGGAATGGTTTCCGGCTTGGCTGAAAAGTACTCGGCGACCAGAATCCACTTGCTGGACACGCGATGCATTTCGTCAGCAACGGCGGGCAGATCATCCGGATGAATGTGGATCAGCACGCCTGCGGAAAAAACCATCTCCATTGCGCCGTCATCAACAGGAATGTTCTGGCCCGCGGCATTGAACAGATTGCCTTCGGGCAACACGCCCTCCGAGACCACGGTTTTGCGGGCTTTCTCATTGGGCTCCACGGCAAAAAGTTCGGATCCGACCAGGCGCGTGATCGTGCGCAGGTTCAGGCCGATATTGCAGCCCACTTCCAGAATGGATTTCGGCGGATCATTGTAGAGCGCCTTGAGCATCTGCGCCCACATCCGGGTGCGCATGCGCAGGACATCGTCCAGGGCCGCATTGCGATCCACGTATTCATTGCCGAAATCGCCACGCCAGGCGTCGAGTTGAGCACTATCAGTCATCTTGGTTTTCCTCTTTGCGCCAGTCGACCATGTCCAGGGCCATGGGGTCGCCGCGTTTGAGCGCGCGTGAGGCGCGATGGTTGAGAATGTCCGGCAGCCATTTTGGCGCGAGGCCATGGCC
>CBFHQE010000056.1:315-17264 GCA_965657935.1 Maricaulis sp. | reverse complement strand
CAGTCCACCAAACACGTGGTCGGCCTGCCTGAGGGCAAGGCGGCGTCCGGCGATCCGTCACCGATCACGGCTGAAGGTGTGTTTCGTGGCATGAAGGTCTGTGTCGAGCGTGGCCTCGGCAAGTCCGACCTGACCGGGGTTCGTGTCGCCATTCAGGGCGCTGCCGGACATGTGGGAGCCTATCTCTCCGGTCATCTGGCCGAAGCGGGCGCAGAGCTGATCATCACCGATATCAACGAGCCGGGTCTGAAAGAGCTGGAAGCCAAGTACGGCGCCAGGATCGTAGGTCTCGACGAGATCTATGACCAGGATGTCGACGTGTTCGCACCGTGCGCTCTGGGGGCCATCGTCAATCCGGACACGATCGATCGCATCAAGGCGAAAGTCATCGCTGGCGCTGCCAATAACCAGCTCGCGACACGTGAGATGGGCGCTGAAATCCAGAAGCGCGGCAAGATTTTCGCGCCGGATTATGTGCTCAATGCTGGCGGCATCATCAATGTGATGGGCGAAATCCAGGGTGATTTCGATCCGGCCTGGGTCCAGGGCAAGCTGGTCGGCCTTGAAAACACGCTGGGCGAGATTCTCGACCGGTCTGAAAACGAAGGCCGTCCGTCCAACATCATCGCCGATGAGATTGCGCGAAACCGTATCGAGGACAAGCGGTCCTCCAAGACGATGGAACCGGCCTGATCGCGGCCGTCCCATCAACAATGAAAAGCCCGCTCCTCCGAGCGGGTTTTTTCATGTGCCCAGCAAAGTTACAAAAGCGGGGTCTATTGTTGTGCCGACCCTGTCGCCTGTCTTGATCGAATGGGTCGCCGGGATTTGTACGGTCCATTCCGACTGGTCAGACGCCCGTAGGGCGATCTCGCATATCGGACCGGAATAGGTGATCCCTGTCACGGTAAGATCACCGGTCGCCATCAGGGCAATGCCGTGTGGCCGAACCAGGGCGGTGACCGGTGTTGCGTCGTCCAGCGTGGACGCGATAACCCCGATGGGAAGTTCGACCTTTCCGTCCTGAACGACGGCGTCGCAGGCATGAACATCGCCGACCAGACGTGCGGCTGTCTCGCTGACCGGATTGAACCAGACATCCTGGGGCGCGCCGGACTGGATAATGCGCCCGGCATCCATCAGCGCCAGTTGATCCGCGCTCTCCAGCGCTTCCTCGGCATCATGAGTGACGAAGAGCACGGCCGTACCGGCTGCGCGCAGCACGTCCATGGTCCGCTGGCGCACATCGCCGCGCAGGCGTCGGTCGAGGCCCGAGAAGGGTTCATCCAGCAAGACCACGCCCGGCTTGGGGGCCAGGGCCCGGGCGAGGGCGACACGCTGTTGTTCGCCGCCAGAGAGTTCGTGCGGATACTGGCCGGCCTTGTACTCAAGCTCGACAGCCCGGAGCTGTTCCAGCGCCCGGGGCTTGCGATCAGCGCCCGACAGTCCAAAGGCGACATTCTCGACGGCGGTCATGTGCGGGAAAAGCGCATAGTCCTGGAAGACCAGCCCGACCCGGCGCTGTTCCGGTGCAAGGAAGGTCTCGCGGTCGGTCCAGGTTGTCCCATCTGCCGTTATCTCGCCGGCATCTAGCCGTTCCAGCCCGGCAACGGCGCGCAACAGGGTCGACTTGCCACTGCCCGAAGCGCCGAGCAGGGCGGTGATCTCGCCGGCCTTCAGAACCAGTGACGCGCTTTCAAGCGCTGCATGGTGTTTGGTAAAGGCCCGGCGCGCGCCGCGGATACTCAGTTTTTCAACACGGCTCATGGCTTGGTCCCGCTCTCCCCAGAGGACGAGAGATATCGTGCCACGAAAATCATGGGAAGGGTGGCGATGAGCGGGATCAGCAGTGCCGGTGCCGCAGCTTCGCCCAGTCGCTCGTCCGAGGCATATTGGTGGGCGATTATGGCCAGCGTGTTGAAGTTGAACGGGCGCAGGATCATCGTCGCCGGCAATTCCTTGAGGATCTCGACAAAACTGAGGATCAGCGCCGAGGCCACGCCGGGAGCGATCAGCGGCAAGTGGACCTGCAGCAAGCGGCGGCGGGTGGTTGCGCCCAGGGTCTTGGCGGCGCCGTCCAGGGACTGGGTGACGCGGGTGAGTGCGGATTCGCAGGGACTGATCGCGGCGGCAACAAACCGGCTGAGATAGGCCAGGACCAGGGCTGCTGCGGTGCCGGTCAGCAAGACCGGGAAGACGTTACCGGTCACGCTTTCCCAGCTCGGGTCCAGCCAGCGCTGGATGGCGGAGAGCAGTGCGATGACGCCAACCGCCGCGACAGCCCCCGGTACGGCGTAACCGACACCGGCCAGGCGCGCGGCCGCAGTGCCCAGCACCGATTTGCGGCGAAGCGCGTAGGCTGTGCTCAGACCGACTATGGTGGCAATGATCGCGGCGCCGCCAGCCACTGTCAGGCTGTTGAACGAGGCCTGCGCCAGGCTGTTGGCCAGTGGTTCCCGCAAAGCTCGCCAGGCGAGACGTCCCAGCGGCAGTATCATTGAGAGGAAAAGCGCCATGAAGGCAGCCAGCGTAGCGAGGCCGGCCTGAAACGCGTTGAGCTGGAACCGCCTGGCCGGCCGCTGTCTGCCCGAGCTGGTCTGGACCTGCATTCGGCGGCGGCCGTGGCGTTCCAGTCCGAAAACCACAAGGGCGAAGACCACCAGGATCAATGACAGGCGTGCCGCGTCCAGCAGGGAGCCCGCACCGGACCAGGCGCGGATCAGACCGATGGACAGTGTCGGCGAGCCCAGATGCGCCACTGTGCCGTAATCCGCCAGCGCTTCCATGACCACCAGAGCCATGCCGGCTGCGATGGCGGGGCGGGCCATTGGCAGGGACGTACGCCAGAAAGCGCCGAAGGCCGAGGCGCCGAGCGTGCGTGCTGCATCATAGGCGTCGGCGGACTGACCGGTAAAGGCATTGCGGGCGAGCAGGTAAACATAGGGGTAGAGGACAAGGGCGAACATCAGCCCGGACCCCCAGGTGCCGCGAATAGTCGGGAATACCCCCCAGCTCATCCGGTCCAGCGGCCCGCCCGCCTGGGAGAGATCGAGCCAGGCATAGGCGGCGACATAGGCCGGTACGGCCAGGGGCAGGATCAGCGCCCAGGTGAAGAATTTCCGGCCCGGAAACTCACACCGTGTCGTCAGCCATGCCAGCGCTGTTCCGATTGCGGCTGCGGTCACTGAGGCAACCAGGCCGACATAGGCTGAATGGAAAAGGTAGGTGGGCAGGCGGGTCTCGGCGAGGTGGCGCAGATAGTCGGTCGAGCCGCCACTCAACGCGATCGCCGCGACGGCCAGGATGGGAAGCCCGCATATAAAAGCAGCAAGGACGGCGATGAGGTTCATCGCCGTCCCGGAAGGTTGAGTTTTGGCTGTACCGATCACTGCCAGCCGACGCGGTCGAAGATGCGCTGGGCGACGCCATTATTGGCGCCCAGTTCTGATATCGCCAGGTCATCCTGCGTGAATGGCATCATCGCTGAAAGGGTCGCATTATCCCACGCGGACGTTGGAACGGCCGGGACCTCATTGGTCATTTCGGCGAAGATGCGCTGGGCCTCGTCAGAGATCAGGAAAGCGATGAATTCGCGCGCCTCCTGCGGATGTGGCGCGTTTACCGCGATGCCGGCCCCGGAAACGTTCATGTGCGCTCCGGTCGTGTCCTGGTTCGGGAAGAAGAGCGTGGTTTGGTCAACGACCGCCTGGTCGGTGGGTTCGTTTGAGTTGGCCATCATCGCAAAATAATAATGGTTGGTAATGGCGACATCACATTCTCCGGCAGAGATTGCCCGAAGCTGGTCACGGTCACCGCCCTGTGGCGCGCGGGCCATGTTGTTGACGATGGCCTGTGCCCAGGCCTCAGCGGCCTCCTCTCCCTCGTGCGCGACGATAGAGGCGAGCAGCGACTGGTTATAGACACTGCCCGAACTGCGAACGCAGATGCGGCCATTCCAGCGTTCATCTGCCAGATCTGCATAGGTGGTGATCTCACCGTCCGCGACCCGCTCGGAGGAATAGGCGATGACGCGCGAGCGCTGGGCGACGGCGACCCAATAGCCTTGCGGGTGGATCAGGTGTTCGGGAAGGCGATCCGCAAATGCGCTGTAATCGCTTTCAGCAAACAGGCCTGCTTCTTCGGCACGATGCAGGCGCGCTGCATCGACAGTGACGATGACATCAGCCGGGCTGCGTTCGCCATCGGCGCGAATGCGCTCGATCAGCTGGTCGCCGCGCGCCTCGATCAGGTTGATCTCGATGCCGGTCGCTTCCGTGAAGGCGGCGTAGACAACGGCGTCACTGCTGTAATGGCGCGCCGAGTAGACGTTGACGACTCGGTCTTCAGATTCTCCGGAGAGAGATTCGGAGGTTTGAGAGGCCGGATTGCACGCAACGAGTGCAAGCGAGGCGGCAAAAAGCGAGAGGGTATTTTTCATAACTTATCCATCGGATCTCGAGTTAGTGCATGTCTCGCATTTTTGAGAACGCCTCGCAACTTGATTGGACAGAATGGGGCTGCGGCATACGGTCCCGGGAGCCGGCAATCTGTGGATTAACCGAAAAAGCCAAGATCCCATGTGGGATTGCGCGGGGCGAGATGGTTCTGTTCGGATGATTGTGAAATGTCGCTTTTCGCGAGCTTGCAGACGTGAACAGTGTTCAGAGCCTCCGCGGCGGCAGTGGTCGATATGCAGGCAAAAGTTGAAACTCAACTGCTTTTCGCGCGGGGTGTGACAACTTGACACACCTTCATGGTCTCGTCATAAACCGCTCCTGCATATATCAGCCTGCCCACACTCGGGATTACCCACAGCGTGGGCCCTGGATTTATCAATTTGATTGGACGTCATTCCCGACCGAGGGAAGCTCGGTCGCGTAGGAGGTTTTGTTCATGAGTAACGATCTGTGCACGCCTGAAGGCGCACGTCGCCTGAAAGCTCGCATCGAGGCCTACTGGGCCGAGCGCGGTTACGATATCAGCGTTGACCTGGTTGATGCTGGCTTCATGCCGGCCATGCGTTCCGCACGTACCGATGTACGTTCGAACCTGGTCAACGGCATGCCGACCCGCCCGGCCAATGATATGGGCCGCGAGCGCCGTACGGCGTAGACTGGCCTAGTCAGGCATCGCTCGCCAGATATCGGCAAGCGCCTCAGGTACATCTGAGAATTCATGAATTAACCGGTCGGCTCCCAGCGAGCCGGCCGGTTTTTCACTATAACCATAGCTCAGGATGATCGAGGGGACGCCGGCCGCCTTCGCCGCGTCGACATCCGGCGCGCTGTCACCGACCATGGCGGCACGAACATGTCCATCACCGAGCGCCTCATGCACATGGTCCGCGGCAGGCTTTTTCGCCCGGGTCCGTTCCGGACCGATGATCCGTTCGAAATAGGCCTCCAGTTTCAGCTCCTGCAACAGAAGATCGGCCAGAACAGAGGGTTTGTTGGTGCAAACCGACAGGCGTGCGCCGGCCTCTGCCAGTTGATCAAGGGTCTCACGAACCATCGGGAAGAGGACGCTGTCTGCCGCCACATTGCTTTGATAGCTTTCGATGAAAGCGGGAAACAGGTCTTCGAGTTCAGCTTCGGGCAGGTGAACGGCCTGCCGGTCATGCGCGCGCTGTATCATGGCCTTTGCACCGCGGCCGACCATTTCGCGAACATCAGAAACCAGCACTGGCTGCAGGCCGCGCGGCAGGATGACGGCATTCAGCGCGCGAACCAGATCCGGCGCGGTATCCACCAGCGTGCCATCAAGATCGAAGGCGATCGCGGCATTGGTGAAGACGGTTTTGGACAATGTCATCTTTGAAATTCCTGAAACAAGTTTCTTCGCTGCGAGCCGGACATGCTGACACATCCGGTCGCAATGGGTTATAGCGCTGGCATATAGATCCAGTATCGATTCACTTGGAAGGGTGGAGTGGCATGTCACGTGCGCGCGCGGCGGTGATTTTGGCGGCGGGTCAGGGAACCCGCATGAAATCAAAGACGGTAAAAGTGCTTCACTCTGTCGGCGGTCGGCCGATGCTCGATTGGGCGGCTCAGCTGGCGGATGATGCCGGCGCGTCCAAGCGCGTGGTCGTTTATGGTGGGCACTCGCCGGCCGTACGGGACGCGGGCGCGGCGCTGGGGGCAGAAACCGCCCTGCAGGACCCACCGCAGGGGACCGGCCACGCGGTTCAAGCGGCTGAGACAGCCTTTGACGATTTTGAGGGTGACCTCATCGTTCTCTATGCAGATACGCCGTTGATCCGAGCCGAGACTGTCGAGCGGGTCTTTGACGCGCTGGCCGCGGGCGCTGCGGTCGCGGTGCTGGGCTTTGAACCGGACGACCCGGCAGCCTATGGCCGTCTGATCGAGGATGCGGACGGCAATCTGGACCGGATTGTCGAGTTCAAGGATGCCAGCGAGGCCGAACGCGCTGTTCGCCTGGTCAATTCCGGCGTGATGGCCGCGCGCGCGGACCTGATGTTCGAACTCCTGGGCGACGTCACCAATGACAATGCCAATGGCGAGTACTACCTGACCGATGTTGTCGGTCTGGCGCGAGGGCGCGGCCTGCGTGCGGTTGCGGTTCGTGCGGACGCCGACGAGGTTCTTGGCGTCAATTCCCGTGTCGACCTGGCCGAAGCCGAATTGGCGTTCCAGACCCGTATACGCGAGGAAATGATGATGGCGGGTGTGACCCTGGTCGCGCCGGAAACCGTTTTCTTTGCCCATGACACCACGATCGAACGCGATGTTGTCATCGAGCCGAACGTCGTTTTCGCACCGGGTGTCACGGTTGAGGAAGACGCCACGATCAAAGCCTTTTCCCATCTTGAAGGCGCGACTATACGCAAGGGCGCCTCTGTTGGGCCCTATGCTCGCCTGCGTCCGGGGGCCGATATCGGACCCGATGCGAAGATCGGCAATTTTGTCGAGATCAAAAAAGCGCAGCTGGCGACCGGTGCGAAAGTCTCGCACCTTTCCTATATCGGCGATGCGCGCATTGGTGCGGGCGCGAATATCGGAGCCGGCACAATTACCTGCAACTATGATGGATACGACAAACACCTGACCGAGATCGGCGCCGGGGCCTTCATTGGCTCCAACACTTCACTGGTTGCTCCGGTCAAAGTCGGTGAGGGCGCCTATACCGGCTCTGGTGGTGTCATCACCAAGGACGTGCCCGACAATGCTCTCGCGGTAGCCCGTGCCGATCAGTCCATCAAGGAAGGCTGGGCGGGGCGTTATCGCAAGGCCAAGCTGGCGCGCAAGAACAAGGGAGAATAAGCCTGATGAATCTGACCGAGCGTCTTCAGGATCCGACACTGCTGCAATCCGCGTCCTTCATTGATGGACAGTGGGTTTCGGCAGATGCCCAGTTTGAGGTGAGCAATCCGGCAACAGGCCAGAAACTGGCCGATGTCGCCGATGTCGGAGAAGCCGGTGCTCGATCGGCAGTGGCTGCCGCCGCCCGGGCTTTTGAAACCTGGAAGAAGGTTTCACCGTTCGAGCGCGCTGCCGTGTTGATGAAATGGCGCCAGCTCATCCTGGAGAATACGGCGGATCTGGCCACGATCATCACCGCGGAGATGGGCAAGACCTATCGCGAGGCACAGGGCGAAATCGTCTATGGCGCCGGGTTTATCGACTGGTCGGCAGAAGAGGGCAAGCGGGTTCATGGTGAGACCATGACGCCGCCATTCCCGGGCTCGCGCGGCTGGACCATCCGCCAGCCGATCGGTGTGGTCGCTTGCATCACGCCATGGAATTTCCCCAACGCGATGATCACCCGCAAATGTGCGCCCGCCCTTGCGGCAGGGTGTACGATGGTGATCAAGCCGGCTCCGGAAACCCCGCTCTCCGCGCTGGCCCTGGCCGAACTGGCACAGCGTGCCGGCATTCCCGCCGGTGTCTTCAATGTGGTCTGCGGAAATGCCCAGGCCATCGGGCCGGTTCTGACCGGCTCTGACGCGGTCCGCATGATCGGCTTTACCGGCTCCACACCGGTCGGCAAGCTGTTGATGCGCCAGGCCGCTGACGGGGTGAAGCGGGTTGCGCTCGAACTGGGCGGCAATGCACCCTTCATCGTCATGGATGATGCAGATGTCGAGCAGGCCGCCGATGGGATTATTGCTTCGAAATATCGTGTTTCGGGCCAGACCTGTGTGTCGGCCAACCGCATCATCGCCCAGCCGGCGATCGCGGATGCGCTGGTGGAGGCCTTGCAAAAACGTGTTGCTGCGCTGACCCCGGGCGACGGTTTTGAAGGCGAAAGCGATGTCGGCCCGCTGATCCACATGGAGGCCGTCGAGCGTGTCGATGCTCTGGTGCGAAACGCGCAGGAGAGCGGTGCGAATATCCTGGCCGGCGGCAAGCCGCTGGTTGATGAGCTGGGCGGGGCGTTTTATGCGCCGACCCTGATCGAGGGCGGTTCACCGGATATGGACCTTGCCTGTTTCGAGATTTTTGGCCCGGTTGCTTCGATCTACCGCGCCAATACCGAAGACGATGTCATCCGCCTGGCCAACGACACGCCCTATGGGTTGGCCGCGTATATCTATACCAATGACATCAATCGTGTTCATCGCCTGACCGAGGCGCTCGAATACGGCATGATCGGCGTCAACGCGCCCATGGTTGGCGCTGCATCCACGCCCTTTGGCGGGGTCAAGGAATCCGGCATCGGTCGCGAAGGCGGCAAGTGGGGTGTCGAGGAGTTCACCGAGTTGAAATACGTACTCCTGGGAGGGGTGGACGCATGAGCGATCGCCAGAAGACCCATGCCGCAGCGGCAGCGCTGGACTATGTCGAAGACGGGATGACGATTGGCCTAGGCTCCGGCTCGACGGCCGAGATCTTCGTCAAGCTGCTGGCCGAACGTGTCAAGGACGGCTTGCGCGTCAAGGGGGTGCCGACCTCGGACCAGACGGCGGCCCTGGCCGGCGAGTTGGGCATCGAGCTCGCTGATGTCGATCATGTCGATCACATTGCCGTGACGGTTGACGGTGCCGACGAGGTCGATGGCCGCTTTCAGCTCATCAAGGGCGGTGGTGGGCGGCATCTGCGCGAGAAGATCATCGCCCAGGCCTCTGATCTCGTGGTCGTCATCATCGACGAGGGCAAGCTCGTTTCCACGCTAGGGAAATTTCCGCTTCCGGTGGAGGTTGACCCGTTCGGTTTCTCGATCGGTGCCAAGCAGATCTTTGATGGTTTGCGCAAGGCGGGGGTCACACATCCTGACGTGCAGCTACGCCGCAAGGGTGACGGGCTGGAGCCTTTCATCACGGATGGCGGTAACTACATACTCGATTGCGCTTGCGAGGAAATCCCGGATGCCGAGGCGGTAGACCGTGAACTCAAGCGCATACCGGGGGTCGTTGAGCACGGCCTGTTTTTGAATCTGGCGCGTGTGGTGATTGTCGGTGAGGACAATCAGGCGCGCGTGATGGAACTTTAGGCGCATCCCATGAGTGAATTCGACTACGATCTCTTTGTCATCGGTGCCGGATCCGGTGGTGTTCGAGCCTCGCGCATGGCGGCCAAATATGGTGCTGGCAAGATCGCGATTGCCGAGGAACACCGCTATGGCGGCACCTGTGTGATCCGTGGCTGCGTGCCCAAGAAGCTGCTGGTTTACGCCTCCGAGTTTTCCAAGACCTTCCAACTCGCCGAGAGTTTTGGCTGGGATGTGGGCGAGCGCGCATTCAGCTGGGAAAAGCTGATCGCTGCCAAGGACACCGAAATCGAGCGTCTGGAAGGCATTTATGGACGGCTGCTGGCCGGTTCGGGCGTCGAGGCCATTGACGATCGCGCCGTGCTGGAAGGCCCCAATACAATCCGCCTGGTCAATCAGGACCGCACGGTCACCGCGGCCAGGATCCTGATTGCCGTGGGTGGTACGCCCTTTGTGCCGGACGATATTCCCGGACACGATCTGGGCATCACCTCAAATGAAGCCTTCTACCTGCCGGAACTGCCCGAACGGGTGGTGATTGCCGGCGGTGGCTATATTGCTTGCGAATTCGCCCAGATCTTCAACGGCATGGGCTCGGACGTGGTCCAGGTCTATCGCGGCGACGAAGTCCTGCGTGGATTTGATGCCGATATACGCACCCATGTGCACAAGGAAATCGAGGCCTCCGGGGTCAAGATCGTCACGGGCACGGTGTTCACCAAAATCGAACAGCTCGATGATGGTTCCAAACGTGTGCATCTGAAAAATGGCGATACGATCGATACCGACGTCGTCATGTACGCCGTCGGACGTACGCCGCATACAGACGGGCTGGGTCTGGAACACGCCGGCGTCGAGCTTAACGATCAGGGCGCGATCAAGGTCGACGCCTATTCCAGAACGACCGCCGAACACATTTATGCGGTGGGAGATGTCACCAATCGCGTCAATCTGACCCCGGTGGCGATCCGAGAAGGAGCGGCCTTTGCCGCGACGGTCTTCAACAACACGCCGACGGCCTATGACCACACCGACATTGCCTCCGCGGTTTTCACCCAGCCGCCGGTCGGATCGGTGGGTATGACCGAGGAAGAGGCGCGAAAATCTGTCGCAAAAGTGGACATCTATAAAACAAGCTTCCGTCCCATGAAGTATACGTTGAGTGATTTTGGAAGCAGAATGCTGATGAAACTTGTCGTCGATGGGGAGACAGAACGCGTTTTGGGTGTTCATATTGTTGGCCCTGACGCGCCGGAGATGATCCAGCTCGCCGGAATTGCCGTCAAAGCAGGTTTGACGAAATCACAATATGACGCGGCATGCGCTGTGCATCCCACCAGCGCAGAGGAATTGGTGACCATGAGCGAGAAGTGGTCGCCAGACGAGTAAGTGAGAAGGCGACAGAGATGAATTGGTCCCCCCGCTCCTGGCGCGAAAAGCCAGTGATGCAGATGCCGACCTACAAGGATCAGGCGGTAGTCGATTCCGTTATGGCCGAGCTTGCGGCTCGCCCGGCCCTTGTCTTTGCAGGCGAGGCGCGCCGTTTGCGCAAACAGCTTGCGGATGTCACCGCGGGCAATGCCTTCCTGCTCCAGGGCGGCGATTGTGCCGAGAGCTTCAAGGAGTTCTCCACCGAAGGCGTGCGCGACACTTTCCGGGTTTTGCTGCAGATGGCAGTTGTCCTGACCTTTGCCGCTTCCAAGCCGGTGGTCAAAGTGGGACGGATTGCCGGCCAGTTTGCCAAGCCGCGCTCGTCAGATACCGAGACACGCGATGGTGTCACACTGCCGAGTTACCGGGGCGACAGCGTCAATGAGGCGGCTTTCACGCCGGAGAGCCGCGAGCCCGATCCAAATCGCCTGATCCGCGCCTATGACCAGTCAGCATCCACGCTCAACCTGCTGCGGGCCTTTGCCTCCGGCGGTTATGCGGATCTGCACAATGTGCATCAGTGGACCCAGGACTTCGTCAAGGACAGCCCGGCTGCCGAGCGTTACGCGGAGACCGCGTCCCGCATTTCCGAATCCCTAGCGTTCATGAAAGCCTGTGGTGTTGGCCGTGACGGCGCGCCGTCGCTGGAAAGCGTCGATTTCTTCACCAGTCACGAGGCGCTGCATCTTCCATTCGAGGAAGCCCTGACCCGCCGCGATCCAAACACGAACCAGTGGTATGCCACGTCAGCCCACATGATCTGGATCGGTGAACGCACGCGCCAGCTCGATGGCGCCCATGTCGAATACGCGCAGGGTATCGCCAATCCGATCGGTGTGAAGTGCGGCCCGACCATGCAGCCGGATGACCTGTTGCAACTGATCGATACGCTGAATCCGAAGAATGAGGCCGGTCGCCTGGTGCTGATCGTGCGCCAGGGCGCCAATAATGTGCGCGAGACATTGCCGGCTCTGGCACGGGCCGTGACCCAGGAAGGCAAGAAGGTCGTCTGGTCGTCGGATCCGATGCACGGCAATACCGTGAAAACGGATAGTGGGTACAAGACGCGCGAGTTTGACAAGGTCCTCAACGAGCTCGAGGGCTTCATGGACGTGCTCTACGCGGAAGGCGCCTACCCGGGCGGCGTGCATTTCGAGATGACCGGTCGAGACGTGACCGAATGTGTCGGCGGCGCGAAGACTGTGACCGAGGCAGATCTGGCCTCACGATATCACACGCATTGCGATCCTCGTCTCAATGCAGACCAGGCACTGGACATGTCCTTCCGGATCGCGGAATCGCTCAAGCGTGTGCGCAAAAATAATTCCGCTGCCAACGCCGCCTAGGGCGGTGTCCTGACATCAGACAATAAAAAACCCCGCCAGGATCGCTCCTGGCGGGGTTTTTCTAACCCTGAGGGGATTTAGATGTCTTTCAGGGCTGCAGCCGGACGGAATGCCGCCTGGGTGCGTGCCTTGGACATCATTTTCTCGCCGGTGCGCGGATTGCGAACTTCGCGCGCTTCGCGATGCTTCGCATGGAACGTACCGAAGCCAGCCAGCTGAACGCTGTCATTTTCTTTTACAGAACCAACGATTGCTTCGATGGCAGCATCAACAGCTTCGCCAGCTTGAGCGCGAGACAGGCCGGTTTTGTCAGCAACGGCTTTAGCAAGATCAGACTTGTTCATAGGGTTCCCCCCAAATTGTCGCGGTTCAATCGGTACGGTCATCGTGCCCGAAAGAGAGCCACGTATTTCTAACACGCCTCATGAAGGCCAACTTCGGTGGCGCTTTGCAAGCAATAACAGGCGAATCGGGCTGAATTTGCTGCAATTTTCCGGGAAAAACCCTGTTTTTTGGCCCGCGGCCCCGATTTTGCGGGCCATTTACAGTATGTTTCACGCTGACACGTCGTTGGAGAGCGCCACTTGATTCGCCCGATTCGCATGCTGCCACTGGCCCTGATCTCTGCTGTGATCGGTCACCAGCTGGCCGTTTTTGCCGGCGCCGGGGATGTCTATGCACCGGTGGTGGGAGCGATTGCCGGCGGTTGGACGCTGGGGCGTCTTTGTCGTTCTCCACAAGCTTCGAATTGAAATATTCCAATAACGCCCCATAATTTGTTTTGAATCGACAGGTTGAGGGCAAATGGCAAAAATTCTCGTCGTGGATGACGACGCAGTGAATCGGGAATTGTTCCGGTGGGCGCTGCAGGAGAACCACGAGATTGACGAGTTGACCAGCGGAGTGGGCGCAGCGGATGCGATCCGGACCGGCGGCTATGATCTTGTCCTGCTGGATGTGATGATGCCCATTATCGGTGGCGAAGAGGTTGTCAATGATCTTGCGGCCACCCAGGCCGAACTTCTCAACAAGGTGCTTGTTGTCACGGCCGCCATGAACCAGCCGCTTGTCGAGCGCATGACCGAACAGGGGGTCGCCGGGGTAAAACAACGCCCCTATGACCCTGAAGAAATCACGGAGTTGGTCAAAACCTTTGTCGCCTGATGCTGGGAGGTTGGCATGGCAGGCATTGTAGAGCGTCGCCAGAACCGGGAAGCAAAGCAGTCAGCCCATTTCAACATGGAGCTGGACAGACTCACGCGTTTCCGTCTCGAAGACAATCCCGACATTGATGTACTGCTCGCGGAGGTCGCGCGCAGCCTGAGTGCTTCGGTGGGAGCCGCTAGGGCCAGTATCTGGGTGCTCGACAAACAGCATGTGGAGCTGGGTTGCTTGTGTCTCTATGACGAAAGCACCGGCGAAATCAGCTCAGGCGCGACGTTGAAGGCCACCGATTATCCGGCCTATTTCGACGCCTTCCGCTGTTCCCGTGTCGTCAATGCCGATGATGCCCACACAGACGCCAGGACCTGCGAGTTTGCTGTCGGATATCTCGATGTTCTCGGCATCAGCTCGATGCTGGATACCCAGATCTCTGACCGGAATGGACTGCGCGGCGTGGTGTGCTGCGAACATGTTGGCCCGCAACGCCAGTGGACGCAGGAGGAGTGTGCCTTCGTCGCCTCGCTGGGCGATTTTGTCGGCCTGTCGATGGAGTTGTTCGAACGCGAGAAGATCACCCGGGCACTGGAACGCTCCAATGAACGGCTGGTCGAGGCGCTCGCCGATGCGGAACGGGCCAGGGCTGAAGCAGAGGCTGCCAACAGTCTCAAGACGCAATTCCTGGCGAACACATCACACGAGCTGAGAACGCCTCTGAACGGGATTCTCGGTGGAGTCTCGATCCTGCGCCATGACCACACTCCCGAGGCGTTGGAGCGCTGGCTCACTGTGATCCACGGCTCCGGTCGCTGGTTGTTGAATACGGTCGCGACCATGCTGGACCTGGCGTCACTGGAGGATGGTTCGATCACGCTGAAGGTCGAACGTTTCAACCTTCTTGATGCGGTGCGTGAAGGCGCTCAGCTGGGACTGCCGCCAGCGGCTGACGTGCCGGTGCCCGGTGTCAGCGTCGAAGCTCTGCCGGTCAGCCATCTTGAGCTGCAGACTGATCGGAGCAAGCTTCTCCAGATCATCGCCAATTTTGTCTCGAATGCGCACAAATTCGCGCCTGACAGCCCGATACATATCGACCTGTCGACATCGCCAGAGCGCAGCGATGCCGTGCGTGTCTCCGTCATCGATGACGGCGCCGGCGTACCGGCGCAGATCCAGGGCGAAATCTTCGAACGTTTCCGCCAGGGCGATGGGTCCTCGACACGACGTTTTGGGGGCAGCGGGCTCGGATTGTCGGTTTGCAGGGAGTTCGCGCGTCTTCTGGGCGGGGAAGTGGGCGTCTTCACCAGGCCGCAGGGCGGCGCCCAGTTCTGGGTCGACATTCCGCTCGAGATCGACACGCCCGTGGGCCTTGCGCTTTGAACAGCGCAGCCCGGCGTGTTCCCCGATACCGATGATCCAGATAAACTAGACAGGAATTCAAGGGGATTACCATGCCAGACGTCGCAGCCTATGCCGCGCAGTCCGCCGATGCGGACCTCGCGAAAACCCACATCCATCGCCACGCCCCCGTGGCCAATGAGGTCGCCATCGATATCGAGTATTGCGGTGTCTGTCATTCCGACCTGCACACGGCCCGGGATGACTGGGGCGGTACGAAATATCCCTGCGTGCCGGGGCACGAAATTGTCGGTCGTGTGGTTGCCGTCGGCGACAATGTCAGCAGGTTCAAGCCCGGCCAACGGGTCGGCGTCGGCTGTATGGTGGACAGCTGCCAGTCCTGTTCGTCCTGCGATGACGGGCTGGAACAATATTGCGAAAACGGCATGACCGGCACATATAATGGCTCGCTTGCGGATGGCGGTTATACGTTTGGAGGTTATTCCAAACATATCGTGGTGCGCGAGGAGTTCGTGCTCTCGATCGCCGACACGCTGGACCCGGCCGCAGCTGCACCGCTTTTGTGCGCTGGGATCACGACCTATTCCCCGCTGCGCCACTGGGGCGTCGAGGCGGGCGACAAGGTCGGTGTGGTGGGCCTGGGTGGTCTGGGTCACATGGCCGTCAAGCTGGCGTCTGCAATGGGGGCCGAGGTCACCCTGTTCACGACTTCTCCCGGCAAGGCCGAGGACGCCAAAGCCCTGGGTGCCAGCCGCGTGGTGATTTCAAAGGATCGCGAGCAGATGAAGGCGGTGCGAGGAGAGCTGGACTTTATCCTCAACACCGTAGCGGCTCCGCACAAGCTGGACCCGTATCTGATGGCACTGAGCCTGGATGGTGTCATGGTTATGGTCGGTCTGCCTGATGAAGCCCATCCGGCACCCGGCATGGGACCATTGATCATGAAGCGTCGTTCTCTGGCGGGATCACTGATCGGTAGCATCCGGGAAACCCAGGACATGCTCGATTTCTGCGCCCAGCACGACATCGTTTCCGACATCGAGATGATCCGCATGGACGAGATCAACACGGCCTATGAGCGCATGCTCAAAAGCGATGTGAAATACCGTTTCGTGATTGACCTGGCCACGCTCGACTAGCGAATGCCCCGGCGTCTGGCTGACGCCGGGGTTTCCACGGTCAGATCTTCACCAGCATCTTGCCCTTGTTGGCGCCGGAGAAAAGGCCGGTGAAGGCTTCCGGCGCCTTCTCGATACCGTCCATGATGGTCTCGGCCGGATTGATCTTGCCGGCCATCATCCATTCGGTCAGGTCTTTGACGAACTCGCCCTGCATGTCCATGTGATCAGAGACAATGAAGCCTCGAATATTCAGCGATTTGCCGACGATATAGGTCAGGTTGTCGGTGATCGAGGCTTGCTCGGCGTCATTGTAGCGCTGGATCATGCCACAGGCGGCCATGCGGCCATGCTGCTTGAGCACTTCAAGCGCTGCCGTGAAGTGCGTGCCGCCCACATTCTCGAAATAGGCGTCCACGCCGTCCGGCGCGACGTCACGGATCGAAGCGGCCAGATTGTCGGTCGCGGAATAGTCGATTGCGTGATCTGCGCCGATGGATTTGAGATAATCGACCTTCTCCTGGCCGCGCGCCGTGCCGATGACAGTCGCGCCCATCGCCTTGGCAAACTGGATGCCGGCGGTACCCACGGCGCCTGCGCCAGCGGACATCCACAATGTCTCGCCCGGCTTGAGGTCAATCATGCGCTTGAGGCCGACATGGGCAGTCATGCCCGTCAGGCCGGCAATGCCCAGATAGGCTTGCGGCGGCAGGATGGACGTGTCGATCTTCATCAGCGCCTTGCCGGGCTTGGTATAGCCTTCACGCCAGCCGAACATGGACATGACGTGATCGCCTGGCTTGAGGCCCTCGAAGTTCGAGGCGGTGACTTCTCCGACCGCGCCACCTTCCATGACCGCACCGATCTGGAAGGGTTCGATATAGGTTTTGATCCCGCTCATCCGGCCGCGCATGTACGGATCGACCGAGATGTAGAGATTCTTGACCTGGACTTCGCCTTCACCCGGTTGGGCAAGCTCGGTTTCGGCGACAGAGTAGTTCTCCGGCTTGGGTTCGCCCTTGAGATATTCGTTCAGATGGATTTCACGCGTTTTCATTCGACCGCCCCGTTTGCTTGTCATTGTGGA
>CBFHQE010000056.1:0-305 GCA_965657935.1 Maricaulis sp. | reverse complement strand
CCAGGATCATGATGCCGACGGTGATGGGAAGAGTGGCGGCGATGATCCCGACCCGCCAGGTGAGCCCCCCTGCGGAGCGGGCGTAATAGCGCGCAATGACACGTCCGAGCTGGACAACATAGAAAATCAGCCCGAGAGGCAGGGTCGCCACGACCAGAACCGGGCTGATGAGGGCCAGCGGCAAGGATGCAATCTGCACGAAGGAGCTGGCATTGGTCGCCACCAGGAAAGCCATCAGATGGGCCCAGAATTTGAGCCGCCAGCGCATCAGCTTGAGGGTCAGCAGGACCGGCAGGGAGCTCAGG
>CBFHQE010000055.1:0-18405 GCA_965657935.1 Maricaulis sp. | reverse complement strand
CGCCGCACCTCGGTTTACGGCGGCTCCAATGGCGGTCTTCTGACCGGTGTGATGTATACTCAGCGTCCAGACCTTTGGAATGCGGTTGTGTCGGCTGTCCCGCTGCTGGACATGTTGCGCTTCCACACCTTGCTGGCCGGTGCGTCCTGGATGGGTGAATATGGCGACCCGTCCGATCCGGATGAGGGCGGTTTCCTGCGCTCCATCTCGCCCTACCACAATGTGGATGCAAACGGGGATTACCCGGAAATCTACATCTACACCTCGACCAAGGATGACCGCGTCCACCCGGGCCACGCTCGCAAGATGGCGCACCTCCTGGAAGAACTCGGCCATGAGTATCTCTATTACGAGAACACAGAGGGCGGTCATGCCGCCGCAGCGGACCTCTCCGAGTATGCCCGCCGCGACGCCATGCTCTACACCTTCCTGATGCAGAACCTCATGGGTGACGACGAATAAGAGCGTCGACGCTCCAAAGGAAAACCCCCGGCAGTGATGCCGGGGGTTTTTTTATTGCCCCCTCATCGCCCCTTCGGGGCACTTCTCCCCTCGGGGGAGAAGGATGGTGATGTTGGGTTATCCCTCTCCCCACGGGGAGAGGTCGAGCGAAGCGAGGGTGAGGGGCGTGAGCGAAGTGAACAAAGAAAAAACCCCGGCATAACTGCCGGGGTTTCATCAAAGACAGGTCAGCGTGGCCTTACTGGGCGCCGCTGTAGACGAACGCTTCGTCGACCGGGATGTCCTCGGTCTGCTGGCGCCAGAGGATGGAGGCGACTTTCCATTCGCCCTCGATCTTGAACAGGGTGATGAAATTGACCCCGATCAGGAAGACCTCGCCGGTTCGGCCATTGGTGCCCTCATAGGAAGAGCGCGCCACGGCGATCTCGCCCCAGATGTCGATATCGGTGCGGGTCGCGGTTTCGTCGAAACCGTTCTCGACCAGCCATTCGCCCGAGCGTTCGATGTAACCTTCAACACCGAACACCATGCCGCGTCCCTGGCCGTCAGGTCCGGCACCAACCGCGCCCATGGATGCGTTTTCGACAAACAGCGAGCGCATGCGATCAAAATCGCGCGCCTCACCGACCGGACCGGAAATGACGTCGTAGAGCGCGTCGATCGTCGCCTCGATGTCCGAGCGGTCATCGGCCATAGCCGGGGCAGCCACCAGGCTGGCCAGCGTCGCTGCCGCAACAGCGAGTGTCTTGAGTGTTTTCATCGGATCCCCTCCAGAAAATAGACCGACAGGCTCCACCATCTGACCGGAGATTGGCAAGTTACGGGTTTGACAGGCTTTGCAAGTGAATTGCTAGCTCGCCAGCTGTTGCAGCATCGTCTGGATATTCATCAGCTTGGGTCGGGCTTCCGGGGTCTGGGCCTCTTTCAGGCCCATTTCCGATTTGATCTGGCGCAGGGCGCGGGCCTGGGCGTCGGTGCGGCACTGACCGGCAGGCAGGGCGCCTGCAGTGGCGAGCTTCAGAAGCCCCTCGGCCTTGTCGAGTGCCGGGCGCGGCCCGGCTTCAACGGCATTGAGGATCTTGGTGTCGTCGATGATCTTCATGCCCATCTGGTCGATCATGCCGGCGAGATCGGCCTTGTCGGTCTCATTGAACTTGCTGCGCAGGACGCGGGTCTGGTGCGAAGTCAGAAGCGACATGCGTTCCAGCGGCTTGCCGTCACCGCGCACAAAATACTGGTCGGTCTGGTTCGAGCCCAGCGCCGTGCGGACATAACCCGCCAGCTTGGCCTTGTTGGCGTCACCGACGATGTTTTCTTCCAGCTGCAACAGGCGGTCCAGCTCTTCGCTGGCATCATTGGAAAAGCGCAGGAGCTCGTCGATTGTCTCGGGTTGAAGCAGGCGTGCGGAGCGGGCGGTGAAGGCCTTGCTCATCTGGTCGAGTGGCAGGTCCAGGCCGGCGCAGGTGACCAGTTTCTGGGCCAGTTCGCGTGCCAGGCGGACTTCCTCGCGCACGCTTTTCGGCCGCAGGCGTTTGGGGCGCTCGAGCTCTTTGAGGACCTGCTGACCGATGAAGGAACGACACTCCGCCAGCTCACCGGCGGCAATACGCTTGGCCATGCGTCGTGCACCCGAGGGCGCCATGTTCATGGCATCGGAATTCGGGTCACCGTCATAGAGACAGATCAGTCGTTCGAGCGTTTCGCCCAGATCATTACACTTGCCCAGGAGTGCTTCCCGGCCGGCATCAAAGCCGATCACGTCAGCCAGATAGCCGTCCACTTCCGCCCGCGCAAACTCACGTGCCTTTTCATCCTCGGGCAGTTGTTCGGACATCGCGAGCAAAGCATCAAGCTTGTCGCCATAACTCCGTTTGTCCTTGAGCGCGTCTGCCATGGCGCCCCGCAGCGTGTAGGCCCGGCTGTCCTTGGCGTGGATATCGGCGGCAACCTCCGCAAATTCCTTGCCCTTGGGATAGGTCGGCACGCGCCCGTCGCGTTGATCCTTGTAGACCTGTTTCAGGCCTCTTTGGACCAGGTCATTGAGCTGTTTGACGAAGGTCTGCACATCCGCATCGCTGTCCTGGGCACTGGCTACGGCGATTTTCTGGACGGCGTGCTGGAGCTCGGTACCCGAGGCCTCCAGTGTTTCAACCAGATCCGGGCGATGCAGCAATTCCATCGGGACGGCCTTGTTGCGCTCGAACCAGCTGGTCAGGGAGCGGCGAATGGTCTCGCGAGCATGGGGTTTGGCCAGATCATCGGGTGTCAGGCAGGGCAGCGAGGCCTTGGCGTCGTTCTCGGTTTCGATCTTGTAGCGGTCCTGGCCACCTTCAAAAATCGTCACCGAGCGGAATTTCCGTTCGCCGTCGTCGAATTTTTCCTTGGTGACCCGGACCGAGCCGTCCTTGAACTCCCGCAACAGCGAATGCGCGTTGCGAATGGCATCATCGCGGACCGGCATCGCGTCGAACAGCGACCAGCCCGACTTGCTGTTTTTCTTGAGGAAGATTTCGAAGTGAAGCTCTTTGCTCATGGTCCTGTCCCCTGCTCATTAACCATCGCAGATTTGGCTTAAGACGGAGTGAACTTAGGGTTTTGCCGCGTTTGAAGCTTGGCGTGTGGCGCCGGACGCGTCTATGCTTTCAGGCGAAGACCACGACAGATGCGCATATGCGCGAACTGCGGAGACGGTATGGCTACCATCGCGCTCGTCGATGACGACGAGAATATCATCACCTCGGTGTCCATCTTCCTGGAAGACCAGGGCTATAATGTTCGAACCTATAATGACGGCGCGTCGGCGCTGACGGCCCTGGCCGATGATCCCCCGGATCTGGGTATCTTTGATATCAAGATGCCGCGTATGGACGGGCTGGAATTGCTGCGCCGATTGCGCCAGTCCTCGAACCTTCCCGTAATTTTCCTGACGTCCAAGGACGACGAGTTTGACGAGGCTCTTGGCCTCAATCTCGGTGCGGACGATTATATCGCCAAGCCCTTTTCCCAGCGCCTGCTGGGTGAACGGGTCAAGGCGGTGCTGCGCCGCGCCCGTTCCTCAAACGAGCCGATCTCACCGAACGGCGCGCTTGAACCGGGTGACAGCAAACCGCTGGAGCGCGGCAAACTTCTTCTCGACCCGAACCGTCATGCGTGTTCTTGGGAAGGCGAGCCAGTTCGTCTGACGGTTACCGAATTCCTGATCCTGCAGGCCCTGGCGACACGGCCGGGCTACGTCAAAAGCCGCGATAACCTTATGGATGCGGCCTATGATGATCAGGTCTATGTCGATGACCGCACGATCGACAGTCATATCAAGCGCATTCGCAAGAAATTCCGGGAAGTCGACAAGACATTCGACTCGATCGAGACGCTCTATGGCGTTGGATACAGATACAAAGAGGACTAGCGCCTCTCCGTCTCAGCTCAAGCAACTGGGTCGAGCCCTGATCCGCTGGATTCAGGGCGCGGGTCCCTCTGCGTCTTCACGCTTGGCTCAATTGATCCTGGTCGCAAATCTGCTGGCGCTGGGCGTGCTGATCTTCGGCATGCTGGCGCTAACGGAGACCCGTCGGGGCCTGGTCAATGCCAAGCTTGACTCGCTTACGGCTCAGGGAGAGCTGATCGCCAATGTTCTGGCGGAGGGTGCTGCCGTGGGTATTCCCACGCCGGCGCTGAACAATGCCGACGCGCGTGCCTTGCTGCGCCAGCTCTATGTTCCGGAAGAATCCAGGGTTTTGCTGTTCGACAAGTCAGGCGAAACCATCGCTGACAGCCACTTGCTGGCGGATGTTTTCGAGACGCAGATGCTGCCTCCGCTCGACGGGGAGTCTCCTGATCTGGCCGCCGCGGCCCGGGACCTTCCGACCCGCATCCTGGACGGGTTTTCCTCAATTCTGTCCTCACCGGAAGAACGGGCCGCGCTCGATCGGGACCTGCAGGAAGAAGTGCGACAGGTTATCGCCGGTGAACGCATTGCGGGGGTGCGTCGTGATGCTGACGGGCGCCGGGTTGTGTCCGTCTCCATTCCGATCCAGCCGGTGCGGGCGGTGATCGGTGTGGTCACCATGGAATCCTATGATCTCGATAGCCTGATCGAAGCGGAGCGCCGGGCCCTGTTGCCGTTCATGCTGATCGCCATCCTGGTCACAGCGATGTCCTCGCTGGCCCTGACGGTTTTCATCGCCCGGCCCATTCGTCGCCTGGCCCGAGCCGCGGACGAGGCGCGTCGTGCCGGCGGGCGCCGGGTGCGCATGCCGGATCTTCGCTCTCGCAAGGACGAAATTGGCGAACTGGGAGTCTCGCTCTCGGAAATGACCGAGGCGCTATATGACCGGCTGGACGCGATCGAGCGTTTCGCGGCCGATGTGGCGCACGAGCTGAAAAATCCGCTGACCTCCATTCGCTCTGCCGCTGAAATTCTTCCAAGAGCCAAGGATGACGAACGCCGCGCCCGCCTGCTCGCCGTGATCACCAACGACGTCAGCCGGCTTGATCGTCTGATCACTGATATCTCCCGTGCGTCTCGTGTTGATGCAGAGCTGGCGCGTGAGGACGTTGAGCCGTTCGATCTTTGCGGTCTTCTGGGTGAGTTGGCCGAGACCTATAACGAGGCGGAGGAACGCGATGTCCAGCTGCATTTTGTCAATGAGGTGCGCAATGGTCTGGTCATGGGACGCGAAGTGCCGCTTGGCCAGGTTTTCCGCAACCTGATCGACAATGCGCTCACCTTTTCCCCCGAAGGCGGAAAAATATCGGTATTCGCTCGCCGCGGACACCGGCACGGCAAGACCAGCCTGGTTGTCACGATTGAGGATGAGGGGCCGGGCATTCCCGAAGAGAATCTCGAAACCATCTTCGACCGATTCTATACAGAACGGCCGAAAGGTGCGGCATTTGGATCCCATTCCGGATTGGGGTTGGCAATCTCCCGGCAAATCGTCAAGGCGCATGGTGGCCAGATTTATGCTGTAAATAGAACAGGTTCCGAGGGGCAGTTGTTGGGCGCGCGCTTCACGGTGGACCTGCCCGCTGCGCCCGCGGCCTGACATTGCGCATGACAAGATTGCAAAAAGGCGCTTCCCCGTCGGGCCAATGCGCGTTTAGATGATTCCCATGATTGGACTTGTCATTGTCAGCCATGGCCGCTTGGCCGATGAACTGGTCGCTGCGACAGAACATGTCGTGGGGCCGATGGATGCGCTTCTGGCCGTTTGTATAGGGCCGGATGATGACATGGAGCGGCGGCGCGCCGATATTCGCGACTCGATCGCCGATGCTGACCGCGGTGAGGGGGTTCTGATCCTTACCGACATGTTCGGTGGCACACCCTCCAACCTGGCCATATCCCTTCTGGACCCTGGCAAGGTGGAAGTCATCGCAGGTGTGAACCTGCCCATGTTGATCAAGCTGGCTGAGGCGCGTTCCCGCGCAGATCTCGACAGTCTTGCGCGAATGGGCGTTGACGCCGGAAAACGCTACATCGCCATTGCTTCTTCTGTCCTGGAAGGGGCTGGCAAGTGAGTGTGATTGAACGCCGAGTAACCATTTGCAATGCGCGGGGACTACACGCGCGTGCCGCCGCTAAATTTGTTGAGATGGCCCAGCGCTTTGACGCTGTCGTACACGTCACGCGCGAGGGTGAGACCGTTCCGGCCGATTCCATCATGGAACTTTTGATGTTGGCGGCCAGCAAGGGCGCCGAAATCAATATCGCTTCGGAAGGAATGCAGGCCGCAGATGCATCTGCGGCGCTGGTTGAGCTGGTCGAGGCTGGATTTCACGAGTCCGAATAGGCGGCGTTTTCCGACCGAGCAAAACAAAAAGGGCTGCGATTGATCTCGCAGCCCTTTTGTGTTCAACAGTATGTGCCCGCTATTCTGCAGGGCGCGGCTCAACCTCGATTTCCGGCGCGCCTGGGGCGAAGTCGCCGTCCACGGCCGTGTCGGTCATCGGGTCACTGCCGTCATCCATAACCGGATCATCAACAGGCGCGGGAATATCTGCTGTATCATCAGCAGCCATGGGCATCGCCTCGTTGGCTTCTGATGCTTCCGGGGCCTCGATTGCGTCGGCCGCTTCAAGGATATCACGCAGTTGCGCGTCAACAGGGCTTGTCGTGCCCTCGACCTGCTCAAGCTGGGTGTTGACGCTGTCGTTAATACTCGTTTCCGGGGCATCGTCCGTCGCAGGCGTTTCAGCGCTTGCCGGTTCGGCTTCCTCGGTCGAGGGATCAGCCTGGGCCTCTAGAGCGGACGGCATCGGCGGCGGAGGCGGCACCGGCATTGTGCTTTCGTCCTCCAGGTCGATTTCGATCTCTTTATCCTCGGATGTTTCAGCCAGCTCGCTTGCGTTCAGGGCAGCGGCTTGCGCGACAGCTTCCAGGCTTGGAAGGTCGTCTTCCGAAGTTTCAGCGGCTTCCGGGGCAGAAGCTTCTGCAACGGGCACTGTCGGTTCAGTAGCGGTTTCCAGTGCCGCAACGTCAGAGACTTCCGGTTCAGAGAGGGTTTCTGTCTCTTCCGAACCCTGTTCCTCGGATTGAGCTGCAATGGTCTCGGTGGGTTCTGCGGCGTCGGCTTGGACAGGCTCGGGCGCTTCTTCAACTGGGTCAGATGAGGCGGTTTCGCCTTCCGGTGTGGTTGCAGCTGTTTCCACAGCCTCGGCTTCTACAGCCTCGGCTTCTACAGTCTCGAGCTCTGCAATCTCGGGCTCTGCAATCTCTGGTTCGACAGCCTCGCTCGCAGCCGACGCCGTGGCGTCTTCAGCGGCAGGTTCGACAGGTTCGGCGATCTCCGCCTCGGCCGTTTCCAGATCAGCGGCATCAGGTTCTGCGACAGCCGGCGTGTCGTCGACCGCAAGGGCGGTTGCTGCCGCGGCGCTCGCAACGGCTGCTGTAGACGGCATATCCGCGCTGCGAACTTCCTCCTGTGGCGGGTGGCGCATGACATGTTCGGCGAGGCGTTCGACGCGGGCGTTCAGGCGCCCGCTATCGCGGATCCGATTGACGAGGCCGCCGGCCAGGTAAAGTGCCAGTCCACCTGCCAGAATGATCAGGCTTGTTTCCGCACCGCCAAACATGGCGCCAGCGATCAGAGAGAAAGCCGCGAAGGCCGGCACATAAAGCAAACGCCAGGAGCGAGATGCAAAAGCCAGAATGGCGATCAGGGCCGAGAGTGAAAACACGCTGAGGGCCGTGAGCTGGTCCATGGCGATCAGGCCCAGCCCCGCTATGGCATCAGTGATGCCCGCTGGCAGCGCTGTTTCCATGCGCCAGTCCGCCAGGCCCGGAGCGCGTGTCAGGAGTTCATCATAGACAGAGAAGGCGGGTATGCCGGCCATCATGCCCGCATTCACTTCGGTCAGGAACACATGCAGGGTTGGCCAGACAGCAACGGTCGCCGTCAACACCATCGCCAGGATGGAAAGCCACCAGTTAAAGGAACGCGTAACTCCGGAGCGCGCCAGGATCGACGTCGCGTCGGGAGCGGCTCGCATCCAGACCCCGCGGGAGTGATTGACAATGGCAACAGGTCGGGAGCGACGGTTCGGCCCGGATTGGACGCGGACAATCGTTGCACTGTCCCCCGGCGCAAACGCAGTGGATTGTTCGATCAGCTTGACGTCATGCTCCAGCCCGTCAGGGTCGGTGACCCGACCGGTATTGGCATTCGACGCAGAAACTTGACCTGAAACTGTGAAAAAATCGATCCGGCGCGAGCCGTAAGATTGCCCCGCATGGGCGGTCGGCAGCAAAGACATAAGTACAGACACCTCACCTGTCGGAATACCGGCACACAGTGTGTCGGCCCGATTGCATCCCCATCCCCCCGTATCATACAAGCTAGGGTGTGCAGTTTGGAAGAGCTTAAGGGCTCTTTAATCAAATTTTCAAGTCTGTTGCGGGATTAGGGTTAATGACTGCGACGCCTTGTTTTAAAGGGCAACCATGTGACCAAGCGTCTAATTTCACTCATGATGGTGTGTGTGCTGGCCTCATGCGCCGGCATTCCGCAAGTCCGGCCCGGTGCTGAGCGAGGCCCATTCCGTCCCCGTGACACCTATCCGACGGTGCCGAATGTGGAGCGGCTTATGGGACCTGAGGACTGTCGTGGTTCCACGCTCGCTGCCGTGCAGGCAGATCTGCCGACCTACCCAGGGCGCGCCTATCAGAATGGCCGTCAGGGCTGGGTGGTGGTTCGTTTTGACGTCGACAGCGACGGTCGGGTCGCTCGCACGCGCATGGCCCGGTCCGTTCCCGACGGCGTCTTCGACCGCGCATCGCGCAGGGCAGTGTCGAACTGGATCTTTAGCCCTCTGGAGGGCGCTCAGACTCTGGAAAATTGTGTGGTGATGTTCGAGTTTCGCGCGGGTGAAGTGCGTATTCGCTGACCGGCGTTAACCTTTCGATAATACTTTCCACAGGTTCGTGCAGGCTTGGTCGCAAGATTCAACGTCTTGAATCAACGCATTGAGCCGACTCTCTTTTTTCGATCCGTCGCCTGCGGCGCAGCCGTCTTTTGGCCCGAAAACCAGCGTACACGTACATAAGATATTTCGACTTTTGGCCGCGCGAGCATCGCACCGCCGATGGCCCCTCGTTATCATGGCGATTCGTTGGGGGCTCACATCACGGGGCGAGCCCACTAACAAGGGCGACAAAAATGATCGGACAGATACTCCAGACCGCACCAGTCATGGTCACGTTTGGATCCATGGCCTTCGCATTGGTGGTGGGGGTGTGGGCTTTCAGAAAGACAGCAGGCGCGCGAGCGACCCATGCGATCTGGCGTCGGCGAACCGCCGAGCTTGAGGACCGTATTGCCCGCGCGGACAGCGTGTTTGGTGCGCATCCCGGCCTGGTCGTCGTTTGGGACGAGCCTCCCTTTGACGAAGATGAGACTGGCTGGGGTCAACCGAAGATATTCGGGTCCTCCGTAGCGCTGGCGTCGCTGCTGCGTTTTGCGGAGGCGACGGACGGTCCGGATCCAGCCTCTATCCTGATGGAAGGCCTGGCTGATTATGAAGCGCGCTCGTCTTCCGGTGATGAAACCACACTGCGCCGCCGTTTCCAGGAATTGATGCAACAGGGGCGTCCCTTCTCTCTGACCATAATTGGGCCAAGCGGGCGATTTCTCGAGGTCGACGGCCGGGCGGCGGGAACCCAGCTTGTTGTCTGGTTGTCCGATTCCACAATTCGCGGCCTGGAGGAATCCGGAGCGCGCGGCCGCATCGAGGAGGCGCGGCGAGTGGTCTCGAAGGATCCGGTCGCTTTTCTGGACATGTTGGGCCGTGCCCCATTCCCGGCGTGGCGGATCAACGCATCCGGCCGCATAGAGTGGGCAAACCCGGTCTATGTAAAAGCCGTTGACGGCGAGGTGCTCGACACGGTGCTGCAGGACCAGACCTATCTGGACGCCGGCATGAAAGAACAGACCATCCGTGCGATCGAAAGCAGTTCTCCGGTCAGCGAAACGCGTATCGTGGTGGTCAATGGCCGTCGCCGGGCGATGGAGTTCCTGATCTTCCCGGTTTCGGGCGGTGCTGCTGGCATTGCCATCGACCAGACCGCGTCCGAGGAGGCCAAGGCCGATCTCAAGCGCTTCCGCCGCGCCCATGACGAAACGCTCAACCACATGGCCGAGGCCGTTGTGGTGTTTGACCGTTCAAAGCGCATGAGTTTCCACAACACCGCTTTCACTCGGTTGTTCAAGCTCGATGATGCCTGGCTGACGGAACGTCCGGGCCATGCCCAGATGCTCGACCGGATGCGTGAGAAGCGCTTGTTGCCGGAACAGGCGGATTATGCGGCGTGGAAAGCCGGCGAGCTTGCGCGTTATGACGACAGTCCGAACGATGAGAGCCCGGACGAGCTGTGGCCGTTGCCGGATGGCCGCACCCTGCGTGTCGCGCGTCAACGTCACCCTCTGGGAGGAGCCATGCTCATCTTTGAGGACAAGACCGATGAGCTGGCACTCAAGGCCCGCTACAATACCCTGATCAATGTCCAGCGAGCGACGCTCGACAAACTGCACGAGGCTGTCGCCGTGTTCGGCGCTCATGGCCGTCTGCAACTGAACAATAACGCCTTCGAGGAGCTCTGGGGCTTCCGGTCGGGCGAGCTGGAAGGCGAGCCGTCCTTTGACGATGTCGTGGAGACCTGTGCGGCCCTGTTCGCGGATGATCGTGTCTGGACAGACATAAAGGGCCGCGTCACCGACCCCAGCCCTCAGGCGCGCAAACAGGTGACCGGCGAAATGCGCCGGTCCGATGACCGCGTACTGACTTATCTCACCCGTCCGTTGCCCGACGGTGCAACTCTGATCTGTTGGGATGATGTCACGGACAGCCGGCGAATCGAGGAGGCACTTCGCGAGCGGGCCGAGGCGCTTGAAGCCTCTGAGCGGATCAAGACCGAGTTCGTCGAGCATGTCAGTTATCAGCTGCGTACGCCGCTGACGACGATTGGCGGATATGCCGACATGCTCGCACATGGATTTGCTGGTGATCTGACCGATCGTCAAAAAGAGCCGATGTCTGCGATCCAGTCCGCGTCTTCGCACCTGGCCAAGCTGATTGACGATATTCTCGATGTTGCCGCGATCGATGCCGGCAAGTTGGAGCTCGATCTGGGTGATGTACCGATCGGTGATGTTATCAGCGAGGCGGCGGAGCTGGTCGCGGCCAAGGCCGACCATGAATCCATCAAGCTCGAGGTGAAGATCGAGGATGAAGCCGGGCTGCTTCGAGCTGATCGCAATCGTCTGAAACAGGTCTGCATGAACCTGTTGTCAAACGCGTTGCGTCATGTCGAGCCGGGCGGACACGTGCAGATCGGGGCCAGACGCGCTGACGAACAGATCACGCTTTGGGTCAAGGATGACGGTGAAGGAATCGCGCCGGAACAGCAGGCCAAGGTGTTTGACCGTTTCTCCCGCGGTGACCGCGGTGGCGCCGGGCTGGGCTTGGCGCTGGTCAAGGAAATCGCTCAATTGCACGGCGGCTGGGTGGAGTTGGTCTCAGAGGCAGGCAAGGGCACCGAAGTATCGTGCCATCTGCCGCTGGAGCCCCGCGGCAAGGGCGTACCGCCGGAGCTTGCGCTGATGGGGTCGACGACAGCCAAGCTCAGCGAGACTGTCTGAACCGACAAAGCGACAACAAGATACAAAAAAGGCCCGGTGATCACTCATCGGGCCTTTTATTGTGTGATCAGCCCTGGTGTTCCGGGATGCGGACGATGAGACCGTCCAGCGTGTCAGAAACCTTGATCTGGCAGGACAGGCGGGAATTGTCCTCAACACCGTCCGCGAAATCGAGCATGGAAGCTTCCATTGCCTCGCGGGCGCCGGTCTTTTCGGTCCAGGCTGCGTCTACATAGACGTGACAGGTGGCACAGGCGCAGGCGCCGCCGCAATCAGCATCAATGCCGGGGACCATGTTGCGCACAGCGCCTTCCATGACCGTCAGGCCGTTATCCACGTCGAGCGTATGCTCATTGCCGTTGTGCTCGATGTAAGTGATCTTCGCCATATCAAACTCCGCTAGTCCCCCGGAAATGAACAGCGTTCACGCGCAAGTCAAGATGGAGCATCACTGCTTGCCCCATCCTGCAGCCTCGGATAAGCCGAATGCATGCTGTCCACACACGTGACCCAGTTGGCAAATCTTCAGGAAACCCGCGCACTGGGTAAACGTCTCGCTGCTGTTCTGAGGGCCGGCGATTGTGTCTTCCTGACTGGCGATCTCGGCGCAGGAAAGACGTCTCTCGCCCGCGGTGTGATTGAAGTCCTCACGGGTGAGGCTGACGCCCCGAGCCCGACCTATACCATCGCCCAGACCTACAACACACATGATGGTGACGAGCTGATTCACGCGGACCTTTACCGGATTGAACTCGAGAGCGAGATTGAGGAAATCGGGTTGGAGGAAGCCTTTGATTTCGCCATCACGCTGATCGAATGGCCGGACCGGCTGGGGGCGGCGACGCCACCGGACCGGCTGGAACTGGACATACGCCACGAAGAGGGCGATGACGCTGGAAAACGACAAGTCCGCATAACAGGGCGGGGAAAATGGGAGAGCAGAGTTGACGACCTCTGATCGCGCCGAAGCGCGCAAGGCCTTCGTTGTGGCGGCCGGATGGGGCAGTGCCGAGATCGAACCCCTGGCCGGTGACGCATCAACACGCAGTTACTTCCGTGTCCGGGACGGCGCGCGCAAGGCCATGCTGATGGACGCTCCACTGGGCGCTGAGGCACCGGCTTGTCCGCCCGGAGCCCGACCGGAGGAGCGTGCGGAGCTCGGCTATAATGCCGTTGCCCGTCTTGCTGGGCCGAACCTGGTGGCTTTTGCGGGGCTTGCCCGGGCGCTCAAGGAGCGAGGTTTTTCGACCCCGGACATCCTTGCCAGCAATATCGACGCGGGTTTCCTGCTCCTGGAGGATCTCGGCGATGACCTTTACGCCCGCATCATTCCGTCCGACCGGCATGAAGGAACGCTGTATTCCCACGCGGTGGATCTGTTGGCCGCGCTCTATCGCTGCAGCCTGCCGACCGAGGTCAGCATCGACGGCCAGACCTGGCCGCTTCAGGATTATGACGCGGTGGCCATGCGGGCCGAGACCGATCTTTTCCTGGACTGGTTCATGGACCAGTATTCCGGTGTCACGTTGAGCCAGCAGGCGCGCGATGACTGGAATGAGATCTGGGACCGGGCGTTCGCGCGGTTGGAAAACTGCCCCAAGGGCATCGTCCTGCGCGACTTTCATGCTGAGAACCTGATTTATCTGCCCGATCGCGAGGGTGAGGCCTGTGTCGGCCTGCTGGACTTTCAGGACGCGGTGACGGGGCACCCCGCCTATGACCTGGTCTCCTTGCTCGAGGACGCGCGGCGCAATGTTGACCGCAAGCTCTCCGTCCCGCTCAAGGCCCGGTTTGTGGCCAAGGCGGGCATCGAGGATGTGGCGGGATTCGATGCGAGTTACGCCGTGCTGGGCGCCCAGCGAAACGCCAAGATTCTGGGCATTTTTGTCCGTCTCGCCAAGCGTGACGGCAAGGAAAAATATCTCGACATGCTACCGCATGTGGCCCGGCTTTTTGTGGGAGACCTCCAGCATCCGGCTTTGATGGACCTGTTGATGTGGACCAAAACGCATGCCGATGTGGTTTTCCGGGAAGCTCACAAATGATCGAGATCCGTACCGGCATGGCGCTCGCCGCAGGCCTGGGCACGCGCATGCGTCCGTTGACCAATGACCGCCCCAAGGCGCTTGTCGAGGTCAATGGACGGACACTGCTGGACTATGCGCTCGACCGGATGGCCCGGTCAGGGGTCGAGCGTGCGGTGGTCAATGTCCATCACTTCGCCGATCGCATGGAAGACCATCTGGCGACGCGTGATGGTGCGCCCGAGATCATCGTCTCGGACGAGCGCGCTGAGGTTCTCGAGACGGGTGGCGGCGTCGTGAAGGCCCTTCCGCTATTGGGTGAGGCGCCGGTTTTCATCACCAATATCGATGCCTTGTGGTTTGATGCCGGCACGGCCGAGCTGGACCGTCTGCGCGCGGCCTGGAATCCGGACAAGATGGATGTGCTGCTTTTGCTCGCACCACTGGATCAGACGCTGGGATTTGACGGCGCCGGTGACTTTTTCCTGGGTGAGGATGGCCGTGTGAGCTGGCGGGGAGATGCCGAACGCGCGCCCTTCGCCTATGCCGGCACTCAGATTCACAACCCTGCCATTATGGCGGGTCGCGCCGAGGCGCCTTTCTCCATGGTGGAAGTCTGGAAGGAACTGGTTCCGGCGGGCCGTGTGCACGGCGTCGTCATGAACAGTTTCTGGATGCATGTCGGCGACCCGGTCGCACGCGATGCAGCGGAGGCTCGTATCCGCGCTTGATGGCCCGTCTGTTCGATACGCCGACCCCGCGGGTCTTCAATATTCCGCCCAGTACGGATTTTCTGTTCGCCGTGGTGGATACGCTTCGCATCGAGCTTGAAAGCGACCGCAATCCGGACGCGCTGACCAATTGTCTGATCCTGGTCCCCACCCGACGTGCAGCCAAGGCGCTTGGCGATGCCTTCGCTCACCGCGCCGGCACCGGTGTTGCCCTGTTGCCGATGATTCGGCCGCTGGGCGATATTGATGTTGATGATCCGCCGTTTGAGCCAGGGGAGCTGGCGGGCATCGCCCCGCCTGCCGTTTCCCGTACCCGCCGCCTGTTCGAACTGTCACGCCTGATCCTTGCCAAGGAAACAGCGTTGGGCCGGCCCATAGGAACGCCGGGAGCGATGGCCCTGGCGCGAACGCTCGCCGAATTGCTGGACGACCTGGCCGATGAGTCCGTGACGTCCCTGGAGCCGCTGCAGGCGGCACTCAGCGATCACCTGCCGGAGGATCGTCGTGAAGCGATCGAATTCCTCTCCATTGTCGAGCAGATCTGGCCGGCTCGGCTTGAGGAGCTGGGCCTGTCTGACCCATCTGCTCGCCGTTCGCTGGTGCTGAACGCCTTGGCGGACCGCTGGCTGAAACACCCCCCGGAAACGCCAGTCCTTGTGCTTGGCTCCACCGGCTCCATCCCGGCCGTGCGCCGTTTGATGGGTGTCGTTTCGCGTCTGCCGCAAGGTGCCGTTGTTCTGCCGGGTCTGGACTGGGATGCGGACGATCATGCCTGGGACAGTCTTGACGACGGGCACCCGCAATGGGCGATGCGTGATTTTCTCACCGAGAACGAGACCAGCCGCGGTGATGTCCAGCCCTGGCCCGGCCATGCCGAGCCTGGCAACGTCCGCGCGCGTCGCCGCCTGGTGGCCGAGGCGCTGCGGCCCGCGGAGGTCACCGATGAATGGCTGGCCCGAGTTGGCCATCTGCGCCAGGCCAATGGAGAGTCCTTTTTCGACCAGGCGCTGGATGGCCTGTCACTCGTGGAATGCCCGGACCCGCTGAACGAAGCCAAGCTTTGCGCGCTGCTGTTCCGCGAAGTCCTGGACGCGGAGGGCAAGACTGCCATCCTTGTCACGCCGGACCGATCCCTGGCGCGGCGCGTGAGTGTCGAAATGCAGCGTTTTGGCGTGCGGGTCGATGATTCCGGCGGGACCGCCCTGCCGGAAACCCTGGCGGGCGCCTTCCTGGACCGTCTGCTTGATATCACTGACGATCCGGGCAGTGTCGTGGCCCAGACCGCGCTGTGGAGCTCGCCGCTATATGCCATGGGACAGGCGCGTGGTGAGCTGCATTCGGCCTTGCAGAAATTTGAGGCTGACGGGCTGCGCGGTGTGCGACCGGGCTCCGACCTGGGGGCCATCATCGCCCGGCTGGATCATGAGCGGTCGGAGTTGTTTGATGCCGATCGCGAGTTGATCCGTCGTGTCTTGACGCTCCAGGATGCCGCCCAGGCCGGGATGCAGGCATGTGCCCGGCGCAGTGTCGCCGACTGGGCCCGTCATCACGCCATCCTGGCCGAGGCGGTTGCACGCGATGTTGATCAGGACGGCGCCTTGAGACTGTGGCGCTCCGAGGGTGGGGAAATCGCTGCCCGGGTGCTTTCCGAGCTGATGACCGAAAGCGAGGTCCTGCCGGAACTGACGCTGGCTGAATACACCGGGGTGTTTCGCGAACTCTGTTCTGCCCAGCGCATTCCGCCTGCGACCGGCGTGCATCCACGCCTTCAGATTCTCGGCCCGATGGAGGCGCGTCTTGCATCGGCAGATCGCGTAATCCTGGCTGGGCTCAATGAAGGCATCTGGCCAAGTGGTGCGGGTGCGGACCCCTGGATGTCTCGCGGCATGCGCCAGGAAGTCGGTATGGGCGCGGCGGAAAAGCGTTATGGCCTGGCGGCGCATGATTTTGCCCAGCTGGCGGCGACGGGCGAGGTGTTCATGACCCGCGCGACCCGCGTTGATGGAGCGCCAACCGTGGCTTCGCGCTGGATCTGGCGGTTGAAGACGCTGGTGCGGGGAGCGCTGGGCACCGAGGGCGATGAGCGTCTGACGGACGCCGGGCGGTATGTTGACTATGCCGCCGCGTTGGATCGTAGCGATGCTGATCCACGGCCAGCGACACCACCCGCGCCGGCGCCGCCAGTTTCGGCGCGCCCGCGCGGACTCTCGATCACCGAGATCCGGACCTGGGTGCGTGACCCTTACGCCATTTACGCCCGACACGTGCTGGGTCTGCGCCCTTTGGACCCGCCGGACATGGCGCCCGGTCCGCGCGAACGCGGCACGGCCCTGCATGCAGTGCTGGAAACGGCGATGGAGAACTGGCGTACAGCGCTTCCCGACGATGCGGTCGCGCAATTGCTGGATCTGGCAGGCCAGGAATTTCAGGCAGCGGGAATTGGCGAGCAGGCGCTGGAGGTCGAACTTCGGCGCTTCGCCCGTGCGGCCGAATGGATTGTGCAATGGGAGAAACAACGCCGGGCAGAGGGCTATTCGATTGCAGCGATCGAAAGCCGCGGCCGGATAAAGCTTGATGCGCCTGCAGGCGAATGGACATTGCGTGGACGCGCTGATCGCATTGACCGGCGTCCGGATGGGACGCTGGACGTTATCGATTACAAGTCCGGCAATCCTCCGACCGCCAAAATGGTCCATGCTGGATTTGATCCGCAATTGCCGCTGACAGCTGCCATCATCGAAGAGGCCGGCGGGTTTGACGGTCTGGGCCAGGACATGGTTTCAGCGCTTAGCTATGTGAAGATTTCCGGCGGTAGCGAGGCGGGCAAGGCGACACGGATCAACGGCAAGACCCCAGCGAGTGAACTGGCCAGCCAGGCTCTGGACGATTTGCGAGACTGGATCGCCCGTTTTGATGATGAGGCCGAGGCCTATCTCTCCCAGCCTCGCCGCCAGTATCGCAATGACTACGGGGACTATGATCACCTCGCTCGGCGAGGAGAGTGGGCGATCGCGCCAGGCGAAGAGGGAGGTGAAGGCTGATGCCTCAGTTCGACCCCCAGATTGCCGCGACTGCCAGTAACGCGCAGCAACAGGCTGCGGACCCGACGGTAACTGTCTTTGTTGAGGCCAATGCCGGCTCGGGAAAAACCCGCGTTCTGGTCGATCGCGTGGTCAATATTCTGCTGACGGGTACGGCGCCGGACCGCATTCTGTGTGTGACCTATACCAAGGCCGCGGCATCAGAGATGAAGGACCGTTTGTTCGGTCGACTGGGCAAATGGTCGGTGCTGGATGACGAGGCGCTGAGAGCGGATCTGACCGCGCTGGGGCAGAAGGATCTGGACGCGCGCAGCCTTGCTGCTGCCCGTCGTTTGTTCGCTCGCGCTCTGGAAACTCCGGGCGGATTGAAGATCCAGACCATCCACGCCTTTTGCGAACGCCTGCTGCGTCGTTTCCCGCTGGAAGCGGGGGCCCTGCCGGGTTTTGAAACGCTGGATGATGCTGAAGCGCGCGAGCTCAGTGCCCGTTCCCAGGCGCGGGCTGCCAGTGCGCTCTCGACAGATGATATCGACACCATGCTCGCCACGGGAGGGATGGAAGCCTTTACCGAGCTGGCAGACTGGGTGCGTAGTAACCGAGCTCGCGTGCGGGAGGCGGCGCGAGAGGGTGCGGACGCTGTTATCGAGCGCACGCGGGCCGCATTGGGGCTGAAACCGGGTGACACCGTCGCCAGCTGCGCGCAAGACGCTTGGGACGCGACTCCGGTCGATCAATTGCGTGCAGCGGCAATCGCGCTGGAGAGCAGCACCACCAAAGACAAGCAACAGGCGGAAAAGCTGCGCCTGGCCTTGTCAGCAACTCATGCACAGTCAGCGATCGAGGCCTATCTCGGCTTTTTCCTGACCCAGAAGGGTGATCTCGCCAAGGACCTCACCACCGCGACCATCGCCAAGACCCATACCTGGCTCGACGGGCTGTTCGGTGGTGAAAAGCGGGGCTATGGCAGTGAGAAAGATCGCATGTTGGCCGTGCGTGACCAGCTCAGAGCGAT
>CBFHQE010000054.1:0-18572 GCA_965657935.1 Maricaulis sp. | reverse complement strand
CCGACACAATTCGGTCTTACAAGTTGGGCGTCGAAATAGATGAGCGGACTTTGCAAGGCATGTCCGGTACCGATGCGCTTCGCCAATCAGAAATACTGATTAAAGCGCGTGCTTTCCTTTCTAAATGGGAAAACCTGGCTGCGGCAGAGGACCTGGATAAACCTATCAAGGCAGAGGCTCGTTCGCTTTATCTTCAAGAGCTCGATGGATTGCGGACTCATATTTATGAAAATGGAGGCAGCTTTGTCGCGAAAGGGTATCGCAATAGGTCCAAATGCCCACTCCATCCCGATTTCCTCCCGGGTGGGTTGGATCACCGGCTCAATCGCGGCATTGTCTATGACAGCCTTCGGACGGCCGCTGAGCTTGGTCTGGATGTCGAGGCGCTCTTCCCCGGCTGGGTCATCGATGCGGTTATTCCAGAGCCCGGTGTCGAGGCTACGGCGCAATCAAACCAGCTAGATTTCGAATGGGACTATGGCCCGCATCAAATGCTCGGCTACGGCACTACAGTGCAATGGGCGCCAGTCCAGAACCGGGACAAGGTTTTGCTTCTGCAGCTCCACAGTGACGAAGCACTGGGTTGGTTCAGCGGATCGTGCGTGCTGCAGTTCTGGATCGACAAGAGCGACCTCAAGCGACGCCAATTCCACAAGGCCTTCGCCACGATCGAGTGCAATTGATGATTGGAGCCCGTCTCTCGGACCCTGCCTCGCCGCTCTGGGCGAGTGGGAAGCCGACATGGAAAAAGAGCTGGCGTAAGGCCGGGGCATTCTTCCGAGTTCAGAGGGCTCGCCGATTGGCGGGCCCTTTTTTGTTCAGCTGACTTGAAAATCACCTGTTGCGGGATCATTCTGCCTTAAGCAACCGGAGGGTGTTTTCATGTTCAGGGGTGAGGACGTACTTGAAGTCGCACGGAAGTATATCGGTGCGAAATATGTGCTGGGGGCGCGGGCGGTGCTGGCCAACAAGGACCACAAAGGTCCCTGGGATTGTGCCGAGCTGGCCTCCTGGTGCTGTTACCAGGCCTACGGGATCGTGTTTGGCACCTATGGACGCGATCCGCGCACAGCGGACGCCTATTCCGGGAAATGGTGGGAGGATGCGCAAAAGGCCGGAACCTTGATTTCGCTGGAGGAGGCGTTTGTGACGCCAGGTGCGGTCCTGTTGCGCAAGCCGGGAGAGAATGCCATCGGCCATGTCGGGTTTTCACGCGGTGATGGCGGCACGGTTGAAGCGCGTGGCCGAGCCTATGGCGTCGTCGAGACCGAGGATGCGCGGGGTCGCGCCTGGGATGGCGGTGCGCTGGTTCCCGGCGTCGAGTATGTGCAGCAAGCTCCCCTCGCACCGTCGGCTGAGCCTGGCCTGCTCTATCGGGTGCGCCATCCGTTCATGCGGGGTGCTGTCGTGGACCGTATTCAGAAGGCCTTGCGCAAACGCGGCTTTCACCCGGGCGCAGTCGATGCTGTGTACGGTCCGCTGACCGAGGCGTCGGTCTTCAATTTCCAGGCTTTCAAGGGGCTTGCAGCCGACGGGATGGTCGGGCCGGAAACGGCAGATGCACTGGGTGTTGATCTTTAGTTGCTGCCATAAAAAAAACGGGGCCCGACGGACCCCGTTTCCTGTTCCTGCTGGCGCAAGCCTATTGGCCGAGCTCGGAGATCGTCAGCGTGGAGGTCGCGAGATCAGAACCGGAGCCGTAGGTGCCGATCCAGATGTCGTACTGGCCAGCTTGCGGGCTGCCAAAGGTGACGCTCGGGTTGAGATTGCCGCCGCTGTCATCATCGCAATACCACTGGCCGTCCGGCGCATTGATGACGATTGTCGTGTCGGTGTTGGACTGTGCGCCAATGGTCAGCGGCAGGCTGCCCGGGTTGAACTGCAGGCGGAAATCGGGAGCGTTGGCGATCATGCCGCGGCAGCGATCAAAGACCTGAGTTGCGTCGATCGTACCACCGGCTGTGATGGCGACAGTGTACGGATCCGGTGTGAAGCCACCATTCAGGGAAACCGACCCGAATGTCGGGTCCAGCGACCAATCCTGGGCGACGGCAATTCCGGCCGTAGATGCAGCAATCAGAGCCGCAGCAGCAATCGTTTTAAATGACATATATGTCCCCTTGGGTTTTGAACTGGGGCCATGATACGCCCCCCTCGTGCATAACTATGACCGTGCTTGCATGACTTCAATATGAACGTCAGCCGCAATTGGGCTGGAAACGCGTGGCAAATTCAGTCAAAAGCCGCTCATGACGTGCCAACTCTACCTGATCACACCGCCCCGCCTGTCTCCCGAACTGGTCGAGGCGCTGCGAGATGCCCTTGCCGGGGGCGACGTCGCCGCCGTCCAGATCCGGCTCAAGGATAATACGCGTGAGGAGATCCGTGCAGGGGCACCGGAACTGATCCGTATCATCCAGGATGCCGGTGTTGCTGCCATCCTCAATGATGACGCCGAACTCGCCGATGAACTGGGTTGTGACGGGGTGCATATCGGCCAGGACGACGGTCGGGTGAAGGATGCACGTGCGATCATGGGCAAGGAGCGCACCATCGGCGTGACCTGTCATGACAGCAAACATCTCGCGATGATCGCGGGCGAGGCGGGTGCCGATTATGTTGCGTTCGGCGCTTTTTACCCCACGACCACCAAACAGGCCCCGACACAAGCGGAACCGGATGTGTTGCGCTGGTGGGTTGAATTGTTTGAACTGCCCTGTGTCGCCATTGGCGGTATCACCGTTGAAAATGCCGCCCCGCTGATCGAGGCCGGCGCCGATTTTCTCGCCGTGTCATCAGGTGTCTGGGACTTTCCAGCCGGGCCGGGCGCTGCGGTGAAGGCGTTCAACGCCGTAATGAACAGCTGAGCAGACTAACATTTCCGTCACGCCACAGCTGGGGCCTTGACCTTGCCGCAATGCGGCGGCTCAGTGCCTGCCATGAAGTTTTTGCTGACCCCGTTTGTGCTTTGTCTCGCTGTGTCCGGCCTCGCATTTGCGCAGGACCCACCGGCCGCCGAGCCCGCCTTCGAGTTTCCTGAAGAGCTCTCCCTGGTCCCGGAAGATGTCCAGCGCGCCGCCGAGGACGCTGTCAGTGCCGAGGACGCGGCCATTCCGATGGGGATGTCAGCGGCAGAGGAGGCGCTCTATCGCGCCCAGATCGCCTGGATTGACGAAGACTGGATCGCTGCGCGTCAATACGCAGAGACCGCTGCCGCAGGTGGTGATGTGACCGCGGCCGTGATGTCGGGGCTTATCGCACGTGATGGGCGGGCTACCGGTGAACCGGACTATGTCCTGGCGGCCGGCTGGTTTTCACGCGCAGCGGAACAGGACCATCCGCTGGCCCTGTACGAGATGGGCCGATTGGCCCGCCGGGAGGTCCCGGGCGTGACGGAGGCGCGATCCTGGTTTGAACGCGCTGCCCGGGCCGGTCATGTGCCGGGCATGGTCGCTTATGCGCTTGAACTGCGCGGATCGCCCATCCCCCAGGAACGTGTGCGCTCGCGCGAGTGGGCGGAGCGTGCGGCGCAGCAGGGTTTCGCTGAAGCCATGTACCAGTTCGCCCAACTGCTCGATCTGGGTATTGGCGGTGACCAGGATCTGGCGGGGGCCCGGACCTGGTACGAGAGCGCCGCTGCCGAACGACATGCCGAAGCCGCACTGCAAGCCGGTGTCATGTGGGTTGAAGGCGTGGGTGGTCCCGCCGACGCCGAGCGCGGCTGGCAGTTTGTTCGCCAGGCCGCGGAGTCCGGTTACGCCCCGGCGCAAGGTCAGTATGGCTTGTTGATGTTGCAGGGGCGCGGTGGTGAGGCCGATCCGGACATGGCGCGGTACTGGTTCGAACAGGGCGCCATGGGTGGAGATGGCGAAAGCCGTTTCCTGCTGGCATACACGCTTGCCCGTGAGGCTGTTGATGCGCGCGATGTCAGCCTGCTTGGTCAGGCCTATCGCTGGTCCCTGCTGGCGCATGAGGACTTCACCGGTCAGCCGGTCGATGAGGCACGCCGAGCCGGCCTGCAGGGCGCCATCGAAGGTGATCTTCCGCCGGACCTGCGAGAGCAGATCCTCTATGAGGTCAACGCGCTTCGCTAGCCCAACCGACCTGCAAACTTGCTGTTTTGCGTGCTCGCTGATAGGAGAGCGCGACTTTCGCGGCTGTTTGCGCCGCATGTTTGCTTTCCCCGATAGGTGACGCGATGAAGATCAACGGCAATGAGATCAAACCCGGCAACGTGATCATGCACCAGGATACGCTGTGGGTGGCCGTCAAGGCTGGCGCCGTGAAGCCGGGCAAGGGCGGTGCCTTTGCCCAGGTCGAGCTGAAGAACCTGCTCGATGGCCGCAAGCTCAATGAACGTTTCCGTGCTGCCGACAAGGTGGAGCGTGTGCGCCTGGAGCAGAAGGACCACACCTTCCTGTTCGACAGCGGAGAGACCCTGACCTTCATGGACGCGGAAACCTACGAGCAAATCGAGCTGAACAAGGATTTTGTCGGCGAAGACCGCGCGCGCTACCTGCAGGACGGCATGAACATCATCGTGGAATTCCACGAAGAGCGGCCGATTGGCCTGTCCCTGCCGCAGCACGTCACCCTGGAAATCACCGAGACCGAACCGGTCATCAAGGGTCAGACGGCAGCCAACTCCTTCAAGCCGGCGATCCTGGAAAATGGTGTGCGCACGGCAGTTCCGCCCTTCGTCGGCCAGGGCGAGCGCATCGTCATTGCCACTGAAGATGGTTCATACGTAAAGCGGGCGGATTAAGTCTTGGGCGCTCTTTCACCACTCCTCACCCTGATGACGGAAGTTGCTGGCCGCGCCGGTCGGTCGCTGAACCGTGATTTCCGTGACGTCGAGCATTTGCAGGTCTCCAAGAAGGGACCGGCGGATTTTGTCTCCATCGCCGACAAGAAGGCCGAGTCCATCATCTATGACCGCCTCAACGAGGCGCGTCCCGGTTATGGTTTTGTCATGGAAGAAGGCGGCGTGATCAAGGGGACTGACAAGTCCCACCGCTGGATCATTGACCCTCTGGATGGCACGTTGAACTTCCTGCACGGCATGCCGCACTTCGCTGTTTCCATTGCGCTGGAGCGCGAGGGCGAGCTGGTTGCCGGCGTGGTCTATAATCCCGCCACCGACGAGATGTTCCATGCCGAGAAAGGCCGTGGCGCCTGGCTGGCCGACCGCCGCCTGCGTGTTGCCAATCGCAAGCATTTCGACGAAAGCGTCGTGGCGACCGGCATGCCCTTCGCCGGCAAGAAAGGCCACGCGCAATTCCTCAAGGAGTTGCACCAGGTCATGCCGCATGCCGCCGGCGTTCGGCGCATGGGTTCGGCCGCCCTGGACCTCGCCTGGGTCGCCGCCGGTCGTTATGACAGTTTCTGGGAGCGCAACCTGCAATCCTGGGACATCGCTGCAGGCATCGTTCTGGTCAAGGAAGCCGGTGGTTTCGTTTCCGAGATCGATGACAAGCCGGACCTGCTCGAAACGGGTTCAATCGTCGCAGGCAATGAAGCCATGCTGGCCAATCTCAAGGGCCGCCTGGACGCAGCGCGTTAGGCTTGCACGTCTCCTGGCCTTCCCCGCATGCGGAGGAGGACGGAGAGGGGCTAAGCCTCCAGCGTTTCCACCATCTCTGCCCAAACCACATACCGCTCCGGGCCCGGCATGACAGATCCGAACGGCCAGCAGGTCACCAGGGCCAGGCGCGCTGGACCGCCCTCCGGCTGAATACCCGAACGTTCGGCGTGAACGACTTGCGTATGCGAGATGCGGAACAGGACACGTGCGCCATCGGCGCGTTCCAGCACCACCTCATCGCCGACTTGTACATCACGAAGGAAAGCGAAATGGGTATCTCGATGAGCAGCGATCACACTTGTCCCTGCCGAACCGGGTGCCGGCGTGGCGGACAGGTGTGACGGCCCGAAGGCCAGCGCCTCGCCCCCCGCTTCGGCCAGCACGATGGCGTGTTGTCCCAGTGAAGGGACGGAGAGCCGCGCCACGGGCCAGGTATCGGCCCAGGGCCATGGTGTTGGCGCAGTCTCTCCTTCCTGGGCACGGCTCCAGGCTCTTGCGAGCAGGACCTGTGCGATTTCTGCCTTGGCTGATATCCAGACTCCCTGACCGACCAGGGCGACGCCGCTGAGGACGAGCGTGATGGCCGCGAGTGGAGCCAGCGCTCGCCTCAGGTCTGGGCGCGCCCCATCCTGTTCTTTTTCTCTCACCACAGCCGACGCTCCTGGTGGATCATCAGCCAGATCAGACCGAGCAACATCATCAGGGCGCCAAGCCAGGTGAGCAGTTCACGCGGCGTCGCGGTAGCCGGAAGCGGCAGCCCGTTTTCGTCCAGGCGCGGCTGGTTCGGGCTCTGTCCCGGGCGCAGCTGGTCCAAAAGGGCGTCGGCCAGACCGGCGTGCTGCACGGGCATCGCATGGTTGTCCATGACGGCTTGGAAGTCCCACCCGTCCGGAATCATGTTCGGCGTCTGCCGGTTGACCAGTGCCTGGTCCATTGGCCGGGCCGGCGTTGCGTCTACGGCGACCAGGCTGGTCAGGCGTGAAACGAGGTGGAAGTCGAGGGCGGTCTGCAAGACGCCGCGATCGACCTGGGCCATGTCGGCGCCTTGAAAACGCGTTTCCTCAATTCCGCGAATGCGATTGCGACCAAAGAGTGTGGCGATGCCGCTGGATTGGCCCGCGGTGGACAGGGAGAGCTGCTGGCGCCAGGTCTCGCCGGCGGTCTGGCCTTCCAGGATCATCACACCTTGCGGCTCATCGAGGCGCGCTGTCATCACAAGAGGCTCGCCGTAATAGAGGTCCGGCAAGGGCGCAGGCCAGATTTCGCTGAGCGCACCTTGCGGAAAAAGAACGTCCAGATTGGTCATGACCGGTCGCTCGAGCGCCATAAACAACTGTTCCATCTCTTCGGCGACATCGGAGACCTGACCGATATGAGTGAAGGTGCCACGGCCGATCCGGGCTGCACGGCTCATGAAATAGGTGTTCGGGGCTGAGCCGATACCGACCGGGAAGAGCCGCGAACGTCCCATGCCGCGGTGGATGGCTTCAAACAGCTGGGCTTCGTTTCCGATGGCACCATCTGTCAGAAAGACGATCTGGCGCACGCGGGAGGTGTCGTCGGCATTGCTGTCACGCAATGCTGCGACGAGAGCCGGAAGCATTTCGGTTCCGCCTTCGGCGTCCAGGCCGCGGGCGAACTCCAGTGCGGTTCCGACATTTTCCCAGTTGGCAGGTACGGCCTGCGGGAAGACCTGTTCCATGGTGTTGTCGAAGCGGATGACGTTGAACGTGTCGCCGGGCTGAAGGCGCTCCAGGGCAAAGACCAGGGCTTCTCGTGCCTGCTGCATGGACGTGCCGGCCATCGAGCCGGAGTTGTCGATCACGAAGATGGTCTCACGATCCCTGCGAGGCACATCGGCTCCGAGTTCGGCCGGCGGCAGGATCTGGGCGAGCAGATAGGTCTGGCCATTCCATTCCTCGGTAAACACGGCAGCGCTGGGGCGGTTGCGGTCCGCGGGTTCCCAGGTCAGGACAAAATCCCGATTGGCCGGGACCGGCCCATTGGCCAGCTCGATGGAAGCTTGGCCTTCTGCGGTATGGCGGACCATTGTGGCGTGGAACCGGCTGGCGACCTGGCCCAGTTCAAACCCGGCATTCAGATTGGCGCGGATCGTGACAGGCAGGCGCAAGGCGTCTTCCGCCTCGGCCTCGGGCAGCAAGAGCGGAGGGGTAATCCGATCTGCATCCGGAACCGTTGAGCGACGGGTGGAGCCTGTAGTGGCGAGCAGGAAGCCGACATCCCGGGGGATGTAACGGGGCGTGATCGCCAGCGGCACACGCACGTCGAACTGACCGTTATTCAGGCGGGCAATATCCTGATATTCGATCTGAACGATGATGGTTTCGCCCGGGCCGATATTGGCGACGGACGTGGTGAACATGTTGGGGCGTTCTTGCTCCACCAGACTGGCGCGCTGACCGGCCTCGCGGGCACGTTCATAGATCTGGCGAGCCTGCTGGCGCTCATGTATTTCGCCCTCGATAAAGCGGTCGCCGATCTGCATACGCAGCCGATCCACGCCGCTATCTTCCGGCATGGGGAACACATACGTGCCTTCGACCCAGGCGTCAGAGGGATTCTCGAACCGCTGAGTGACAGTGGCGCGGACAATCGGTCCGGAGATGTCCAGTTCGATGTCTGTCGCGATCATCGGAGCGGGGACATAAACACCGTCTTCCATGGTTTTGAGGAGAAGCGCGCCTTCATTGATCTCGCTCAGGCGGACCATGCCATCGGGCGTTTCAGGTGCGTCGTCGGCAAACGCGTCTGACCAGAGAAAAAGGCTTGCGGCCAGAGTGGCAACGGCAATGACGAGTCCGAACCAGGCCTGGCCACCGGTGGCTGTACGTGTGTGCGAAGTCATCGACTTCCTCCCCAATATCCGCGGGCCAAGATGACGACCCGCTTCCCTTCCGCTGCGGAAATTGCTCCGGGATCAAGGATGGGAGAGGGCGTGTTTGGGGCGATTGCTGGAAGAATTGGGGCAAATCGGGGGCGTCGCGGATGCCGCGAAAAATCCAGATAATTGGATTTCGCACGGATCCAATCGCAAAACCTGCTCCTGGGGAATTGCCCGATGGCGCGCCCGGCATCCGTGCACATCACTGAGACCGATCAGCGCTGTTTATGCCAGGGCGCTAGAGGCTGCGCTTGTTGACGGTCAAGTTATCACTCGCATGGCTGCATGAGATATCAACATTACACCCAAGGTTGCTCCGCCGCCTCTTTTCGCGGCGGTTGGTCCGAACATGCGGGCAGGCTTTCGAGGCTGCTGCATATGTCTAGTCAAAAAACAACTATGGGTGTGAGAGGCTGAAAACAACCCGCCCAGATTACAAAAAATTCTTCCGAATAATCCATAAGTATATGTATTTATTGCGTTAGGTTGGCGCGCGCAATTCCTTGCAGATTTGGGCCGCGTTTAGTGATTTGGCAACCCGGTCGGCGTATCGTCATGCGCACCTCAACTTGCGGGTTTCTAAATGCCTCTTCCAACGCTGAATGTCGCCCAACGCATTACCATAGCCGTGGGCGCGCCCATCCTCGCTCTGATCTTCTTTGCCGGCCTGTTCGTCATGGAACACCGGTCCGACGCGGCGCGTATGCGAAGTATCGCCGAGTTGACGGAATTCGGGCGTACGATGAGTGCGGTCATTCACGAGTTGCAGCGCGAACGCGGCAATTCCGCAGGGTTCGTGGGTTCGCGGGGCGGTCGGGAATTCGCCACCCGGCTGGACCAGCAGCGCGCCCGCACCGATCTGATCATTTCGCAATATCTCAGCGCTTTGCAGGAGCACGATCCGTCCAAGTACAGCGCGGAATATGCGCAGGCCATTGACGGGGTGAACACGCAATTGCGCAGTCTCGCTGATCACCGGGGTTCGGTAGATGCGCTGGAGATCAATCTCGGCCAGGCCGTTTCGCCCTATACCGCGATCATCAACGGCATTCTTCACGCCTATGTCCAGGAAATCCACGTCTCTGACGATGCGGGTCTGACAGAGGGTATGATCTCGCTGCTCAACCTGATGGAAGCCAAGGAAAACGCCGGTATCGAGCGCGCCGTCGGGGCCAACACGCTGGGGTCCGGCACGGTTAATCGCAATAATCACCGCCGGCTGACCGAGCTTCAGGCGGCCCAGGAAGCCTTCCTGGCAGAATTCAGCATGATTGCCGGTCCGGAATGGAGCGATCGTGTGACCCGCGCTGTCGAGCCAGCGCTCGAAGCGGTTCAGGCCTATCGTGACACGATGGCCGAGGGTGGCTATGGCGCGGCCTTGCCGCAGGGCGAGGGTGGGGCATGGTTCGATGCATCCACCCGCCGCATCGACGCCTTGATGGATGTTGAAGCCGAGTTCGCGACCTATCTGGTCGACGTGGCGACGGTCCGCCTTGAGGCCTCCAACCGTTCTGCCTGGTTCTATGCTGCGCTTGCTGTTCTGGTGACACTGGCGACGATCTGGCTGTCGATCCAGGTTGCTTTGGGTGTGGTTCGGCCGATTAAGATGATCACCGACAATCTGGAGCGTATTGCCTCCGGTGAAATCGACGTTCAGATCCGGGGTGTCGCGCGCCAGGACGAAATCGGGGTGTTGGCCCGGGCGGCACGCGATTTCCTGGCCGATTCCGAGCAGCGTCGTGCACTGGAAGCGGCCAATCTGGCCAAGGACCAAAAGGCGATGGCCGAACGTACAGCCCACATGAAAAAGATGTCGCAAGAGGTGGAAGCCGCATCCGAGCGCAGCCTCGGGCGGGTCGTGGGATCTGCGTCTGACATCCGCGAGCGTTCCCTGGCCGTGAAAGCCTCGCTCAGTGATGCCGTGCAGAAGGCCGAGAGCGTGGCCGACCGGGCGCGAGTCTCCAGTGCTCAGTCGTCAGATGCTGCAGAACAGGCCGACCAGCTGATCTATGCCATCAATGAAGTGACGGAACAGATCACCAGGAGTGATGGCCTGGTGCGTGATGCGGTGGGTAAGGCGTCCCAGTCCAGCGAAGCGGTCAACGAGCTGCGTGACGCAGCGGCCCAGATCGGTAATTTCATCGAAATCATTAACGGCCTGGCCGAGCAGACCAACCTGCTGGCGCTCAACGCGACCATCGAGGCGGCGCGTGCCGGTGAAGCCGGCAGGGGCTTTGCGGTTGTTGCGTCCGAGGTGAAGGCCCTGGCGGCGCAGACTAACAAGTCTGCCAGCGAGATTTCCGAACGTGTCACCTCGATTCAGGGGCGTACTGAAGACACGGTCACCGCGATTGACGCTATCGCCTCGTCCATCGACACGCTGAGCGAAGTAACGACAACGGTGTCCGCTGCCATGGAAGAACAGCGCGCATCCACGTCCAGCTTCCTGGGTTTTGTCGAACAGACCCGCGAAGCGACCAGTGATGTTGCCAGCGGCGTCGAGGAGATTCAGGGGGTGGCCGAGCGTGTCTCCAGCGAGGCCGAAGCCTTTGCTGAAACCGCTGACGACATGGCCGACATGTCCGAACTCGCACGCTTTGAAATCCCGCGCATTGTGACCGCTGCGTCCAACGAAGCCGAGGAAGAAACGCGCAGTATCAAGGCGGGGCGTAGTGTCGATGAAAATCACGCCGATCCTGATCAAGAAGACGTCGCACAGTGGGGTTAAGATGAACTACTCAATTTCTGAAACCGGCAGTGATGCCACTGTGGCACTGTCAGGCACGCTGACGTTTGACGATCACAAAACCGCGCGGGAGCTGATGCGCGCTCTGACCAAGGGTGACGCGACCTCCGTGATCTATGATCTGTCAGAGGTGAGCGCCATCGACAGTTCCGGCATTGGCCTTCTGCTGATGGCCAATGACCGCCTCGCCAAGGCGTCCAAGACGATGAAAATCAGGGGTGCGACCGGCGCTGCTGCACGGGCGCTCGAACTGGCCAAGGTCGGCGATCTCGTCGCGATGAGCCAATGATCATGCGTCTTCTTGGGCCTGCCGCAGCCGCTGTGACGATGCTGACACCAGTCGTGTGCGCTGATGATGGCGTTAGCCTGGATGGTCGTCTGCGTCTGGAAACAGCCGACCAGGCCGGTTTTGCGCAAGCCGCTGAAGCGCTGACCTGGCGCCACCGTCTTGGTTTTAATTTCAGTTTTGGATCGGGCTGGAATGTTCTGGTGGAGGGCGAGCATGTCGTCCACCTCGTGGATGATTTCAACGACACCGTTACCGGCAATACGGCTTTCCCGGTGATTGCTGATCCTGAGGCCACAGAGCTCAATCGCCTGCAGCTGCGCCACCAGCAAGACGGCCGTATTTTCACCATCGGCCGCCAGCGTCTGGTGGTCGCGGATTCCCGCTATGTCGGCAATGTCGGCTATCGGCAGAACGAACAAACATTTGACGCTGTACGTTTCGAGTTCGAGCCCACGGACGGTTTTGAGGTGGGCTATGCTTATCTCGATCGCGTGCATCGCATTTTTGGTGATGACAGCCCGGCGGGTGAGTGGGATCTCGATACCCATCTTGTGACGGCCACGACCGCGCTCGGTGTTGGCAGGCTCAGCTTCACAGGGTTGTGGTTTGAAAACCAGGATCTGCCCGGCATGTCCAGTCAGACATTGGCGGCGCGTTGGAGCCATGTGCATGCGCTGGAAAGCGGACAGTTCGATTATTACGTCGAATATGCCAAGCAGAGCGATTACGGCAATGCGCCCGGGCCGGGCTATGATCTGAGCGTCCTGCGGCTGCAGCTGCGTCTGCGTGGCGAGCGGTTCGGGGGCTGGATTGGCCTGGAGAGCCTGGACGGGAATGGTACGCGTGGTTTTTCGACCCCGCTCGCCACCCTGCACAAATTCCAGGGTTTTGCCGACGTCTTCCTCGGTACCCCTGCCAACGGCCTGCGTGATTTCTATGTTGGCGGTTCTGCGAGTCTGGGTGATGGCCTGGTGTTTGATAATCGTTCGATCAACGTGATCTGGCACGATTTCGAAGCCGAAAACGGAGGTGCCGAGTTCGGTTCGGAGTTGAATGTCGTGTTCAATGGTCGGCTCACTGAACATCTCGGCCTGCAGCTCAAATATGCTGATTTTGACGGGGCATCAGGCGGTCCGGCATCGCGTGAACGACTGGCACTGGCCCTGTCCTATTCCTACTAGGCCAGGTGCCGAAGGCTGAGCCCCCGGCATCCCGACCCAGTTTTACTCTGCGGCGACTGGTTCGCGGGGTGTCCAGTCAAACTGCTTGAAACGTTCGTCCATCGGCGTGTCCGCGAAATGGTTGACGTAGTTGGACAGGACTTTGTGCGAAATGCCCAAGATGACGTCCAGAATGTTGGCACGCGTATAGCCCGCGCCCAGGAACGCCTCGACATCGGCCTCATCTACGATACCTCGGTTGCGAAGGGTCGAGAGGGTGAACGCGCGCAGCGCTTCCAGTTTGGGGTCGGGTAATTCTCGTTCCTCGCGCAGGGCATCGATCACGTCTGCCGGAACGTTTTGCATGTGGGCGATGCCGGTATGGGCAGGGACGCAATAATGGCAGTTGTGTTCAACATTGATCGTCAGCCAGACCACATTTTGCTCAACGGCGTTCAGCGATGACCTGGAGAACAGGCCGCCAAGCTGTTGATAGGCTTCGAGCGTCGACGGCGCTTCCGCCATCACGGCATGCAGATTGGGCACGAAACCAAAGGATTTCAGCGAATTCTCAAGCAGAGGCTTGGACCCTTCAGGGGCGCTTTCGGGGGTGTGCAGCGTAAAATCAGCCATCGGAAGGATGTCCTGTTGTTGTGCGGCGCCCAGTGCGGCGTCGACGGACACGTCGGAATTGACTTGCAAATTTGCAAGGGCGGTTCGTTCAAGTGATTGTGAAACATCGGCTGTCCGGGGATTGCCTTCATGCCGCCAGTGAGTACGGTCTCACTTCCACCTTCCAGTTCAGGAACGCGATCATGACTTTCAAACCGTCCCAAGCGCTCTCGCGCGTGAAACCCTCTGCGACCCTGGCTGTCACGCAGAAGGCGCGTGATCTCAGAGCGAAGGGCGTGGATGTGATTGGCCTCGGCGCCGGTGAGCCCGATTTTGATACACCGGATCACATCAAGGATGCTGCGATCGAGGCGATCAAGCGCGGCGAGACCAAATACACCGCCGTTGATGGCATCCCGGAACTGAAAGACGCGATCATCAAGAAATTCCGCCGGGACAATGAGCTGGACTACACCGCAGCGCAGATTCATGTCGCGCCGGGCGGCAAGCCGGTCATCTACAATGCTTTTGCGGCGACTTTGAATGAGGGCGATGAAGTTATCATCCCGGCGCCGTACTGGGTGACTTATCCGGAGGTCGTGCGGCTACAGGCTGGTACGCCGGTTGAGGTGAAGACTAAAATCGAAAACGGTTACAAGATCACGCCGGACGAATTGGCGGCTGCGATCACGTCGCGCACCAAATGGCTCATCCTCAATTCGCCTTCAAACCCGACGGGCATGGGGTACACGGCCGCGGAGCTGAAAGCCCTGGCCGACGTGCTGCTCAAACATCCGCAGGTCTGGATCATGACCGACGATATGTATGAGCACATCATCTATGAGGGTTATGAATTTGCCACTATCGCCCAGGTCGAGCCGCGTCTTTACGACCGCACGCTGACCATGAATGGAGTGTCCAAGGCCTATTCCATGACCGGCTGGCGCATTGGTTATGCAGCAGGTCCGGAGGCGCTGATCGCCGGCATGCGCAAGGTGATTTCCCAGACGACGTCCAATCCGTGTTCCATCAGCCAGTGGGCCGCGGTCGCTGCGCTCAACGGTGATCACAGCTTCCTCAGGCCGCGCAATGAGGCCTTCCTGCGTCGACGCAATCTGGTCCTGGCTGCGGTGGCAGAGGCTGAGGGCCTTGTCGCTCCGACGCCGGAAGGTGCTTTTTATGTCTTTGCGGACTGCGCGGGGACGATGGGCAAGACAACGCCTTCAGGCCAGGAGCTCCGCAATGATACGGATTTTTGCGCCGCATTGCTCGAGGCAGAGGCGGTCGCGGTGGTCCCGGGCATCGCCTTTGGGCTGGAGCCGGGATTTCGTATCTCCTATGCCACCGATGATGATAGCCTGGTAGAAGCTGGCAAACGCATTCAGCGGTTTTGCGCCTCTCTCTCTTGATATCGATAAATTTGATTGCTCGATTAGTTATTACTGATTGGATCTATTGATGGGTCTCGGGCATACCCCTGTTCAACGCAAACACGCACGACAGGGAGTACGAGATGAGCTTCAATATGGGACTGAGCGAAGACCAGCGCCTTGAAATGGCCAAGGCTGTCACCGCAGTGCTGGCCGACACCTATGCGCTCTATTTCAAGACGCATGTCTATCACTGGAATGTCACCGGACCGCGTTTTCACGATCTGCATGCTCTCTTCGAGCTGCAGTATAACGAGATGTGGACGGCAACCGATGAGATCGCCGAGCGGATCCGCGCCCTGGGCGTCAAGGCGCCCAACTCCTATGGCGCCATAAGCCAGGCTGCCAGTCTGCAATCAGATGCGGGCTCAGGCAGCGCTGACGAAATGGTCGGTGACCTTCTCAAGGGGCATGAAGTCGTCGTCGCCACGATCCGCAAGGCATTGGCACTTGCCGGCGAGCACGGTGACGAGGCTACGGCCGATGTTCTGACACCGCGCCTGACAGTGCACGAAAAGACCGCCTGGATGTTGAGATCGACGCTCGGCTAGTTCTCCACAGCTTTTCCCGACAGCGCAGAACAAAAAAAGCCCCGGCCCAAAAGGCCGGGGTTGTTCGTGAGTTTTGGCAAAGAAAAAGGCGCCGGTCCAAAAGGGGAGGAGAAAGGACCGGCGCCAGAAACAACATACCGTTCAAGGGGAGGAGACAGGTATGCGTTAACTTGGTGAGGCTGCGGCGTCGCCGCTGCGTCGTTAAGTCGATATATGCCCCATGCTGCGTCGCAGTAGAAGGCATGATGTCGCAGATTGGCCATGCAAAAATGCAACGCATTCTGCGATTACCCATGCGTCGCCTGCTGGCATGAGTATATCCAAAAACCCCAATTCTTCCGCTTTCTTAACCGTCGGATTGCGATGAGAACCTCTGGGGTATAGGAATACGGATATTCAGATGAGGCTGCTCAAACGCGCGTCTCGGACAGTCATGGCCGAGAACGCCGAGATGGTCACCGTCCAGCCGGACTGGATCGAGGACCTGGCAAATGTACTCGATCGCATTGCCCAGGGGGAAAAACCGGCTTTGCCTGACTTGCCGGACGCGCTGGCGGGGGCTTTGGCGCGTCTTTATGGGTCAATGGATTCGCGCGACCAGGTTTCACTGGAGCGCTCGGTTGGGTTCTCCATGCATGCCAGTGACGCGATGGCGTCGGTTTCGCGCGCGACCGGAGACATCCGAGACGTCGACCAGCAGGCGCAGTCCATGTCCTCCGCGATCGAGGAGCTGAATGCCTCGATCCAACAGATTTCGAACTTCACCGGAACCGCTGCCAACAATCTGTCTGATTGTGTCCAGGCGACGTCACACGGTCTGGAACAGGTTTTCAGCTCCGCCCACCAGATGGAGTCGATTGAATCGGCGTATGCCAGCATTGTCGGCCGTGTCGAGCAGCTCGAGGCGGCATCTGCCCAGATTACCAATATCGTCGACACGATTTCTGCCATCGCCGGACAGACAAATCTGCTGGCCCTGAACGCCACGATCGAAGCCGCCCGCGCCGGCGAGGCGGGGCGTGGTTTCTCGGTCGTCGCCGAAGAAGTGAAAGCGCTGTCGGGTCAGACTGAAAAGGCAACGGGCGATATCCGCTCCAAGATTGACAACCTGCAAGGTGAAGTGACCGGGATTATTGATGCCGTGCATGGATCCATGACCGCGATCCAGGACGGCAAGTCGGCCAGTGATGACGCGGCGGAAAGTGTTCGGTCAGGCGTCGACCTGGTGCAGAGTTCATCCAATCTTGTGTCCGAGATTGCGCGTCTGATGAGCGAGCAGACCGGAGCGGCTCAGGAATTGTCACGCGGGGTCAATGGCGTGGCGACGGCATCGCGTCGTGCGACCGACCGGGCAGAAGCCGTGATCGAGGCGGTGGCCGCTTCGGAGAAAATCGTCAATGACAGCTTTGCCGACCTGGAGACGCGCGACGTCCGTGACTACGTGTTGCACCGTGCCAAGTCTGACCACTTCCTGTGGAAGAAAAACCTGTCTGAGAAATTTGTCGGTCGCAATGCGATCCAGGCCTGTGATCTGGCAGACCATCATGATTGCCGTCTCGGCAAATGGTATGACGCGGTCCAGGACCCTGCCTTTATCGGCGATCCGCTCTTCCAGCGACTGATCGAGCCACATGCGGAATTTCACCGTCAGGGCAAGCTGGCGGCAGAACTGCATGAGCGCGGCGAGCGTGAGGCAGCCGAACGGGCTGCCGAGGCAATGGAAGCGGCCTCAGCCGATGTCATTGGCCTGTTGGAAGCCCTGATCGAGAAACGCCGCCTGGTCTAGGCGTCCCAGCGGCGGGCCTGTTCGATCAGGAAGTCGCGGAAGGATGCGATCCGCCGCGAACCGCGCAGCTCGCTCGGGTACACAAAGAAGATTTCGAAATCGGGTCCGTCGATTTGCGGCAGGACCCGTTTGAGATTGGGATTTTCCCGCGCAACATAGTCGGGCAGGGCGGCGATGCCCATGCCGGACTGGACCGTTTTGGCGACGCCATAGATCGTATTGACCTCGATCACGGCCGGGCGTGGATCCTCACCCTCATCGCGCCCCAGACGGGCTGCCCAGTCGAGTCCCGGGATTGGGGCCATTTGTGGTGGGCCGTACTGGATGATGGAGTGTTCATCAAGCTCAGCGGGGTTTTGCGGCTCCCCGCGCCGGGCAAGATATTCCGGATTGGCATAGAGGTGCTGGCTGGCGCTCATCAGCTTGCGCTGGACCAGGTCATTCTGTGTCGACGGCCAGGGGCGAATGCCGACCTCGGCCTCGAGACCGGCCAGATCCAGCTCATGGTCATCCAGCATCAGGCGAATGTGGATATTGGGAAATTCGTCATGGAATTCGCTCAGGCGCGGGGCAAGCCACATGGCGCCCAGCGCGGTCGGAGCGGTGACCTTGAGTTCACCGGACGGCTCGTCGCGCGTGTCATGAACCTTGGCCTCGGCGATCGCGACCTGGGCGGCAATCGCGTGCGCGGCCTCGTAAAGCAGGTTGCCTGGCTCGGTCGGGATCAGGCCGCGTGCATGGCGATGAAACAGGGTCACGCCCAGATCATCTTCCAGCGCGGCGATCTGACGGCTGACAGCGGACTGGGACAGGCCCAGCATCTCCGCAGCCTTGGTCAGCGAACCCGCCTGCGCGGCGGCGTGAAAGGTTTTCAGCTTGTCCCAATCCATGGGCGCGGTCTCCAGCCACGACTCAAGATGGGTTCGCACCTTAAACTATTCAGTACAAAGCGCGAGCGGGGCGACCGCCGCTGACTGTAAAAGTCAGGAACCGTCGCCCTCGCGTAGATTATGGAAGGGGTTAACCGTCGATCGAGGCCATGCCCTGTTCATTGTAGCGCGCGCCCTGGACCTTGTCCGCAATGGCGTTGAGCGATGCCATCTGGGTCTCGCTGAGCTCGATATCGGTCGCGCCCAGATTGACCTGAAGATTAGCCAGTTTGGTTGTGCCTGGAATGGTCAGGATGTTGTCGCCACGACTGAGGACCCAGCGCAGGGCAATCTGCGCGGCTTCAACCTTCAGGGTATCAGCAATTGACTTGATCTCGTCGACCAGGGCGAGATTGGCCTCGAATGCACCATCAGCGAAGCGCGGCTGGTGGGCGCCCGACCGATAGTCCGCAGGCCGGTTTTCGCGAGTGAACCGCCCGGTCAACATGCCGCGTCCCAGCGGGGAATAGGCGACAAGCGAACCGCCAGTCTCTTCAAGTACAGGAAACTGCTCCGCCTCGATATCGCGGGAAAAGATCGAGTATTCCGACTGCAGGGCCGCTATCGGATGCACCGCATTGGC
>CBFHQE010000053.1:0-18786 GCA_965657935.1 Maricaulis sp. | reverse complement strand
TAAACGGGTGAGGGAGCGTTCCATGTCGGTACGAGTAGCGTGCGCCGCTATTGCTTTGGTGGCAGTTATGGCTGGGGGAAGCCTGACTGTCGAGGCAGAAGCCGAAACTGATGTTTCGGCAACTGAATTAGCTGTTCAGGAATCTGTCTATACAGAGGAGCGTAGTCTGGCTGACCTGCGGGCCGGCATGGACGCCTTCGTCCTCTCGCCGTCCCAGAACCGCCAGAGTATCGCTTTCGAGCTGCCGCCAAACGCCCAGGCGACCGAAGCCTGGCTGCGCCTGGCCGCTCGCCCGGCAAGCGAGACCACGACCGGTCTGATCCATGTCTCGGTCAATGGCGGAGATGCGATCACCATTCGGCCGCAAGCGCGAGCCATGGAAGCCCGTTTCGCCCTTTATTCCGACGATGTTCGCCCGGGCGAGAACACGCTTGAAATCGAGTTCAGCACCGAGACGGCAACAGCAGGCTGGATTGTCGATGCGTCCCGCTCTCAGCTGCGCCTGTCACTGGAACGTGACCAGCGCATCGCCACACTGCACGAGCTGGAAGAAACGCTGGCCTCCGATTTTGCGGCCCTGCGCCGTGTCGCCCTGATCTCCGAAAACAATAGCGAGCGCGCGACGGCGGAAAGCCTGGTTGCACAGGGTATTGCCTTGCGGGCCGGCACTGTTCCGATTTTCACCAATGATATCGAGAATGCCGATCTGATCGTGCACATTGCCGAAGCCGGTGTGCTGCCAGAACAAAGCCTCGCCGTTCTGCGCGACCCGCAAGGTGTTTCCGGTCCGGAAATCGCTTTCCGCAATGACGGCACGCCTGAACTCATCGTCACCGGCCGCAATGCCGAGGAAACGACGGCTGCAGCCCGTCTTCTCGCGGCTCGTTCCTTTGACGGTTACCAGTCACACTTCCTGGCCGCTGACGCGATTTCGGCGCGCCATCTCGGCATGCGTCAAGCCCGCGGCGCCAGCAATTCGGCGCGCGTCACAGACCTGCGGACCTTTGCCACATCCGGCCTGCCCTTCTCGGCGGACCAGGGTTCACGTACCGCTGTCCAGATTGTTGGCAATGGCGCAGAGGACCGTTTCGGGGCCCTCTCCGTTCTGGCCCGCGCGGCACTGACGACCGGTGAAGCCTGGCTCTATGCCTGGTATGGCGATGGCCAGCAGATTGTGCCGGCCGACCACAACCTTCTTGTTATCGGACCGAACAGCACGGATTTCGCAGCGGTCGAGCAGAACGCCCCGGCTGAGCTTCGCGCCGCCCTGCGTGCTGCCGCTCGCTCCCAGGGTGATCGCGGCATGATGCGCCTGGCCGCCGCCGCCTATGCCGACGATACCGCCTCTGACGAGAGCAATGAAAACGCACCGAATATCGGTGTCGCCTCCCTGTTCGAGGACCGCACCCAGGCCGGACGCTGGATCGGCACGCTGACGGCACCGTCGGAAGCTTCCTTCCAGGCTGCCGGTCGCAGCCTGGCCCGTTCGACCCTGTGGGCGTCTCTGGAAGGTCGTGCCGCGGTCTGGAGCACCCGCGGTGTAACGCCGCTGGACTATTCGGTCTCTGCGCCGACATTGCAGGAACGCGTTCAGGAATTTGCGCTGGATCACACCCGCGATGCAGCCTTTATCCTGTTTGGTCTGGCTTTCTTCATGCTGATGCGCGGTATGTGGCATCGTCGTAGTCGCGTAAACGCGTCGTAAAACCTCCTTTGATATAACCTCTCTCGGATGAGTGGGGTTTTGTATGCGTAAATCGCTCCTGGCGATAATAGCCGGGCTGACTGTGACAACAGCACAAGCAGCAGCCCAGAACGCCGAAGACGTCTTTGCAGAGCGCGGATATGCGCTGGCAATGGATGAGTTGTGCGAGCTGTTCACAGCCGACCAGCGCGATGCGCTTTCCGTCTTTTATCTACAGGCGCGCGGTGCCCTGATCCGGGCCGGCGAAAACGCCGCCGAGCTGGATGATTATCGCGCCAGCCTTGATGAGGCCGCCGCTCAGCAGGGCTGCCGGTCCGAGCACGCCCAGCTGATCTATCAGCGCGTGAATGAGGGTTATGCCGGTTTTGAACGCCTGATGCGAATGAGTTTCCCGGCCGATCAATTCAGCTGGGAGGCCAATGCCCCCATCGGCCTGACCCGCAATGAGTGGCTGGCCCGCCAGGAAGCCGCGCCGATCAATGCCGGCCTGGCCCTGATCAACGACCAGTTGGAATTTGTCGTCGACCTGCCCGAGGTCCAAGGTGTAACCTCCGCGGTACTGGTACTGCGGGACATGCAGCGTGAACCCGGCTTGTATGATCCGACCGTCGGCGGTTTGTTTCCCACCCCGGAACACGCGCCCTGGCTGCGCTGGAGTGCGCCGGATTATGCCCGGCAGCTGGTGTTTTCCCGAGGCCGGGTCAGGGGCGAAGTCGCGCTACAGCTCAATCCGAGTGAAGCCCGCCAGCTCTATCGGTTCTCGGTGACAGATGCTGAACGCATTGCCCGGCGCGACCCCCGCGAAGCCGCCCGCATCGACCTGATGGACCGCCGCGGAGAACGCATCACATCCTATTTCTTCGAGGTTGGGGATTTCGGTGCGGCGCTCGCCTTTGTGAGGTCCAGGGCCCATCTCAATCGGGATGGGACCGGCGACACGGGTTAGCGGTTATTATCGCCACACTCATTTTCACCGTCATCCCCGGTGGCCGCCTAGCGAACATCCGGGAGCAAACGAAGAAGTTTGTGACAGACATTTGGGCTATTGGATCAATGACTCCCGCCGAATGCAGCCACCGACCGGCGCATCAGCTCTTCTTCCCAGCCGCCCGTAATGCCGAGATTATAGACCTCGTTTTCCTCGATATCGTAACGCGCGATGCGGGCACCACCCTGAACGATTTCCTGGAAATAGAGCGAACGACTGTCCGCGCTCCAGGCAGGACGGGCGTGGTATTCCGACGTGCTGTCGATCTGTCGCGCCGAGCCTTGTTCAAGATCAAAGATCACGACCCTGTAAAAGTCATAGGCCTGGAAGCCCACTGACGCAGCCAGGTAACGCCCATCCGGGGAATAGGTCGGTCCCATCTCCTTGTAGGTCTCGATTTCCATGAACTGGCTGACCTCGTGGCTGGCCACATCCACCAGGAAAATATCGGCTGTATCGCCGTCCAGCTGCCCGCCGGTAAAAGCGATCGTATTGCCGTCAGCTGACCAGGAGGGCAGCACCGAATATCCGATCGCATCCGATTCTGCGGTCAAATTGGTCATGTCCGAACCATCCGGGCGGACAATGAAAATGTCATTGCGCGTCGCGTCGTCAGACGCCTGGCCGGCAAAGGCGATCCACGCGCCATCGGGGGAGATATCCGGATTGATCGCCAGATTGCCTGCGGTCACAATTTCCTCATTGTGCGAGCCATCAAGACCGACCCGGCGCAGCGTCCACACTGAACCATCTGCATTGCCGACCTGATAAACAATCCAATGACCGTCCGGGCTGAAGCGCGGAAATTTCTCGTTCTGGTCCGGGGTCTGGGTCAGCTGGCTCAGCGTGCGTGTCTCGGTGTCCCAGAGATAGAGATCATCATCGGTGCGCGAGCGTTCGCTGTGGAAGACCACATAACGAGCATCCGGCGAGATGTCCGGATTCCAGTCCCAGGGTTCATCCCCGATCTGCCCGAACGCTGGCGCCGCCAGCACCCCTGCCAGAACCGCTGCAAAAAACATCTTCATATCGACAACTCCTTATCCATGGCCAAAACATCACGTGGACACGGGGTTAGAGTTGAAGACTGTTGCGCGCCATCGTGCGCAGGATGAGCGGTGTGTTCAGCCGGATGAGAGGGAAATGGCTTGCCTTGATGGCGGCAGGTCCTACCCCTCCGGCATGGCCGAGGAGTGGTGTGAAATGATCAGCCAGTTGGCGCCATCCCACTTGTAGACAAAGGTGTAGCGGGCCTTCACGACAGCTCCGGACGCCCCCATTGTGAAGGTGTAGACACCACTATCGACAGCGATTTCGCCACTGATCTCGATCTGACTCAAGTCAATCACACCGGATGGCTGGCTCTGGAGGAATTGAACAAAATAATCCTCCTTCTCTGCGGGTGTCAGACGCGGCGTATTGGAGACGGTCGGCAGGAGAATGGATTGCTCTGCATAATTGGCCACGACCTGTTTGGGATCACCCGATTTGAGAGTGTCGTTCCAACGGTCAAACAGAGCCGCAATGGTGTCGCGCGTCGCGTTCATCGATCTTTCCCCGATAGTTCTGATCCTGCGGATTCCCGATCCGGCTGATCCCGTTCCTGGGCGCAGGATTACAGGAGAGCGGCGCAGGTGAACACCGGTTTGGAGAAATTTTTGGCAGCGCGGCGCAGGCAGGGTTTACAGGCAAGCTATCCGGCGCTGGCCAGGCTCTTGGAGGCCGCCTGAGCGCGTTCGATCTGGGCGCGCACGCCCATATCGTCGGCACTGGAAACAACTTCGCCCATGGCCTCTTTGAGGATCGGCAGGGTGACGGTAACCGTTGTCCCAACGCCCTTGCGGCTGGCAATGCTCATCGTGCCACCATGCAGTTCCGAAAGCGCACGAACCAGGGACAGGCCGAGGCCGGTGCCACGATTGTCAATGTCGCGCGCATTATTGGCCTGGCGATAGGGCTGGCCAAGACGGTCGGCTTCTTCCGGGTCGAGACCAACGCCGCTATCACCGACAGCCAGAACCAGATTACTGCCCAGCGACCGGGCCATGACGACCACGGCACCGCCGGAGGGCGTGAATTTCACAGCGTTGGAGAGAAGGTTGAGCAAGATCTGACGCAAGGCCTTGCGATCCGCCGTGACCTGGATCGGATCGTCCAGCGGGTCCACAGACAGGGTCAGCCCGGCCTCCTCGGCCTGCAGGCGCATCATTTTGGCAGTGACGGACAAAACCTCGGCGATGTCGAATTCTTCCGGTGCCAGCTCGTAACGGTCAGCCTCGATCTTGGACATGTCCAGAACATCACCGATCAGCTCCATCAGGTGCTGGCCACTTTCATGGATCAGGTCTGCATATTCGGCATAACGCGCCGGCATGGGGCCAAACAGGCGTGTCTTCATCACGTCCGAAAAACCGATAATGGCATTCAGCGGCGTGCGCAGTTCATGACTGACCGAAGCGAGGAATTGCGATTTGGCGAACGCATCCTCGATGGCCTCGCGGCGAGCTTCCTCGGCCTCGCGCAGGGCCGTCTCCACGACGACACTGTCGTCTGAAGCCAGCGAGGCGACCGAACCGCCAGAGATCGGCGTGGCGCTCAGCTTGATTGTTTCCGGGCGGCCGCGGTTTCCGCGGATGGACAGGAGCTCCTCGACATCGCGGCCCGCACTCTTGCGCGCAGCTGTCGTCAACAAGACGCGGTCTTCTTCCTCGAAGCCCAGATCGGAAATCGGCAGATCAACGATCGAGCGCGGCAAACCCGGGGAGAGCTCCCTCAGCCCCTGGGAGGCGGCGAGAACGCGGCCCTTCTGGTCACAGGCGACAAGCGGCGCAGGCGCCGCATCGAAGGCCCGTGCGCGGATGCGGCCGGCTTCGGCCTCCTCACGAATACGATCGGCGAGTTTGATGGCGCGGATGGAGGCGCAGGTAAATCCGTAGGCCAGCACGCTCAGCGCTCCGAGCACGAAGGGCATATGGAAATCGACCATCTGCGGTGCGGGCTGGATGAAACCGGCCATGTCCAGCGCCAGCGTGACCGCAAAGGCCATCAGCGCCACAGCGCTCGCCTTGATCACGGCCTCACGGTCGCCATAGGCCGCTGCCACAGCGGGTGCGAGCGGGAAGAGAATGACACCCAGACCACTGATCCCTCCGCCCGCGGCTGTCACGGCAACAGCCAGCGACGTCCACAACATGGCGATAAGGAAGCGGTCGAAATCCTTGGTCAGACGGGCAGACAGGACCAGCCCCGCAACGGCCGGCAGAGCCAGGACACCAATCCCGACGACCTTCATCCACACCGCCACCTCGACCAGCGGCCAGACACGACTGGCGGCCCAGCCGACGGTCGCCAGCCAGATCAGGTTGACCACGGGGCCACCTTGCTCTGCGATCCAGAGGGTTATGTCTCGGCGGGCTTGTTTCATGTCCTCACAGTGCACGACTCAGTGACAAATCCACCCCGTTAATCTTCGCCGCAACGGTTAACAAAGCCTAAATCTTAAAGCTTGAGCGTTTACGCTTGTGAATAAGAAATCCTGTGCTGAACAATTCATGATTCGAGCCTTGGAGCGACGCGGCCCCCGGGGCATAGTGAGGGCCTCTGGGTTATGGAGGCATCCCCATGTTGAAACTGTTCGTTGCAGGTCTTCTCGCATGCACGTCACTGCAGGATCAGGCTGCCCAGCCCGAAATCGCCCAGGCTGAAACAACTCAGGCTGAAGCCAGTCCGGCAGGCACCGCGCCGGTTCTGCAACTGGACGCCCCGGCAGACGATCCGTCTGCCCTGCGTGAGGCGGCCTCCTCCTACGCGGCTTATCACAGTGTCATCGCCGATCTGCGAGATGCCCCGATCGGTTCCGCTGATGATCTCGACAATGCCATGGACACCCTGTCCTCCTTTTACAGTGAGGACCGTCTGGTACGCGCCTGGATCGCCTATACGGCCATGATCGCAGCCCAGCATCCTGAATATCTCGATGATGTACGCGAGCTGGCGGACTATTACGGACCCGAGGCCGCCATGTCAGGCCTGATGTATGATCCGGCCTATGCCACCAGTTTTGAAAACTCCGGCGCTGCGCAGGAATCCGTGGTCGACGCGCTCGATCGCGACACCGCCCAGATCCGCGAGGTTTCCGAACGTTATCGCGCCGCCGCCTATGATCTGCAAAGTTCGCGCTGGGCCAATGTACGGGCCCGCGACCGGCAGAGCCGCCTGGCCGCGATCGAAGACGCTGCGGAACGCAATATCGCGCTGGACAGCGACGTTCAGAACCGTATCGGTTCCGGCGCTGCCTCTGGATTGTTTGAAACCGGTGTCACTGCCGAGGACTCGGCGATGGCGCCGCAACTCTCCCTTACCGTGGGTGAGGCCGCGATCGACCCGGACCGCCAGCGGATCGGCAGAATTCTCTCGGTCGCTGCGCTGGAAGATCTCTCCGCTGACCCGCAACGCTCTCGTGAAGTGATTGACGCGCTCCTGTCCGACCCCGTTGTCGAGCGCTGCATGGCCTGGGTCCGTCTTGACCTCCAGCAGTGCATTGCCGCCGGCCATTTCAAGTATGAAGACAGTTTCTGCATCGCTGAACACGCGCTGCTGGATGTCAGCCGCTGCATCGGTGCATCGACGGCCACCAACTAGCCCGGCGTGCAAGCGTTAACAGATCCGGCGCAATCTTAAGACTCCTTACCAAAAAGTGTCTCGATCCGGGACAAGATAAAATTGCGCAAAAATTTTAGACAAAACCAGTGCTCCAAATTCGCACGTTATTGTCGGTAAGCCCTACAAACGCTCGCTATTTCGGGCACTCTGACCTAGCCTCTATCCTGCAAAGAAGAAGAACAGCCACAAAGGCTGTCGATGAGGTGGATAGAGCATGTTCTTTATTCGTGCTGCATTTTGGCTCGCTGTAGTCAGCCTGTTTGTTCCCAAGGAATTTGCAGGCGGCGAAATCGAGTTGCCGCAGGCTGTAGCGGAAACGCGGATTGACGCGGAAGGTGCCGTGGGTGACTGGTGCTCAGACCGCCAGGAAATCTGCGAAGCCGGTGAGGAAGCCGCGCGTCTCGGCGCATTCCTGGCCGACATGGCCGTGGATCGTATCGAAGCCGCGATCGAAGACCAGGAAGACAGCGCCCGCTAGGACGCGACTTCACAACACACTTGCGCCCCGCGACCTCTCGCACTAGGTCGCGGGTATGAATACATCCAGCATCCAGGAAGAGGTCGAGGAACTGGTCGAGGAATTCGACCTGCTCGACGATTGGGAACAGCGCTACAAATATCTCATCGATATGGGCAAGGCGCTGCCACCACTCGATCCGCCCGAGAAAAACGATTTCACCAAGGTGAAAGGCTGTGTCAGCCAGGTCTGGCTTGTGCACGAGGCCGACGGCGACAAACATGTCTTCCGCGCCGAAAGTGATGCCCACATCGTCAAGGGGCTAGCGGCCCTGCTTCTGCGCCTTTACTCACATCGCCCCGGCGAGGAAATCCTCGCAGTGGACGCAAGAGATGTCCTGCATCGCATCGGCCTGTCCGAACACCTCTCCCCCCAACGCTCCAACGGCCTCGCCTCGATGATCACGCGCATCCGGACGGTGGCCGGGGGTTAGTCACCGCCATCACCCGAGAGAAGGTCCGCCGAACCACCTCCGCGCCTTTGCGGCCGTTTCCGGCAAAACGCCGACCCAGCGCGGCAAGACTTTCTTCACGGATCAGGGCGGCACAGAGAATATCACGATCGATCGTTTCCAGCCTGTCCAGGATCGACATCACACGCTGCGTGGCCGCCAAGCGTTGCAGACTGGCTTGTTCCTGGGCATTACCGCGTCCTCCACTGCGCGCCAGCGCATCGAGACTCCAGTTGCGGGTCACGGGCTGGGACATGGTCGAGCTGTGGTAGTCGCACAGGAATTGCTCGGCCGCATTGATTTGCTCCGCGTCGAGGACATGTGACAAGCGCGCGACCGGGCCCTCCCGTTTATTGGTGACCGCCTGCGAGACCCGCCCATCACGATCGATGATCTCGCGGATGGCGAGCACACGGTGTTGATGTTCAAACCCGCTGCCGAGCCGTTTGACCGCCAGGCGACCCGCCTCGGTCTGCCGGTATCCACCTGCTGCGAATTCCAGCCGGCCGGCTGAGATGGCTGCGTGAGTTTCAACCTGGTCCAGTTTCGCCAGTGGGCGCCGGCGCCGGTCCCCGCCGGGGAAGACACCCAGTCGACCGGGCGCAGCCGGCAGCGGCAGGAGTTGCACCCCTGCCCTTGCCAGGCAGCGCTCCCAGCGGGCGGGCCGGGCCATCAATTCACGATGACCGGACGCGGCGCCGTCCTCAGACACGCTTCCAGCTGTTCCAGACAGTCATCAAAATCCTGGTCGTCCCGCTCGTCCTCGATCCGGTGGCAGGCATGGGCGGCTGTCGAGCGATCCCGATCGAAAGCCGAGGCCACCCGGGCCAGTGGCAGGCCGAAGGAGACATGCATCAGATACATGGCGATCTGGCGGGCAAAGGCGGCTTCGCGTGACCGCCGGGTCGGCGCAACGACATCCTGCGGCGCGATGCCGAAAGTATAGGCGACCGCGCTGGCGGCCAGCTGCGCACAGGCCAGGTCCTGCAGCCTGGTCCGGTTTTTCCTCGGCACCCCGGCATGGTCGGGACGTCCCGTAACATCAATCATCCTGCTCTCCCGGTCTGGTCGACAAGCCGTTCTCGGCTTCCCGTTCATGCTAGGAGGCTACGCCCTTGCGGGGATTATATTCCTATTTCCCACGCAAAGCCAGAAATTACACGCAGGGCGTGCAACTCTGAGCTTTCCGCTCTAAGGCGAGGAAATGTCAGGGCGCCAGGTAAGCGATGAGCAGGACGACAGCCAGCAATGCACTCGTCCAGATCGCAAGGACACCACTCGGGATATCCCGGCTGAGCTGTCCGCCCGGGCTGAAGATCTCGAAGGCCTTGCCGCCCACACGGGCACGCGTTGCCGTGACCACATTGCCAACCGCCGCATTGAGGCGGTCGACCATCTTCCAGCCCCAGCGCACCGTTCCATCGAAGAAACGGCGATAGACCCAGTCGAAATCGAGGTTCACGGAGCGTTTCTCAGCCGGATAGAGGTTGAACCTCACCAGGACCGTAAACGCGAACATGGCCGCTAACAGTAGCTGCATCTGCCCGACGATGTGATCGAAGGTATAGGGCTCATAATGCAACGCGACTTCCGGATACGGCACCAGCTCGTAGAGCACACCGTAATTGATACCCAGATAGACACACAGCAGTGCAGCCAGGCCCATCGCCATCAACATGTTCACCGGCGCCTCGCGCACGCGAAGTCCCTTGTCGTGAGCGAAGAAGGCGAAATACGGGATCTTGATACCGGAGTGTTCCAGAACACCTGCAGAGGCGAAGACCAGTACCAGCCAGACCAGGGTGTGATGTTCCTGGGCAACGGCTGCCAGGGTCAGTGCCTTGGCCACAAAACCGGAGAAGAGCGGGAAGGCCGAGATCGAGGCGGCACCGATCAGACAGAAGACTGTCGTTGCCGGCATGGATTTGAACAGTCCACCCAGTTCCGAGCCCTTGACCGTGCCCACCCTGTGAAGGACAGCCCCCATGCTCATGAACAACAGTGCCTTGTAGATGATGTGTACAAAGGCATGCGCCGCTGCACCATTGAGCGCCAGCTCTGTACCGACACCGATACCGACGACCATGAAGCCGAGCTGGTTGTTGAGCGAATAGGACAGAACCTTGCGCAGGTCATTCTCGACCACGGCAAAGAAGACCGGAAAGGCCGTCATCACGGCACCGATATAGATCAGGATCTCAGTGCCGGCATAACCGCGCGCCAGTGCGTAGACGGCCAGCTTGGTGGTAAATGCGGACAACACGACAGCGCCGGTGATCGTCGCCTTGGGATAGGCGTCCTGCAGCCAGTTGTGCAGGAAGGGAAAGGCGCACTTGATGCCAAAGGCGATGAAGATCAGGAAACCGCCAACCGTGTCGATCGACAGGCTGCCGTCAAACGCCCAGCTACCGGTCTCGCTGGCGCGGATAACAGCGCCGGCCAGAAGCAGGACGCCCGACAGGATATGGATTGCCAGATAGCGCAGTCCGGCCTTGTAGGAAGCGTTGTTGCGCGAACCCCAGATCAGGAAGACGGACGAGATTGCCGTCAGCTCCCAGAAGAAGAACAGGGTCAGGAGATCGCCGGCGAACACCGCGCCCAGTCCGGCACCGGAATAGATCAGCCCCATCACATCGGCGAGCCGGTCCTTCTCGTGCAGGCCATAAAGCCCGTTGATGAAGGCAGCGATGATGAAGATCAGCGACCAGATGCGCGAAAGATTGTCATAACGGAAGGTCTCGAGCGTGAACCCGCCGAACTCGATCAGGCCGTAAGTGCCTGTCGTCACCGGGTTGAACCAGAGAACCAGCGCCACAACCGGCGCCAGCAGCGCCAGCGCCTTGCGCACGTGATTGTTTGCGATCAGCGCGGCAACAAGGCCCGCAATAATGACCGGCCAGGCCGGAGAGATATGGGCCAGGCTTTCAATGTGGAAGGTCTCAATCATTGTCACCCTCCTCGTCCCAGTAGTTTTCTGCGCGGCCCAGAACGCCGCGGATAACAATCCAGCCGATCATCACCGCCAGGACGAAAGCGCCGAAACCCCACATCGCGTAAAAGCCGGTAATCTCGGCCAGGGGCACATATTCATGGCGCGGATGGAAAATGTCCGCAGCGATAAAGCCCGCTGTGAGGATACCGAAGATCCAGATCATGGAGGACTTCAGCCATTTGGCGTCCAGCCACAGGAAGGGACGCGCCAGGGGATGAATCAGCTCGTCGTTTTTCTTGTTGTCATCACTCATCAGAGAGCTCCTCCGCTGGCCAGCGGCATGAAGACCGGTTCGAGGTAATCGCGGATCGGCCCGATCAGGAAGAAGAGGACGATCACGCCCGCAGCGGTGATCACCGGCGGGATGATGACCAGGGCCGGCGGCTGTTTCTTCAGCTTGGCCTCGTCAGCCGGGGCAAAGAAGCCACGCGCCGAGAGCGGCAGAAGATAAGCCACATTGAGAATGGACGAGGCCACAAGGGCGACGATCATGATCGCATGCCCGGCATCCCATGCCCCCTGCATCAGGAAGAGTTTGGGCCAGGAGCCCCCCAGTGGTGGCAGGCCGATGATGGACAATGCCCCGACCGTGTAGGCACCGAAAAGCCAGGGCATGTATTTACCCAGGCCGCGCATCTGAGAAATCTCGGTTTTCTTGGTCGCGGTGTAGATTGCGCCGGCGCTCATGAAGAGCGTGATCTTGCCCCAGGCGTGCATGATGATCTGCAGCGCCGCGCCCAGCATGGCCAGGGGTGAGGCGAGCATCACGCCCAGCGTCACATAGGAGAGCTGGGAGACGGTGGAGAAAGCTAGACGCGCCTTGAGATTATCCTTGGTGATGGCCACGACAGAAGCCAGCACGATGGAGATGGCGGCGATCCACGCCAGCGGCTCCGAGCTGGGCGCCGCGGCAATCAGCGTTGGGCCAAAGATATAGGTACCCACCTTGAGGATGGAGAAAACCCCCGCCTTCACAACGGCCACGGCATGCAGAAGTGCGGACACCGGTGTCGGCGCAACCATGGCATTGGGCAGCCACGGATGGATCGGCATCAAAGCCGCCTTGCCGATGCCGAATGTGAACATGATCAGGAGGATGCCCGCGATCATCGGCTGTACTTCATTGAGCGCCAGCAGGCCGCCCGCAACAAAGTCTGTGGATCCCGCCAGGTAGTGGGTCGCGATGACAGCCGGCAGGAACAGACCGATCGAGGTTCCCATCAGGATGCTCAGATAGATGGCACCGCCGCGTTTGGCGTTGGCATCACCCTTGTGCGTGACCAGCGGATAGGTCGACAGGGACAGCACCTCGTAAAAGAGGAACATGGTCAGCAAGTTGCCGGAGAGCGCAACGCCCATGGCCGAGGCGATGGCGATACAGAAACAGACATAGAAACGGGTCTGGTTCTTCTCGTTATTGGCCCGCATATAGCCAATGGAATAGAGCGAATTGACGATCCACAGGCCGGACGCCACCGCCGCGAAGATGGCGCCCAGCGGTTCCAGCTTGAAGGCCAGCTGCAGACCCGGTGCGATATTGGCCAGCACCAGGGTCGGCTCGGTCGGCGCGATCTCGACCAGGTAAGCGACATTGATCGCCAGCAATATGGCTGAGACCAGGGTCGCGCCTTCACGCAGATTGGGTTTATTGCCCAGCAGCGCTACGAAGACACCGCCGACGACCGGGATGGTCAGGGCCAGGGCGAGAGAGAGTTCAGCAGACCACATGGCTTAATGCCCTCCCATCACGGCGTTAGCAGCGGCTTCGGCCAGGCCGACCAGAACATCGGCATGGAAGAAGAAATACAGATTGGCAAAGGCCAGGATACTCATCGGCACCAGCACCATGTAGGGCGCGTGACGCGTCTGCATCCTGGCACCGTGGTGTTCCGGCGGGTTTTCCATCCAGATCGCGGACAGCATGCGGGCCACATAGGCCAGCGCCATCAGCGAGGAGATGATCAGCGCCGCAACCGCCCACCACCAGTCGCGCTCAAGCGCGGCAGTGATAAGATACCATTTCGAGGTAAAGCCGATGGTCAGCGGCACGCCCACCAGCGAAAGGCCGGCAATGGTGAAGGCGCCAGCCGAGACCGGCATGGTGCGACCGAGGCCGTTGAGATCGCGCACCTGGCGCACGCCGAAGTGCAGCGCAAACGCGCCCAGCGCCATGAACAGCGCGCCCTTCATGATGGCGTGATTGATCAGGTGCAAGAGACCGGCTGACAGGCCCGCCGCAGTCCCCATGCCCAGACCCAGCATCATATAGCCGACCTGCGCGACAGACGAATACGCCAGCAAGCGGCGTGCATCGGTCTGGAAGATCGCCTGGGTGGAAGCCACCATCATGGCGATGACACCCACGGCGGCGAAAACCCAGGTGAAGGACATCTCGACGAAGGCCGTATCCGGGTGGAAGACCGAGAACAGGAAACGGATCAGGGCATAAAAGGCGACTTTTGTCGCCGTTGACGCCAGGAAAGCGGTGACGAAATTCGGCGCAAACGCATAGGCATTGGGCAGCCAGACATGCAGCGGGAACATCGCCGCCTTCAGGCCCAGCCCGACCACGATGAAGGCAAAGGCGGCCTGGGTGACCCGGTTATGCCCCTGCTCCTGCAGGATCTGGCCGATATCGGCCATGTTGAGCGATCCGGTCGCCATGTAGAGGAAACCAACCCCGATCACGAAGAAGGTCGCGCCGATCGTACCCAGGATGAGATAGTTGTACGACGCCGTCAGGGCCCGGCGATCCTTGCCGGCACCCATGGCGATAATGGTATAGGTCGAAATCGAGGAGATCTCGAGGAAGACAAAGACGTTGAAGGCATCGCCCGTGATCGTCACACCGAGAAGACCTGCCAGTGCGACAAGGAAGGCGGAATAGAAGAGTGCCTGCTTGCCCTCTTCAATCTCGTCGCCCACGCTGGGCAAGGCAAAGATCACACACAGCAGCCCCATCACCCCGACCAGGGCCAGGATGACAGCATTGAGCGCGTCCACACGCAGCTCGATGCCATAAGGCGGCTCCCAGCCCCCCATGTGATAGCTGATCAGCCCGTCGCTGAGCACCAGGCCGAGCACGACCAGGGAGAAAAACGCCACCAGGGACGCCGTGACCATCGCCACAATCCAGCCGAGACGCCCATTGGGCATCAGCGCGGCGATGGCGGCGGCGACCAGCGGAATAACGATCACCAGCGCCGGCGCGTGGTGAATCAGTCCGGCGGGAAGAAGATTGCTCAGAAAATCCATTATTCACCGCTCCCCGTCTCGCGGTTGTAATCCGCGGCGTTGAGCCCATCATCTTCAATTGTTCCATAGGCTTCGCGGATCCTGACCACCAGGGCCAGGCCGACAGCCAGGGTCGCGACGCCAACGACGATCGCGGTGAGGATCAGAACGTGTGGCAGCGGGTTGGAATAGAGCACCTCGCTGGCGTGATGCGCCGCGTCCGTGCCTGTCGCATAGTCAGAAGCATGTTCCGCGACATCGCTCGCATGATCGCCGCCATAATCCGCTGCAGCAGGTTCAGCGTGGTCATCCGTCTCGCCATGGCCGGCGGCGCCATAACCGGCACCGGCTCCATGAGCCCCCTCTTCATCTCCGTGATGCGCACCATCGAGAATGGGCGGCTGGCCGCCGAACACCTTGCCGATGGTGATATAGAGCAGGAAAACAGAGGTCTGGAACAGGGACAGGCCGACCAGTCGCTTGACCAGATTGCCGGTCGCGATCACCACATAGAGGCCGGTCATCATGAGGATGATGATCGGGATATAGTTGAAACGTTCGAGGATGATATCGAGCATTTTACCAGTCCTCGTCCGGGATATCCGGTACCCGACCGGCAAAACCATAGAAAATCGCCAGCATGACGGACGCGACCGTGGTCAGCACGCCCAGCTCGATCAGCAAAATGCCGTAGTGCTGGCCGGTATGATGGCCCTGGTCGGGATGCAGCGCGTCGTAATCGAGGAAATTCACCGCCTCACCCGCAAACGGGAAGAAGAGCGTCGCCACGCCAACACCGGCATAGATCAAGACACCCGTCGCAGCGCCGATGCGCGCAACATTTGGCGGAACGGCCTTCTGGGCTTCCTCGATACCAAAGATCAGGGCGTAGAGGATGACGGCGACCGCGATGATGACGCCGGCCTGGAAACCGCCACCGGGACCGTAATCACCGTGGAACTGCACATAAAAGCCGAACACGATGATCATCGGGATCAGCAGTTTGGAAACAACACGAAGGATCAGGTGCGGGTTCATTATTCGCCCTCCCCGTTCTTGCGGCGATTGCCAAAGCCCAGCAGCAGGATCACACCCAGGGCGGCAGTGAAGATCACCACGACTTCGCCAAAGGTGTCATAGCCGCGATAGCTGGCCAGAACGGCGGTCACGACATTGGGAACCGCGATCTCGTTCGGCGTCCGCGCCATGTATTCCATGCCCACACCGGAATTGGCGGGGGAGTTCAGATCGCCATAAACCGGCATGTCCGGAATGGCGAAAAACAGCGCCAGTCCGGCCACGGCGACAACGGCAAAGGCCGCCCAGTGACGTCCTGCGCCCGCAGGCTCGGCCTCGCGCGCCGTCAACAGCATCGCCCCCAGCATGAGAACGGTGGAAATGCCAGCACCGACAGCGGCCTCGGTAAAGGCCACATCGACCGCGTCCAGCGACACGAACCAGGCGGCGCAGAGCAGCGAATAAACGCCCATCAGCATCACAACCGCGAACAGGTTGCGCAGGCGGACAATGGCAAAACCGACCGCCAGCAGCATGGCGATCAGCGTGTAATCAAGAAACTGAGTGAGATCAGCACCGGTCACGACGCGCTCTCCTCTTTCACGGCATCACGCGGATGCTCAGGCTTGAACTTGGACAGGTCCGGCTTCTGGCCCGCACGGTGTGCCGCATTGGCAACCGCGTGTGTGGCCGTCGGGCTGGTCAGGAAGAGCAACAGCCCAACCAGCGCCAGCTTGGCCATGGTCTGCCAGTCACCGGACTGCAGGATCAGGCCGAGAATGATCAGCTCGGCGCCCAGGGTATCCGTCACTCCGGCCGCGTGCATGCGCGTGTAGAAATCCGGCAGGCGGATAACGCCGATCGCGCCAGCCAGAACAAGCATCAGACCGAGGGTCATGGAACCCACAGCGATGGCGAACAAGGCATGTTGTCCGAATTCGACCCAGCTCATTCTTCGAAATCCCCATCCACGGCCTTGCGCAGGGACATGCGCGCCAGGGCGATCTCGAGAGAGCGGTAACGGAAGAATTTCAGGATGGCGATGGTCGCCACAAAATTGATCAACGCATAGAGCAGCGCGATATCGATCGCGTCCTGGCGTCCGGCGATCGCAGCAAAAACCAGGAGGAACAGCACGGTCTTGGTGCCAAAGGAATTGGCGGCCAGCACACGGTCATACAATGTCGGCCCGGCAAACAGGCGGGCGAGCATGATCGCCATCGCACCGGCCACACCCAACGCGATAATAAAGTTCACAAGATCCATTATTCGGCCTCCCGGCGTCCGTCCGACGCTTCATCCGTCCGGGCCGCCATTTCGGCAAACCCCTCCGGTGCGGTGAAGGAATTGTCCAGCGCGTGTATAAGGAAACCGTCCTCCTCGACATCCACGGTCACCGTTCCCGGCGTCAGTGTGATGGAGTTGGCGAAGACACAGCGCGCCAGACCCGTGCGCAGATCGACCGGAACACGAATCAATCGTGGCTCAACCTCGATCTCGGGTTTCATGATCAGCTTCACGACGGCCAGATTGGCCGAGACGATTTCCCGACCGAGCCAGCCCCAATACCCGAACAGGGCCAGGGCAGGCCTCAAGGGTACTGTCTCGCGATCAAGAATACGCATGCGAACAGTCAGATAGACTGCTCCCGCGATACTCAATACGGACATGACCAGCAGGACCTTGTGGTCGCCGGACAGGGTGTATGAACCGGATAAAACTAGCCAAAGCACCACCAGGACGGCAGTGAGGCCGACACCATAAGCCATGGAATCTCCCCGCGCGTTAACGCTCAGTAACGGTTATTAGCGATCAGGAATTGGCTTGGCCAGACATACCGGCAGGATTTCGCACAGCTTCCCACAGCGTATCGCGCAATTCGCCGCTTTCCGGGGGGTGTCAGAGCGTGCCGGTCTCGGTGGACAGGTTCCAATAGCGCAGGACCGTCTGCGCTTTTTCTACCGACAACATATCATAGACATGGCGGGCCTGTTCGGACGGCTCGGAATGAAGCTGCCGCCCCAAACCTGTCCAGAACGACTCAAAGAAGGGCCATTTCAGACCCGTTGCCTTGCACAATACCGCAAAAGGCTCACCAGACAGGTCATCCACGATCTTGCGCATCAGCCCGATATCAATCCCGGACAGGGTCGCGATCTCGGTAATGATGTCCAGACGCGGGCCGCTCACGCGCATCGCTTCAACGGCGCCCTCCAGGGACTCAAACGGGCTCAGGCTGATGGCATCTCGATTGCGCTGCCTGCGGTCAATATAACGCAGAATGCGCCGTACGAGCGGATCAGACCACCCCTCCTCCCGGGCAATCGGGAAGATATCCTCCGAGGCGTCGATCAGGATCGTGCGGTCGACGGCGAAACGTTCAAGAATCTCCAGCCGGTTGGCATGATCACAGCCCCAGAAGAGGCGGAAAGCCTGGGCCGGACGCATCTCGGCGCGCCGAATGATCAAAGCGGAATAACTCGGCTCATCCTTGGCCGCAGCCACGATATGGTCCACGGTCGGTGCCGCCAGCAGGGCGGTCTTGTTCTTCAACAGGCGTTTGACCACAGCCACCTCGCCATAGGCGGCCAGGGCCGCCGCAACGGTCTCGGACAAATTGTCCCGCCGCGCGATGACCAGTCGATGATCAACTGTCCCGCCCTGGACAATCTCCAGCATGTCGAAATCGGTCAGCGCCTTGCATTCTTCCAGAATGGGTTCAGCGATCTGGAACTTGTCGACGGCCAGCATGCGCAACAGGCGGTGCGGCGCCTCGTTGAGGCCGGCCAGCCTCTGCGCCACACGTTTGCGCAATTCCTCGTCACCCTGGCGCAGAAGATCATGCAGAAGATCACCAACGATCCAGCGCTCTCGCGGTGTCAGCCGTGATGACGGCAAGCCGACAATATCAGCGAGACGGCGCGCCAGAACAGCCCGCGCACGTGAGGTGACGGGCTGATCCAGGTCAAAGGGTTCAGCTTGGGCCATCTGGCTGGGTCCGTTCTGTTCCAGGCCAGACTGGCGCGGCGACGTTAAGAAAGCGTGCGCGGGCGGGTGTGGATTGTTGGGAAAAATTAGCTGGAGCAGGCCGATACACAGTTTGACATCAAGTCTGTCGTCTAAATCCAGGCTGCCATCATCCCACGGTGGCTGCGCAGCAGACATCCAGGGGACCTCGGCTATCCTGTCGACAGGCGAGCTGAGGTCACCCGGACAAGCC
>CBFHQE010000052.1:0-18955 GCA_965657935.1 Maricaulis sp. | reverse complement strand
GGTCGCGAAAACGACCGTGGTGCCCAGCCTGTTGAGTTCGACAAAAAGCCGCAGCAGGCGCATCGCCATCTCGCTGTCGACATTGCCGGTTGGTTCGTCAGCGATGAGGATTTCCGGCTGGGCCACCACCGCCCGGGCGATGGCCACGCGCTGTTGCTCTCCGCCAGAGAGGGTTGCCGGTTGCGCACTCATCTTGTCGCCCAACCCGACCCAGGCCAGCAATTCGGCGACATCCTCGGCGTACTCCGCTCGCTTGCGACCTGTAACGCGCAGGGGCAGGGCGACATTGTCAAAGACGGTGAGATGGTTGAGCAGGCGAAACTCCTGGAACACCACGCCGACACGACGCCGGATCTGTGGCAGCTCGTCCCGCGTCAGCCCTGCAGCATCGCGTCCGAAATAGGAAATCGTGCCGCGCGACGGCTTGGCAGCCAGATAAATCAGTTTCAGCAGGGATGTTTTACCAGCTCCGGACGGTCCGGTGAGGAATTGGAAAGATCCGCGTGGTAAATCAAATGACAAGTCGCGCAGAACTTCTGGACCGCGTCCATACCGCATCCCGACATTGTCGAAGCGGATGACAGACTCAGAGGTGCTGCTGGTTTTATGTAGATGACTCGGCTCTATGGAAGTCTCCATCATTGTCGGGTCGGCCGGAAGTAGTAACGACTCAGATGAGCATAGTACTCAGCTGTCCTTCTTGTTCCACGAGCTATCGCGCTGATCCACAGGCGATTGGCGCGAACGGTCGTCGTGTGCGTTGCGCCTCGTGCGGTTATGTCTGGTCTGCCCAGGTCGAAGACCCGGAGCAGCTTCCCGATCTCCAGCCGGCGCAACTCGAGGAAGAGACACCGGAAGTCGTGGAAGAACCGAAAAAGCCCCATGAGGCTTATCGGGAACGTCAGGCGAAAAAGAGGCAGACCATGTCCGCTGCCGTGGCCGGTGGTGCCTGGGGCGGGCTGGCTGTTGCCATGGCCCTGGTCCTGACCTGCGCGTGGATTTTCCGCGTTGATGTGGTCACCGCTTTCCCGCGAGCTTCGTCGGCCTATGCGGCGTTTGGCTCCACGGTGAACCCCTATGGCATTTCGGTCGGGGAACTCAGTGTCAGCCACCAGGTCGAGCACGGTGTGCCGCTGCTGATCGTCGAGGGTGATCTGCAAAATTATGACCGCCGCTCCCGTCCTGTCCCGGAAGTCCGCGCCGTACTGCGCGATGACCAGGGCCAGTCCCTGCTGGAATGGACAGTCAATATGGACGTCCATGACCTTGATGCAGGCGATCACGAAGCCTTCCGCACCATCGTCTCCGACCCGCCTCCGGGCACGGTCGAGGTCGAGGTCGTCCTGGTGGACGCGATCACCACGCATCTGGAAGAGAACGGGCATGGCGCGGTGGACCAGGTCGCGGCCCATGATGCGACTGCGCAAGAGCATCACTGATCTGGATCATCAGGCTGGGTCCGGCTCCAGAAAGCGCTTTCTCCTGAAACATCTCACCCTGCGAACTGGGCCCTGACCTTCGTCAGGGTGACGATATTTAGTTCGTCGACCGGCGAGCCAAGGCATTGCTCAGCACTATCCTCGCCCGTGATGGGCGAGGTGGATCCGCCGAAGCTTTGGCTTAGGCGTAGGCGGAGACGGAGTGGGGGCGCGCAGAAGGCGCATGAAAACGTCGTCCCCCTACAGGAGAAAGGGCCTGAAACCTAGAAGCGGTCCAGCAGGCGCTCGATATAGTCCAGCTCGTCCTGCTCGCGGCCGGCTTCGGCGGCGCGGCGGCGGAGTTCCTCGAGAATTTCGCGGGCGCGGGCGCGGCTGAGCTCGTCAGGGATTTCAACACCCTGTCCGTCGGCAAAGGAGCCTTCGGCCGGACGACCCAGCGGGTCTTCCTCCTGTCCGTCCTCGCCCTGTCCGTCCTGTCCCTGTTGTTCGGCCAGGCGTTCCAGCAGGTCAGAAGCGAGTTGTTCGGCACCGGCGCGCAGATCTGACAGCGCTTCTTCCTGGGCGTCCAACGCGGCCTGGACATCACCCTCGCGCAGGGCCTCTTCGGCCTGTTGCATGGCGCTGGCGGCGTCACCAGCGGACTGGTCCGCTCCCTCTGGCAGGGCCTGGAGCGAGCGTTGCAGCTGTTCGGCCAGCTCCGACTGCATCTCGGCCAGTTCCATGGAGCGGGCGGCGCCGCCATCCTGGTTTTCAGCCAGGCCAGACGGGATGTCGCCACTCTGCTCGCCGCCCTGACCGGACTGGCTGCTTTGTGGCTGACCGCCCTGTTGTTGTTCCTGCTGCATACCAAACGTCTGGTCTTGCAGGTCGCGCTGTTCGCCGATCATGTCGCCCAGCTCTTCAAGGGCTTCCTGGATGGCTTCGGAAATCGGGTCAGGCTGATTGCCTTCGCCGTCGCCCTGACCCAGCTGCATTTCCATATTGCGCAGGAGCTCGCTGAGCGCGGCGAGGGCCTGGCGGGCATCAGCGGTGTTGCCCAGCTCTGCTGCGTCACGCAGGGCGTCGAGCAGAGCCTGGAGGGCTTCATTATTGAGGCTTTCGCCGCCTCCGCCTTCATTTTCATTCTGGGCCTGAACCGCTTCCCGGGCGAGGGCGGCCATATAATTGTCCATCGCCTGTTCAAAGGCTTCGAACAGGGCTGCCAGCTCCGTTTCGTCGGCGCCGCGGGCCAGCGCCTCGGCGAGGGCCCGTTCCGCCGCACGCAAGGCAGCCTCGGCATCGGCGAGGGAGCCCAGTTCGGCGCGCAGGGCAATCTGCCAGAGGTCATCCTCAATGGTGCCAAGATCTGCGCGGTCGCGGGCGCGGCGCAATCGGTGCAGTACTTCGCGCAGGCCGAGATAGACGATCGGATCGTCGAAAAAGTATCTCGGCGCGTCTGAAATGGCGTCCAGCGCCAGGGCGACATTCTGCAGGCTTTGCGGCGCGCGCTCGATGCGGCGTTCCGGTTCTTCGGCCAGATAGGCCAGGCCTGGCGGGATGTCGTCGCGATACATCACCGCCCGATTTTCCAGCGCAGCATAGGTGTCGGTGGTGAGCAGGATTTCGCGGCGTTGTTCGGCAACGGCGCGGGCGAGTGCGTCCAGGAACACACGTTCGGGCAGTGTGGTCGCCAGTTCAGGTGAGCGCCCGACATTGCCGGCGGCATCCTCGGCGACGACTCGAATGTCCACACGGGTACCGGCCAGGGCATGTTGTGCGGTTTCCAGCAGGGTGCGTGTCGCGCCCTCGGCCTCGATCGTGGCAATACCAGACGGGGTTATGTCCAGGCGATCCCATTCGGCATCGCGCTCACCTTCCGGGCGAAGTTCGAGCGCATAGGCAGTGGCGCCGTAATCATCGACAACGGCGAATTGCAGATCCAGTTCGCCATCGGCCGTCGCTTCCGGAATGTCGAGGATACGCACTTGCGGTGGCGTGTCGGCGAGCACGTCCAGCGTCCAGCTGCGGCGCGTTGAGCCTGAGACGAGGCGGATGGAGCCGTTTTCCTGCATCACCGCGCGCGCTTCCCAGACCCCGTCGCCCAGCTCGTTCACCTCGGCGCGGAGACGGCCCTCCGAGGTTTGCTGGGTGATGCGCGGGCTACGGCGGCTGCCGGCAATGCGGGCAATGAAAGTCGCGCCCTGGGGGATCTCGGCGCTGGTCTCGTCGGCGGCCAGAAAAATCGGAGCACGGCCGGTATAGGCGGGTGGGTCGATCCAGGCATCCAGGGTGATCTCGCCGGCATCCACATCCATCAGCGCCAGTTCGAAGGCCTCGCCCAGACGGTCGCGTGCGGTCGGGCCGGCAATGAACCAGGCGCTCATCAGGCTGACGGCCAGCATGCCGCGAAGCGCCCAGGGGTCCATCAGACCCCACGCCGCCTTCGGGCGGCGGGCATAGGCAGATTTCAGCCGCTCTGCCATGCGTTTCTGGTGGGCTTTCCAGACCGAGAGTGCGACCGGGTCGTCATCGGAGGGCTGGTCGATCAGGGCTTCATGCGGGCGGGCCGAGATGCCGCTGTCTTCCTCGATGCGCCGGGCAATGTCTTCTTCGTCTGGCCAGGCAAAGCCGCGCAGGCCGGGGCGGGTCTTCCACACTGCGGCTGCGACAAGCGCCAGCGCGGTTAGCGCGCGCCAGGGGTCGCCGTAGGATTCCCATACGCCCAGGAGGGCCAGAAGGCTGAAAACCGACAGCGCAGCAAAGGTCGGCCAGAGAACGGGGACGGCCCGTTCCCAGCAAAGCGCGATGGCTGCGATGAGTTTCGTACGACGACGCATGGAACAAAACCTAGCACGCTGATTTGACAGCGACAGCGTCAAACGCATTACGTTTTGGTGAGTTGGAAAACGCCGACGACGCTATCCCTCATCATCCTCTTCAGAGCTCTGCTCTTCCTGATAATCGGCCGGATTGCCCCACAGGGGTTCGGGACGTTCAAGATCGCCGCGCAGGCCGCAGGCGGCAACAGTCAGGGCGCTGAGGATCACGAGGGTGAAAGTGGCGGCGCGTTTCATCGGACGTTTTCTCCGGCCAGGCGCTCGGTCCAGGCCTTGATCTGTTCGCGTACACGGGTCGGTGATGTGCCACCGAAACTCGTACGGCTGTTCATGGATGCCCGCGCACTCAACACTGAAAACACGCTTTCGTCGATAGCTTTGTCGACGCTTTGCATCTCTTCCAGTGAGAGGGCGGACAGCGGAACGTCCTTTGCCTCGGCAAGACGTACAATGGAACCGGAGATGTGGTGAGCGTCGCGGAACGGGCGGCCCAGCTCCCGCACGACCCAGTCGGCCAGGTCGGTGGCGTCGGAATAGGCCTCGCCGGCGGCTTCCTCTAACGCTTCGGCATTGAAGCTGAGGTCAGCCGCCATGCCGGCCATGGCAGCAAGGGCCAGTTCCAGGTCGTCAACCGCCTGGAAAGTCGGAGCCTTGTCTTCCTGAAGGTCCTTGGAATAGGCGAGCGGCAGGCCCTTGACGACTGTCAGCAGGCCGGTCAGCGATCCGATGATGCGACCGGGTTTGGCGCGGACGAGTTCAGCGGCGTCGGGATTGCGTTTTTGCGGCATGATCGAGGAGCCGGTCGACCAGGCGTCAGACAGGGTCGCGAACTCGAACCGTTTGGTACACCAGAGCACGATCTCTTCGGCAAATCGCGACAGGTTCACCGCACAGATTGAGGCAGCAGAGAGAACTTCCAGGGCGAAATCGCGTGCGGCAACACCGTCCAGAGAATTCGCCATTGGCCGGTCGAAGCCCAGTGTTTGGGCAGTCATCTCGCGATCAATGGGGAAAGCGGTGCCCGCCAGGGCTGCGCAGCCCAGAGGGCTTTCATTGAGGCGTTTTCGGGCATCGCGGAAACGGCCCCGGTCCCGTTCGGCCAGCTCGACATAGCTGAGCAGGTGATGGGCCAGCGAGACCGGCTGGGCGGTCTGCAGATGGGTGAAGCCCGGCATTACCTGGTCGGCATGTCTTGCTGCCTGTTGAACCAGTGCATGCTGGTACGCTGCGAGCCCGGCATCAATGCGGTCGCAGGCATCGCGCAGCCAAAGGCGAAAGTCCGTGGCAACCTGGTCGTTACGTGAGCGCGCGGTGTGCAGGCGGCCGGCGGGTTCGCCGATAATGTCCTTGAGGCGAGCCTCAACATTCATGTGCACGTCTTCCAGCGCCTTGGACCAGGTAAAGCCGCCGGCACGGATCTCGTCTCGCACCTGTTCCAGCCCGCGCTGGATTGCCGCTGCATCCTCGCTTGAAATAATCCCGGTTGCGCCCAACATTGCAGCGTGGGCGAGGGATCCCTGAATGTCCTGTTCAGCCATGCGCTGGTCGATATCGATGGAAGCATTTATCGCTTCCATGATGTCGCTCTGGCCAGCGCTGAAACGGCCACCCCACATGGCGCTGGTGCCGGTCTTCTGGGTAGGGGAATTGTCGTCTGCCATGGGGCTTACTCAAGGAGTTCGAGATGAATATTTCACCGCTGAAAGCCGGCCTGATCATCATGCCGCTGATCGGTGTGGTCGCCATTCTATACGTCGTATTTTCGGCGATGGACAGTGGCGGTAACGGCAGTCTGGACAGTTATGCGACCGGTCATATGAGTGCCTTCCGCAGTGAGGCGGAACCGCGTCCCCAGCCGAATGTGGTCTATACGGGTGCGGATGGCGGTGAAGTCCGCCTTTCAGATTATCGCGGCAAGGTCATCCTGGTAAATTTCTGGGCCACCTGGTGTGCGCCCTGTGTCGAGGAGATGCCAGCGCTGAGCAATCTTCAAACAGCGTTGGGCGGCGATGCTTTTGAAGTTGTCACCATCTCCATGGATCGACGCATGGAAGACGCCGAGGCCTTCCTCACCAATATGGAGCTGGAAAACCTGCCCCTGATCCATGACAGCACGTTTGGCTCCATGGCTCAGACTGGAGCGATCGGCTTGCCGATGTCCATACTCTATGACGCCGGTGGCCGGGAGATCGGCCGGCTGCCAGCCCCGGCCGAGTGGGACAGCGAAGACGCCATCGACCTGATTGAAGCCGCCATCCGTTTCCATGGTGCCAGCTAAAAAATGAGCCGCTCCGGGCAGGAGCGGCTCAACAGGAAACTCAAGCCGAGGGGGTTTCGAGCCTGAAGCCCGTTCGGGGAGGATCGGGTCGGCGCTGTATGTACGGCTCATCCACGACGGATGTGTGACGCTTTGACGATGGATATGTAGAAGTTCTGGCTTCTAGCTTTTTGATCTCCCGGCAATTTGCTGCGCTCATGTCTCCGAGGGGGCGGGCTGGTGGCCCGACGAGCCTTGTCTCCGGATTGAGCGGCCCGCATCCTGGCGACGCAGGGTGGATGAGAGGGGCGCCCAAAAAACAAAAACCCCGGGAGCTTGCACCCCCGGGGTTCGTTTCAGCAGGCGTGTCGCTTAGTAGGTGAAACGGAAGCCCATGACGGTGGACCAACCGTATTCCTCGAACTGCTCGAGGCGGTCGATGCCGTCCGGACGGGTCACAGCGACATAGGGTTCGTCGGTGACGTTCTTGAGCTCGACGAAGGCTTGGACATGGTCCGTGAAGCTATACCGACCGGACAGGTCGAGCTGACGATGTTCCAGGACAAAACGATCTTCGGTGACGTCACCGCGGATCTCGTCGAGGTAATCAGAGCGCTCGGTGAGTACGGCGCGCAGGTCCCACGGGCCATTGTCATAACCCAGAATGGCGTTCCAGACAGTCTCGGACTGACCCGGCAGGGCGACGACACGACCATCGGTCATTGTCGCTTCACTGTCGGTCCAGGTGTAGTTGAAACCAACCAGGAAACCCTCGACCGGCAGGAAATTATCCAGGCTGGTGTGGAGGTTGAATTCGAGGCCACTGACTTCGCCCTGCGGCAGGTTCACATAGGTCTCGATTTCGGAAACGCCCGGGATGACGCTGGTGACGAAGGCCGGATACTCAGCCGGGTTGTCCGTGGAGAACTCGCCGATGATGTTTTCCAGATCCTTGTAGAAATATCCGAGCGAAACAACACTGTCATTGTTCGGATACCATTCGATGGCGGCATCGAAGTTCTGGGCTTCGAGGCGCTCCAGGAACGGGTTGCCCAGCTCCGCTTCATTGTCGTCATTGATGAAGACACGCGGTGCGTATTCATTGGGGTTCGGGCGCTGGATCGAGGTGTAGTAACCCGCACGCAGGACAATGTTCTCGGACGCTTCGTAGCGCGCCAGAACGCTCGGCAGCACGTCGGTATAGTCGTCCGATGCTGTGACCGGCTGGATATTGCCGCTGTCTTCGTCCAGCTGATAGCCGAAGGTGGAGACGTCTGTCTGTTCAACGCGAACACCACCGGTGATGCGCAGATTGTCGATATCCCAGCTACCCATGACATAGCCGGCGAAGATGTCCTCTTCCATGTTGTAGTCGGCGACCTGGCTCTCGATCGTCGAGTCGCCCGTGTCGAGGACCAGCTGGTTCTGGTTCTGGAAGAAGAAGTCGCGAATGGCGAACGGATTGCCAGTCACGCCGATATCGGCCAGGCCGTAATCGACGGTGCGCGGGAAGCCGGCCAGGGTCAGGTCGAAGACGTCGTTATCGTCTTCCCAGACTTCCAGATCGCCATCATACTTCTTGTCGCGATTGCGGACACGCAGGCCTGCCTGGACATAGCCCGGGACACCGAACCAGTTATTGTCGTGACGGACATTGATCTGGCCCGCCCACTCGCGGTCGATGGAAATGCCGTTGGTCAGCTCGATCTTGTCCAGCCCATAATTGCTGGGATCATACAGCGCCTGTTCGTCGGTATTGATGCCGAAGCGCAAGGCCGGACGCAGCGGGTTGGAGCCATCGACGCCGAAGATTTCGCTGTCTTCGAAACCATTGTCGAACTCGGTGTCGATCCGGTTCGGCTCTTCTTCCTCGGCATAGACATAGGACAGACCGAAATCGATCGTGGTGTCGCCCATGAAGTACTCGCCGCCGAAATCGGTCGCGTAGATGGACTGGGTTTCCAGACGGTCCTTGATGTCGCGGTCGACACCGAAATCAGTGGCTTCAAACACGGCCAGTGTGCCCGAGGAGAGGTCGTCGCGGAAATCGCCGTCCTCATACTTCACTTCCATGCGGGAGCGATATTCCTGGTCAGAGAATTCGGAAACCGTCGTGCGCAGGTGCAGGTTGAGGTTCTCGGTCGCGCGCAGGTCGAAGTTGAGGTTAGCCGTCGTGCGCTCACGAGTGACTTCGTAGTTGCGCAGCTCCAGCTCGTTGGGGAAATAGATGCCGTCCTGCTCGTCCCAGCCGTCATCGACTTCCATGTTCTCGGAGCCGAAAACGCGTTCCTGGTAGGACAGGGCGGCGGCTACGCCCAGGCGACCGTCCATGAAGTTGTCAGCGAAGTTGACCGAGGCGCGGACACCAAATTCGTCTTCCAGGGAAGAGAAGAGGCCGGCAACACGACCCCGCAACCGCATGCTGTCGACATTCAGGCCGCTATCGGTCTCGATCTCGACGGTGCCGCCGATGCCGTCGCCATCCATGTTCGGCAGCAGGGATTTGTGAACGACGACGCTTGAGAGTGCATCAGCGTCGATGACGTCGAGACCGACCTGGCGGTCTTCAGCTTCCGGGGAGGTCAGGCGTACGCCGTTGACGGAAACCGTCACCAGGTTCGGTGAGGCACCGCGGATGGAAACAAACCGGCCTTCGCCCTGGTCGTTGAGGACGTTGACACCGACAGCGCGGCGCGCCGCCTCGGCGACGTTTTCGTCCGGGAACTGGCCGATGGCGTCAGAGGAAAGAACGGTAACAACACCGTCATTGGCACGCTGGCGGGACAGGGCGGAATTGATCGCGCCGCGCTGGCCAATGACCAGAATGTTCTCGCGCAGGGAAACATCGTCACCCATGGCGATGTTCTGGGTGGCGATCGCGTCTGCGGACGGGATGGAAACAATGATGTCGCGCGTGTCGGCGCCGACATAGGATACACGTAGTGTGTAGCGGCCAGCATCCAGGCCAGCGATGCGGAATGAACCGTCGCGGCCGGCGGTTACCGTCTGGCCGGTCTCGATGACGCGGATGGTTGCGCCGTTCAGGCCGACGGTTTCAGACGCGTCGGTCACACGACCGGTTACGCCGCCCGCGAGAGCGGAAGCGGCAGTAGCAAGTGCCAGCACGGATGCCGTGCCGAGCATGGAGAGCGATTTTCTCATTGGGACCCCCAAAATCGGAAAACAATGACCGCACCCGGGTCGGGCGAAGTTGGGGCTCTATTGGTCGCGTCGCGTGACACGGCGATGGCAATTGGGTTTCGTTTACGTGACAGATCGATATCAATTTCGTGACGCGGCAAACGTGCATCAACTCGTCACAAAACTGTCGCCAGATCAAACGTTTAAATCTGTGGCCCTGAATGGTATCGCCAGCGCAAACAGGAGGGATGTCATGCGTCTGTTACCGATTTTGGGACTGGGTTTTCTGGCCGCTTGCAGCGGCGAGCCGGCCGTTGAGATTACCGCGGTTCGCGAAACCGTTGCCGTCGCGTCGAGTGGTGATGCTGCCGATGACCCAACGGTCTGGCTTGCGCCAAATGCTCCGGACAGCCTGATCCTGGGGACAGACAAACAGGCGGGTCTTTACGCGTATAACCTCGATGGAAGTATCGCCCAGCACATTGCGGCCGGCCGGGTGAACAATGTCGATCTGCGTTACGATTTTGCCCTGCCTGGTCCGCGTCGCGATATCGCAATCGCCTCCGACCGGACCAATATCGGACTGGCGGTTTTCCTGATCGACCCGGAAACCCGCACGATTGAAGCCTGGCCCACGATTTCGGTGGCGGATGTCGTCGATCCCTATGGCGCTTGTCTGTATTCCAGTCCAACCGGGGCGCTGTATGCGTTCCTGACCGACAAGGAACCCGGCACGGTCGTGCAGTTGCTGCTGCGGTATGAAGGCGAGGGTGTGATCTCCGGCACGGAAGTCCGTCGGTTTGCCACGGGTTCGACGACGGAGGGATGTGTCGCTGATGACCGCACGGGCATGCTCTACATCGCCGAGGAAAATGTTGCGGTCTGGACGATCGGTGCCGAACCGGATGCCGGCACCGCGCTGAACCATTTCGCAGCTGTGGACGGGCGTTTCCTCGCTGCCGACGCCGAGGGTGTGGCCATCATTCCCGAGGGCGATACCGGCGGCTGGTTGATGGTCTCCAGCCAGGGCGACAGTCGGTATGTGACCTTCGATCTGGAAACCGGCGAGCCGGCCCTTCGTTTTGCAGTCGTCGATGGCGAGATTGACGGCACGTCACATACAGATGGTCTCGACGTCTTTCCGCACGCGCTGGGCCCCGATTACCCGGAAGGAGTATTTGTCGTTCAGGACGATGAGGAAGATACGGGTGGCCAGAACTTCAAGCTGATGGACCTGCGCGATATCCGGGCAGCGTTGTCAAATCCTGCGGAATAGTTCCCGGGGCTTTTGGTGTTGGCCGGGGTGGGGTAGTCATCTGGGATGTTTCTTGCCCCGGCCAACCTTCTCCAGATCGCCATTGCTGCCATAGCCCTCGTGGGCGTGTTTTTGACCATAGGTCGGCCCCGGCTCAGGGCGGCGACGGCTATGATGAGCATGGCGACCTTGTGGATGTTGTTCAATCTTGCGGAGGAATCCCTGGGAACGCGCGACATCTGGCTGGTAACACCCGCATTTCGTCTCGCCTATCCACCGCTTTTTTACCTGCTGGTACGTGGTCTGATCTTCTCGGGAGCCTCGTTGCGGCCATCAGACTGGCCGCACGTGGTGCCATTCGTACTCGGGCTGGCGCTGACGCCCCAGGTCTGGCTGGTCGAGCATGCGGCCCGCTTCAGCCTGGTCGCTTATTTGCTGGCGTCAATCTGGCTGCTTCATCGTTATCACGCGACCAATCAGAACAGGCGATCAGATGCGGAAACCATTCAATTTCGACGCATATATGTGGTCATCGCAGTCTTCGTGCTTGATGCGATCTTCGATGTCGTACGCATGGATGCGCGATGGCTGCATCAGGACTGGCCGTGGTTGGCGTCCTCCTCGGCGTATCTGGTTCAGCTTGGCATCTCGTTCCTGTTGACCGTTGTAACCATTCTCTTCGCCGTCCGCAGGGCGCATGTGTTTGACGGGTTGCAGCCCGGTCAATTGGCGCCATTGGTGGATGTGCCTCCGACTGACGGGCCGGCAGATGAAGAGGTTTTTGCGCGGATCGCGGCAATCGTTCGCGCGCAGCATTTGCAGACCGAGCCGCGTCTGACCCGAGCAGAGCTTGCGGAGGCCGCCGGGCTGCCGGAGCGCCAGGTCTCTCAGGCGATACGTGCGGCAACTGGACGGAATTTCAACGATTTCATAAACAGTCTGCGCATTGAGGATGTACAGGCCATGATGCGCGAAGATGCGGCCTCGGGCGAAAGGCGCAAGATTCTCGACCTCGCCTACACGGCCGGTTTCAGCTCCAAATCAGTGTTCAATGCTGTGTTCAAGCGCGAGACCGGCATGACCCCCTCGGCCTTTTCGGACAGTCTTTCAAACAGGGTGTGACAATTTCCGGACGTCCTGTTTCCGGATTCCGGACGACAGGATGGGGGAGATGTCAGACATCAGACCTCCATCGAACTGGAGTGCCTGATGCCTTTTCCCCGTCTCCCGCTTTTTGTCCTGGCGAGCGCGCTTGTGCTCGTCGCCTGTACCTTCCCCGCAGCCCTGAAACCAGAGCGTGAAGCGCATGGGGCCTATCTTATCGAAAATGCATCCGTGCTCGACGTGGACACCGGTGAGATTGCCGAGGCTCAGTTCATTTATGTCGAAGACGGAATTATCCGGCACGTTGCAGCGGAGCGTCCGGACGCGCTGAGGACGGGCACAACTCGAATTGATGGGGCTGGTGCGGTCGTGCTGCCGGGCTTGATCGACATGCATGTGCATGTGTTCGACGAGGCCGACCTGGCCGCTAATCTGGCCTACGGGGTCACAACAATACGCAATCTGGGTGGCATGCCCTTCCATCTTCCCATGGCCCGGCAGATCGAGCAGGGCCGATTGCTTGGGCCGCGGCTGATCACGACGGGGACCATTCTCAATGAGCGGGATGGGCGCAACACCAATGACCTTCAAACGCTGGTGTCTGGCGCAGATCGCGCGCGAGCCGCCGTACGGCGGCAGTACCGGGCAGGATATAGACATCTCAAGGTCTATTCGAACCTGTCTCGCGAGAGCCTCGCTGCGATCCTGGACGAAGCCGCGCAACTTGGTCTGTCCGTATCGGGGCACCCTGTCGAGGGAACAGAGGCTGATCCGCTGGATATGTCCGATACCCTGGCAGGACGATTCACGACGATCGAGCATGCCGAATCCATCGTCTGGTTCGGACTGAACGACAGGACTGACCCGGTCCGGGCACGAGAGCTGGCGCGCCAAATGGGTGAAGCCAACGCCCGCGTAACACCAACTCTGATCGTGCACCATAATCTCGCGAAAATTGTTGAAACGGAGGGCGCGCATGTAAATCGACCCGACATGCATAGTTTCAGCCCGGTGATGCAGGGCTTCGAGCAGTCTAGATACGATTACTGGGCCAGCTATCCGCATGATGATCGCACCCGCATGCAGGCCTTTTACGTCTCCATGACCGGATACATGCATGACGCGGGAGTGGAGCTGGTTGTCGGAACAGATGCCGGGGTGATGGTGACACCGCATGGTGTTTCGGTTTCCGAGGAAATCGAGCTTCTCGTTGATGCTGGGTTGACCCCCCTGGAAGCCTTGCAGGCCGCAACGCTCAACTCGGCGCGCGCGCTGGGCATGGCAGAGCAGATTGGGCGTGTGGATGTCGGCTATGCCGCAGACCTGCTCTTTGTGAGCGAAAACCCGCTGAACGATCTGTCGGAGTTGCGTCGGCCTGTCGGCGTGATGCGAGGGGAGAACTGGTTGGGCAGGGATGAGCTGGCGCAGTTGCAGGCGGCGTCTTCAAACCCTGCCGAATTCAGGACCTGGCGCCGGTTGATCGGACACGTGCTGACTCGCTGAAAAAAAAGCCCGGCCAATCGGCCGGGCTTTCTTGTTCGGATACGCCGGCGCCTAGAGCGCTTCGGCCAGTTCCGGCAGGGCGGTGAAGAGGTCCGCAACCAGGCCGTAATCGGCAACCTGGAAAATCGGGGCTTCCTCATCCTTGTTGATGGCCACGATGACCTTGGAGTCCTTCATGCCCGCCAGGTGCTGGATGGCACCGGAAATGCCGACGGCGATGTAGAGTTCCGGAGCGACGACCTTGCCGGTCTGGCCGACCTGGTAATCGTTCGGGACAAACCCGGCATCGACAGCTGCGCGTGATGCGCCAACAGCAGCGCCAAGCTTGTCGGCGATGGTGTCGAGCAGGTGGAAATTGTCACCGGACTGCATGCCGCGGCCGCCGGAGATGACGATCTTGGCAGCGGTCAGTTCCGGGCGATCGGACTTGGAGAGTTCCTCGGAGATGAACTCGGATTTGAACGGGCCGGACGCCGCGCCGATATCATCCATCTCGGCAGAACCACCATCGCCGACTTTCTCAAAGGTCGTCGGCCGAACCGTGATGACTTTCTTGGCGTCGGAAGACTTCACCGTCATCATCGCGTTACCGGCATAAACCGGGCGTACAAAGGTGTCCGGAGCCTCGACAGCGGTGATTTCGGAAATCTGCATGACGTCCAGCTTGGCAGCGACACGCGGCATGAAATTCTTGCCGGTTGTGGTCGCTGCGGCGAGGACCGCATCATATTCGTCCATCAGCGGCGTGACGAGCGCTTCCAGCGCCTCAGCGGTTGGTTTGGCGAAACCATCGGCTTCCGCGTGCAGAACCTTGGCGACACCGTCCAGCTTGGTTGCGGCTTCGGCCACAGACTGGGCGCCGGAGCCAGCGACAAGCACGTGAACATCCCCACCCAGGCCCTTGGCAGCGGTGACCACGGCGCGAGTTGCGTCGTTCAGGGCAGCGTTATCGTGTTCGGCAATAACAAGAACAGCCATTAGATAACCCCCGCTTCGTCTTTGAGTTTGGCGACCAGCTCGGCCACGCTTTCGACCTTGATACCCGCTTCGCGTTTCGGCGGCTCGGTGACCTTGAGGACTTCGAGGCGCGGCGCGATGTCGACGCCGTAATCGGCTGGAGCCTTGGTGTCGATCGGCTTGCGTTTCGCTTTCATGATGTTCGGCAGGGAGGCATAACGCGGCTCGTTCAGGCGCAGGTCCGTGGTGATCACGGCTGGCATTTGCAGAGCGACGGTCTGCAGGCCGCCATCGATTTCACGCGTGACATTGGCCTTGCCGTCAGCAATGGCAACTTCCGACGCGAACGTGCCTTGCGGCCAGTCCAGCAGAGCAGCCAGCATCTGGCCCGTCTGGTTGCTGTCATCATCAATGGCCTGCTTGCCGAGCAGGACGATATCCGGGTTTTCCTCATCGGCGATGGCCTTGAGAATCTTGGCAACGGCCAGGGGCTCTACGGTGTCGTCCGTTTGCACCAGGATGCCGCGATCAGCGCCCATGGCGAGCGCGGTGCGGATGGTTTCCTGGGCCTGGGCCGGTCCAATGGACACGGCAACAATTTCGGTGGCGACGCCCTTTTCCTTCAGACGGATCGCTTCTTCGACAGCGATCTCACAGAAAGGGTTCATGGACATCTTTACGTTCGCGAGGTCGACACCCGATTGATCGGGCTTGACGCGGACCTTCACGTTGTAATCGACGACCCGTTTGACGGGGACGAGAATCTTCATGCTGGGGCTCCGGCTGGCCGCGCGCGAGAGGTTGCGCGCCTACAAGAATAGGGGCCGAAACTGCCTTTGCCAGTGCGCGAAGTCAATGCTTGCTGCCTTTGACGTTTACGTAAACTGCAGCGGTGTGAATCCAAGGAGAAATCTGTCGCTAGAAATGGCGCTCCGTCGCCGGAGCGCCAGACTTTTCGATCAAGCCGAAGTGTTACTGGGCAGCAACCAGTTCTGTCGAGATAAAGAGTTCGATCTCGTCGGAAATATAGGGCACGGCAAAACCCATATCCCAGGTCGAACGGACCAGAGAGCCCGTCGCCGTGAAGCCGTGTTTGGTGCGGCCGTCACGGGACTGTCCGGAGCCGTTCAGCGTGACGTCCAGCGAAACCGGGTGGGTCTGGCCATTCATGGTCAGGTCACCAGTCATCACACCGCTCTGGCCATCTTCGGTGTCGAAGCCGGTAGCGACAAAGTGGACTGTCGGATTTGTCTCGATCTCGAAGAAGTCGCCCGAACTCAGATGGCCGATGAAGCCGTCCTGGTTGGCGCCCGTCCACATGCCGTCGGCCAGGGTAAAGGTGATGTCGATGGCAGAATTGGACGGCTCTTCCATGTCCAGCACCAGCGTGCCGTCATAATTGGTCAGCTCCAGTGACATGGTCGACATGCCCTGGTGCAGCCACGACCCGCGAACGACGGTGTGGTTCTTGTCAAACTCATACTCTACCGGTGCGGCCAGCGTCGGCGCGGTGAAGGCGGTCAGGGCTGCTGCAGCCGTGAGCAGAAAGCGGGTCATGAAATCACTCCAGATGAAAAACTTGACGCTAGGGTAGTGGCTTTTGCCAGCGGATCGAGTCCGGATCAGGCAAGGCAGTTTTTCCCCGGCGGAAAAAGCGTCTAGCGCTCTCCGCCCGGCACCCAGAGAACATCGGCCCTGCCGCCATCATTGGCCGTGCGCGCCATCACGAACAAAAGATCGGACAGGCGATTGAGATAGCGCAGCACATTGGCGTTGATGTCATGATCGCCGGCGATCAACCGGGAGACCTTGCGCTCTGCGCGCCGGCACACGGTGCGGGCCACATGCAAGCGCGCCGAGGCCTCGCTGCCAGCCGGCAGGATGAAGGAGTTCAGGGGCTGAAGTTCCGCGTTGAGGTCGTCGATGTGCGTTTCCAGCGCGTCGACTTGTTCCGGCTTCATGCGTAGCGGTTCCCAGTCGCGCGGCTCATCGCTTTCGGGGACACACAGGTCGGCGCCCAGATCGAACAGGTCGTTCTGGACCGTGGAGAGGATCTGATCGAGCCCATTGCCGTCAGCGAGGGCACTTCGAGCCAGGCCGATAGCGGAATTCGCCTCGTCCACATCCCCGTAGGCATCCACGCGTGGATCGTGTTTGTCTGTCTCGGACATGTCGCCGAGTCTCGTCCGACCGGCATCACCGGTGCGGGTGTAGATTTTTGTCAGGCGTACCATGCCGTCTCTCTAACCTGATCCGTGATCCGGCGCGAGAGGGCGAGAACAACCGTAGGAGAAATACATGCGCAATGTTCTGGCCGGGCTGATCTTCATGATTGTTACCGGCAGTGCCTGGAGCCAGTCCGGCGAGCTTGCTGGGCTTGCATCCGAAACGCTCGAGGCCAGCGGGGCGCCTGCCGTGGGAGTGTTGCGCCTGAACGAGGGCGAGCACACCATCGCAGTGGCCGGGCTGCGGGCCGTTCGCGGTGACGCCGACGTGCGAGAGGATGATCTCTGGCATATGGGATCGAACACCAAGGCTATGACCGCTGTCCTGGTCGCGCGACTGGTCGAGCAGGGTGTGATCGGTTGGGATGATACGGTCACGCAGCATCTGGGTGCACACATCGAGGGTATCGACGGGCATTGGGACCAGGTGAACTTCCTGCACCTTTTAAGCCATCGCTCCGGCCTGCGGGCGAATGTCAACAATGTCGACATGATCCGGTTCGGTGTTCGCGGTGCTTCCGATGAACCCATTTCCGAACAACGCCTGGACTATGCCCGACGTGTTTTGACCGAAACGCCGCAGGGACTGGCAGAGACGGAATTTCTCTATTCCAATGCCGGGTATGTCGTCGCGGGGGCGATGTTGGAAGCTGCTACCGGCGAGTCCTGGGAAAGTCAGATGCGGCGCGAGGTATTCGAACCGCTTGGATTGGCCAGTGCGGGATTTGGTTCGCCGGGCACTGCCGGGATGGTCGATCAGCCGCGGGGGCATCGCGGCGGCATGTTCGGAGGCCTCAGCGCTGTGGAGCCAGGGCCGGCGGCGGATAATCCGCCCGTGCTTGGTCCAGCCGGCACGGCGCACATGAGCCTCGCCGATCTGGCCGTTTATCTGGATGTGGTGATGGCGGGCATGCGCGGAGAGGAGAACGAGTATCTGTCTGCAGACAGCTGGCAACGCATCGCGACGCCCCCCTTTGGCGGGGATTACGCGCTGGGCTGGGGAGTGCAGGGCGACCAGCGCCTGCATGCGGGCTCGAATACGATGTGGTTCGTGCAGATCGTCATCGAGCCTGAAACCGGTCAAGGTGCTGTCGTTGCTTTCAATGATGGTCGTGTCAATCGCCTGCAGCCGGCCATGGTCGAGGCGGTTCGTACGCTGATGGAATAGACCTAGCGGTCGCCAAAACACGTCCAGCTCGGACCTGTACGCTGTGCACTCCAGCGGCCTTCAACTCGAAGGTTGGACGTTGGATCAATCAGTGCCGCCGTGCCGGTGAGCGTGTCGTTGTTCACCACAGCGCGTAATGTCTCGGTCCCGCCGAACAGGGCGCCCTCGCGGGTGATTAGCAGTTGGCTGTCCTCCAGCTGCGCGTCGAGGTGCAGATGATCGCGGCGCAGAATATGGCCGTTCTCATCGCGGAAGAGATAGGTCAGCTCGACGCGAATACCCTGTTCGGTCTCGCAAAAGTTGAGGGTCATCTGGGCTGGCCAGGGCCACTCGCGTGGGAAGTGCCGGGTCTCTCCCTCCCAGTAGCCCAACAGGTCTGAAGCCTCGATGGTTCCAGCAGTGAACGGTAAATTGGGCCAGTCCGGTTGCACTGGGGTGGAGCTGTCAGTGCGCGTCTGCCAAGCGGTCTGGGTTGCTGACACGAGTGCCGCCCAGTCCAGGCTGTCATATTGCGCGACCTCAACCTCATCGCCGGATACCAAGTTCCACCCGCGCTCGGAGCGCTGGAAGGTGATCTGAGCGGCCCGAACCGAACCATTGTCTGGACGTCGCGCCCGTTCGCCCGATATCGCCTGCAAGGCTAGTTGGGCGTAGATTGTCGCCGTGCTCGAACCGGGGTGGTGGCCGTCTTCCTTATAGAGGTTTTCGACACCGGCCTGTCTAGCATGCCACACCGCGCGACCGACCGGTAGCAGATTGATATCGCTGTTGGAGGCTTCAATCGCCTCGACAAGCCGAGCGCGTAGATTGTCGCGGTCACCCTCCGTACCGCGCGAGTTGGGCCAGGTTTCGACCACCCAGATTTCAGCGCCCCCTTGAGCAGCAAGATCGCTGTAGCGCGCCAGGCGCTCGGCCAGCGGTGGCAGGCTGGTTGCGGCGATGCCGCGTCCGTCCAGTCGCCACTGTCCGTTATCACTCATGCCCCCAGGCTGAAGGATTATATGCGTGAAACGGCCCTGTCGGATGTCCTCCACCACTTCTTCATCAGCAAACGCCCGAGCGATGCCGGCGCCTGGCGCGGCATCCAGGT
>CBFHQE010000051.1:0-19076 GCA_965657935.1 Maricaulis sp. | reverse complement strand
GACCTTGGCGGCATCCACGCCCGGCTGAGCGCGCAACCAGCGCAAAACGGCCATGGCATCGCTCGCGAAGTCGCGGGATGTCCCTGTCGCAAAATCGCCTGTGGATTCTGCAAAGCCCCGATCATCATCACGCAGTACTGCGATCCCCTGGCGGGTCAGATGATCTGCAAGGACAGCAAACGGGCGGTGTTCCCAGATGCTTTCATCACGGTCCTGGGGCCCAGAGCCGGAGACCAGGATTACGGCGGGTCCAGATTGAGCGCCGCTCGGCATGGTCAGCGTTCCTGCCAGGGTGACGCCGGCAGATTCAGGGTTGTCTATACGGACTTCAGAAGCCTCATAAGGGAAGGGCGCCTGCGGGGTTTGTGGCCGGGTTGGCGCGAGAACCTCACTTGAGGTGCGCGTGAATTCCAGCGCAACGTCCGGGAAGCCAGGACGGGTCCAGTCGCCAGCAAGCACATCGCCATTGGCGTGAAGAACGCCGGAAAAAGTCACATTCGCCATCGGAACGCGCAGGGCTACCTGGTCGCCATCACGGTCGAGATCCGTAACGGGGATGTCATAGACACCCTGATCAACACTATCGAGCGTCGCCGAAGTGCCGTGCTCACCCGTCTCGATGTTCAAAACAAGATTGAGAAGCGTGCCTTCGCGATCCAGCAGAGCTTCCCAGCGACCATCAATCCCTTCGATGATCAACGCTGCCTGACGTTCCTCCGCCGCCGCAAAATTCAAGGGCAGGGTCATGCCCTGCTGGAATTCACCTTCGTATAGTCGGGTTTCGGCATTCCAGGCCCCAGAGTATTGAGCGCCCATATTGGCGATGGAGAAGGTCAGGCTGTCATCATCAAGCGAAACCGTCGTGACTGGAATATTCTGTCCGGGAGCCTGGTCGAGGCTTTCCAGAAAAGCGGTCTGGTCGCCATTTTCATCTTCGCTGACTTTCAGCAAAAGGCGAAGGGAGCCGGCGGGTGTGTCCAGGGTCCCGATCCAGTTCCGGCTGGGTTCCTGCGCCAGGGCAGGCAGGCCCAGAAGGCTGGCCAGGATCAGGGGCATTAGCACCCTGGTGAGGATTAAAAAGATGGGCATGACAATTTCCTTTTGGCATGGCTCCGCCTGTCGCGTGCCTTCAGGCACGCGGTTACAGGCGAAGCTGCGGGAGAGAGGGAGTTAGTCTTTGGCGCGGTAAAGATTGACCGCTGATGCCATCACCACGATGACACCAGAGAATAAAACGGCCATGGCAACGGGCAGCGCCCACTCGATCGGAGCAAAGGCCCAGATCAGCGTGTAAGCGAGCCCGGTCAGGACGAACATCCGTCCCGCGAAACGCGACTGGGCCTGAACCCGTTCCGGCGAACACCCCGCATCTTTCAAGGCGACCGGGCGTTTCGGAGCGGCGTTTCCGTAGAGCAGGAATATGACCCCGAACAGAACACCCATAATGCGCTGTTCCAGATCATCTCCGAGAGCTTCTGTAACCCCGTAGGAAACCACCAGGGTGAAAGCCAGGGGGGCGGCCATCAGCAACCCTGCAGCGGAGATTGACCATCGGATGGATGCTTGGCTCTCATAGAAGCGTTCATCACGTTCTTCATTCCGCTTTTTGATCTCAATTGCGGTCCAGGCGACAGGAAGAAAGAGCGCGGCGATCAGAAAGGCGATCATGCCTTCGGGTTCGCGGTAAGCGGCGAGTGCGCCGAGGCTGAATGTCAGGACCACCATGACCACGGGGCCAAGAAGGGAATTGGAAGTACGGCTCATTGACCAGTCTCCTCTTTGTCTTTTTCGTCGGAATTACTGCCGAGGCCGAAGGTGGCGGCAAATCCGAGAAGAGCATCTTCGAGTACGGAAAGCTTTATGCGGTAGATGACGCTCTTTCCGTCCTTGGTGGCGTCCACAAGATTGGCATCCTTGAGGACTGTGAAATGTGCCGACATTGTCGGCTTGGACACATCGAACTCCGCGGCCAGCTCACCAGCTGTCATTGGACGCGACCGGAGGAGTTCCAGAACACGTCGCCTTGTGGGGTCCGAGAGGGCTTTGAATACATGGCTCATGATTAGACGATTAGCTAATCGACGAATTGAAGTCAAGAACAATTAGAAAAATATCTAACTATTGGTATGGCCGCTCTTCAATCAGGGACCGCTCACAACGCTTGATGTCCAGCGCCGGTGGGCTTATTTGCGGGACATGGCCAATCTGATCGATACGTCTTCGCGTGAAGCCGCCGCGTCTACGCGAGCCGCCCGTCACCCTGAAAAGCAAAAGCGTCCGGACACTCCGGTTCTGCGCAAACCTGACTGGATCCGGGTCAAGGCGCCATTGGGCAAGACCTTTTCCGAGACCCAGAAAATCGTCAAGGATGGCGGCCTGGTCACGGTGTGTGAGGAAGCCGGCTGTCCGAATATCGGCGAGTGCTGGGAGCAGAAACACGCCACATTCATGATCCTGGGCGATACATGTACGCGTGCCTGTTCCTTCTGCAATGTAAAAACCGGCCTGCCGGCGCCCGTCGATCATGATGAGGCGCGCCGCGTTGCGGATGCCGTCGCGGAAATGGGGCTCAACCATGTTGTGATCACCTCCGTGGACCGTGATGACCTCGATGATGGCGGTGCGCAGCATTTTGTCGATGTGATCAATTCCATCCGCGAGGCTGCACCCCAGACGACGATCGAGATCCTGACCCCGGACTTCCTGCGCAAGGACGGCGCAGCGGAGATGGTCATCGATGCAAGGCCAGATGTGTTCAACCACAATCTTGAAACCGTTCCGCGCCTCTATCTCTCCATTCGTCCGGGTGCGCGATATTATCATTCCCTGCGTCTTCTCGAGCGCGTCAAGGAGCGGGATCCGAACCAGTTCACCAAATCCGGCATCATGGTCGGCCTGGGAGAGACCAAGGAAGAGGTCATGCAGGTGATGGACGATATGCGTTCAGCCGGAATCGATTTTCTCACGATCGGCCAGTATCTCCAGCCGACGCGCAAACATGCCGCTGTCGAGCGTTTCGTTACGCCGGACGAATTCAAGGCCTATGAGACGATCGCGCGTGCCAAAGGATTCCTGATGGTGTCGGCCACGCCGCTCACCCGGTCGAGCCACCATGCCGGTGATGATTTTGCCAAACTCAAGGCGGCGCGAGAGCAGGTGGTGAATCGCTAGTGGCGACTGTTGTTCGCGAGCATTTGCGTCTTTTCCACTCGGCTGATGAGCTGTTTGGGCTTGTGCTTGATGTCCGGGCCTATCCACAATTCATCAGCCAGATTACGGCCTTGCGTGTTCTTGAAGAGGATGGTGATGAGCTGACGGCGGAGGCTCGTGTCCGCTATAAATTCGTGGCCGAGAGCTTCACCAGCCGTGTGCGGGCCGATCGGTCATCGCGCAGAATCGACGTCAGTTTTGTGTCCGGCCCGTTTCGCACCCTGGTCAATAACTGGCGCTTTCATCCGCTGAGCGATGGTTCCTGCCTGGTCGATTTTTACATCGAAGCCGAATTCAAGATCGGTATGCTGCAAATGTTGCTCGAAGCGAACAAGGCGCGAGCAGGTCAGGTTCTGGTCAAGCGTTTCAGTGATGAGGCCGAGCGCCGCTTCGCGGTGTCCGGAGATCCGGAAAATGATCTAGCTGAAGAAATCAACGCCCTGATCGAGCAAGTCTAATGCCGTTATCACGGCAGCCCGCCGGACTTCACCTCGACCGCGATCGCCGAACCGATGAACTCGGGTGATGACACTGCGTCCGCGAGTGGCCAGCCCGAAATGGACCAGCCCGGCCGGTTTGTGTTCGCTGCCACCTGGTCCGGCAATTCCCGTTATTGAGACTGCAAGGTCGGCATTCGATTTGAGCAGCGCGCCTTGGGCCATTCGGCCAGCCACCTCACGGGACACCGCACCATTGGCTGTGATAACCCGGGCCGGAATGCCCAGCATTTCCGACTTGGCCTCATTGGAATAGGTGACAAATGCGCGGTCCATCACATCCGAGGAACCGGCGATATCGGTCAACAGCGCACTCACCAGTCCGCCCGTACAACTCTCCGCCGTGGACAGCATGACGCCGGCGGTGCGGGCGCGGTCAAGCAAATGAGATGCCCGGGAGGCGAGTTCCTCGTCAAACATTTTCTGGTATCCGTACAGTTACAATGGCCTGTGCTGCGACCCCTTCACGGCGCCCGGTAAATCCCAGGCTTTCAGTCGTGGTCGCCTTGATATTGACCCGCCGCTCCGCCAAGCCCAGCAATTCGGCCACGCGCTTTCGCATGACCTCCCTGTGAGGTCCGATCTTGGGGCGTTCGCAGATGAGCGTAATGTCGGCGTTCACCAGTTCACCTCCGGCGCTTTTCAACAGATGGCAGGCATGCTCGATGAAGCGATCGCTCGATGCACCCTTCCACTGGGGATCGGTGGGCGGGAAATGTTGGCCAATATCGCCTTCGCCTGCGGCGCCAAGAATTGCATCTGTCAGGGCATGCAAGCCAACATCGGCATCTGAATGCCCGACCAGGCCGAGCGCCTGATCCAGACGAACGCCGCACAGATACATGTGGTCGGAGGGCTCGAGCCGGTGCACATCGAATCCCTGTCCGGTGAGATAGACCATGGCGTGTTTTCCCAGCATCGTTTCGGCGCGCTCGAAATCTGCTTGTGTCGTGAGTTTGAAATTGTACGGACTGCCCGCGACCAGCGCGACCTGCATTCCGGCGGCCCGAGCGACAGAAGCATCATCATGTGCGGCTGCGTCCCCAAGCGCGTCATAGGCCTGCAGGAGAGCATCATAGTGAAAGCCCTGAGGTGTCTGGGCAGTCCGTAGCTGATCGCGATCAACGCTGGACAACATATTGCCGGCCTCATGTGACAAAACGGCGTCAACCAGGGGCAGGACGGGCAGGGCAGCAGGGCTGGATGCCAGCGCAGAGACCACTGAAGCGATGATGTCCGGACTGACGAAGGGACGGGCAGAATCATGGATCAGGACATTGTCAAATCCGCCCGATTCCAATGCCGCTAACCCCGCCCTCACAGAGGCCGTACGGGTTGAGCCGCCGGGAACATATTCATGATCTCCCACGATCTCTTTGTAGAGGTCCTGATCCGCAGGGTTGATGACAACGACGATCGAGCCAATTGCCGGATGGTTGGAAAAGGCCTCAAGCGTACGTTCCAGAACGGATTTTCCGCCCAGCTCCCGGTATTGTTTGGGCACGCCTCCACCGGCGCGTTCCCCCCGCCCGGCGGCAACCAGAATGGCAGCTGTTCTCATGTGACAGTCCCGTGCATTGCCGCAGTGCAGCAAAATCGTTAGCGTTATCGCGACGCGAGCGCGAAAGAGGCTGTCACCTAACATGAGCTTTTCTGTCGGCAAACATGTGATCGACGTGCCAGCCATTCTGGCACCGATGTCGGGAGTGACGGATTTGCCTTTCCGACGCCAGGCCCAGGGCTTTGGTGCCGGCGCCGTGGTTTCAGAAATGGTCGCCAGCGATGCGTTGGCCGCCGGCCGAAGGGATATGGTGCGAAAGGCCGCCAGTGATGCCAGTTTAAACCCGCGCATTATCCAGCTCGCCGGTCGTGAGCCGCACTGGATGGCGGAGGGGGCCAAGATCGCTGAAGATGCGGGCGCGGATATTGTCGACATCAATATGGGCTGTCCGGCCCGGCAGGTCACCAAGGGACTTTCCGGATCCGCGCTGATGCGGGATCTCGATCATGCGATGACCCTCATTGAGGCAACGGTCGCCTCCACTTCTCTGCCGGTGACCTTGAAAATGCGCCTCGGTTGGGATCATGCCAGTTTGAATGCTGCCGAACTCGCACGGCGGGCCCAGGATGCTGGCATCCAGCTGGTGACCGTGCACGGGCGGACCCGGCAACAATTCTACAAGGGTGAGGCGGATTGGGCTGCTGTGCGCCCCGTCAGGGACGCCGTGGATATCCCGCTGGTCGTCAATGGTGATATCTGCACTTTGGAAGACGCCCGCAAAGCGCTGGAATTGTCGAACGCTGACGCCGTCATGGTCGGACGAGCCGCACAGGGACTTCCCTGGTTGGTTGGGCAAATTGGCGCGCAAATGCTCGGCAAGACACGCGCCGTCAGCTGGGAGGAGAAATGTGCTGCATTACGCCAGCAATTCCTGGACTCACTTGAGTTTTATGGTGATCAGCTCGGCATTCGCATGATGCGCAAACATTTCTCTTCATTTGTCGATGTCGAATATTTCATGGCAAGCGACGAACGCCGCCGGGCACTGAAGAACGTGCTGTGCCGGAGCTGTGTTCCGACGGAAGTCGAAACTCTATTGACCGGCCTGGCGGAACCGGAACAGGCCGAGGCCGCGTGACCCAAATCGCCCTTGACCATCCTGGCCAGCTTGCCGCTGAGGCCTTGCCATTCCCGTTGATAGTCTTCGACGATCTCAAACGCGTGATTTGGCTGAATATGGCGGGGCAAGAATGGCTGGGCATTTCGGCCAAGCGGTTGATCAAGGAAGGTCTGGAAGCCCTCCACCCCGCGCATGCTCCGATTGCTGAACCCGTCTTCCAGGCTATCGATAGCGGTCAATCCGTCATCCTCCGGGAAGTGGAAATTTCCGGCGCGCAATACGATTTGAGCGCAAGTTATGATCAGCAAGCCGGTGCGACGACCTTGTGTGTTCTGCCGACAGCCGCGCCCCGTCGCCAGGAACACCAGGCGGCTCTGGGGTTCGGCAAGATGCTCGCCCACGAGCTGAAAAATCCGCTCGCGAGCATTCGCGGCGCCGCGCAATTACTGGCACCAGGCGTAGCCCCCGAGGATCGCGATCTGCCACAGACCATAATCGAGGATGTCGATCGCATCACCAGTCTCGCCAATCGCTGGAGCAGTATTGGTGATGTCGAGTTGCAGGCTGATGAACCGGTCAATCTGAACCGGGTGAGCGTTGAGGCTCTGGAGCGATTGGCACGGTCCAGCGCACTGGGGGGCGAAATCATTGTTGAACAATTCGATCCGTCTTTACCCCTGGGGCGCGGAGATGTTCTCCTGTTGCAGCAGGTCGTGCTCAATTTGTTGCAAAACGCGCTGGATGCGCTGGAAGATACCCTCGAACCATGTATTCGGATCGAGACCTATTATGATGCGCCTGATCGCGGCGCCGATGGCACACGGCCTGCGCCTCTGGTGATCGCGGTTCGCGACAACGGCCCCGGCGTCTCTCCAGAACTTCGCGGCTCGCTGTTTACGCCCTTCGTAACAACCAAGCCTGCCGGAGAGGGGCTTGGCCTTTCATTCTGCGCGCGCATCGCGCAATTGCATGGCGGGCGCCTGGATTATGAATCCACCCCGAGCATCACATCATTCTATCTAAAACTTCCTGTTGATCGCCGAGGATAAGATGCCTGCGAAAATCATCCTGCTCGAAGATGACGAAAGCCTGCGCAAGATTGTGACAAGAAGCCTGTCCTCGTCTGGCTATGAGGTTCGCGCAACGGGTTCCATCGAAACGGCGCGGGGCTGGTTACAGGATGGGGGTGCGGACCTGTTGTTGACGGACGTCTTGTTGGACGGTGTGAATGTGTTCGAACACCTTCCCATGCTCAAGCGTTTGCAACCCAGCATGCCGGTCATTGCGATGAGCGCTCAAACCACGGCAAAGACCGCGATCGGCGCATCAAAATCGGGCGTGTTTGATTATCTACCCAAGCCCTTTGATCTTGATGTCTTGCAGGAGACCGTCTCCGGCGCGCTAACGAAATCAAACAAGTCGCAACGCCCGAGGGAGCGGCAGACCGAGGCCGGTCTGGCCGGTCGGTCTCCTGAAATGCAGCCCAGTTTCCGTGCGATCGGGATGGCAGCGCGCAGCCGCGCCAATGTTCTGATTTCCGGAGAAGCGGGTACGGGAAAACGGACGGCCGCGGAAACTCTTTTCGACGCGCGTGGCGTAGTGGCATCGGAAATTCGTGTTTTGACGCCCTCTCACGCGCCGAAAGAGATTTTCGATACCTGTCAGAACGCATCCCACCATCTCTGGCTCAGACTGGACGAGTGGGACGAGCGTCAGCTGGGTGCCGGGCTGGACGGGCTGGACACGGGTCAGGCCCTGGTCGTGGCGACCTTTACGCCTGGGCAGAACGAGCTCAGCGGACGGCTCAAGGCCCGGCTTGGCGAAAGCCGCGTGGACCTGCCACCACTGCGGCAGCGAAGAGATGATATCCCTGCTTTGTGTCAAGCATTCCTGGCGGAGTTTGCCCGCCGAGATGGCCGGGAACCCCTGGTTCTTCAACCGGCCATCGTCGAACTGTTCAAACAGCATGACTGGCCCGGAAATTCAGCTCAATTGCGCGCGGTCTTGTCCCGATTATCGGTCGCCAGCCAGTCAGGAAGTCTGTCCGAAGAGAGCGTCCGGGAGGAACTCGGACGTGCGGGCGAGGACGCGGCCGTGCGGTCCGAAGGCGACCCGTTCGCGGTTGTGGCGCGTCACATGAACTCCAATGGCATCACCCGCCAGGACGGTGTCGACATGCTGGACAAGGCGCTTATCCTGCAAGCCCTGGAGGTTGAAGGCGGTAACCAGTCCCGTGCGGCGGCCAAGATCGGTGTCAATCGCAACACCCTGGCGAGACGTATGGCCGAACTTGGTCTGAGGTAACCATGTGGCCGTGCGAACACGAGTGTTGATTTCGAGCAACATCGGCGTAAAGATGCGTTTTTTGTAGCTTTGGGTTGCCCGTGTCAGATTCTGAATCTGTCAGCATGATCAAGAATATCTCGCCACGATCAGCAGCGTTGTTCGGTCTGGGGTTCGTTGTTGCGACTACGGTCCTCGTCGTGGTGGCTGTTGCGATCCTTGGTGATATCTACGCGATCGCGCCGGGTGATCCTCTGGCGCTAGCCATTCTTACGGCAAATGCAGTCCTTATCTTCGCTTTGGCGCTTGTCGTTTTCGTGCGCGTTCGCCGCCGTATTCGTGGCCGACGCTTTGGCGAGCCGGCGCCGCGTCTTCATCTGCGTTTTGTCGGTCTGTTCTCGATTGCAGCCGCAGCGCCAGCAATCTTCGCCGCCATTTTTCTGGGTGCTGTTTTGACACGCGGTGTTGAATACTGGTTCGGCGAACGTGTAACAGCCTTCGTCAATACCGCCTCTCGTACTGCGGAGGAGGTTTACTACCAGGAAGCGCGTATCACCCAAGCCCGTCTGCAGGCCCTGGCGACGGCGGTGGAAAGCGAGCGGGCCGCAGAACAATTTGTGTCCAGCCGGATCCAGTTCAACACCATTTTTGCCAATGCCGTAGCGCAATCGCGGCTTGCTGCAGCCTATATCATTGATGAACGCGGGACGCGGTTGGCCGAGGCGGAATTTCGTCCAGGTGAAGTCTATATTCCGCCGACCCAGAACCTCTATGAGCTGGCCGATGCCGGCGATCTGGGGGTCTCGGGGCCAAACTTTGCAGCTGCAGCCAACCTGCCCAGCAGTGCTGAAGGCATGCGCGTCTTGCACAAGCTGGAGGGTTATGAGGGGGCTTATCTTTATGTCGTACGCGAGCTGGACATGTCGCTCTGGCGCGACATTCTGGAAGCGTCCAGTTCTTTGCGCGCGGTGCGAGAGCGGGAAGCTGAATCGCGCGCGGTCTTCTTTATCCTTTATGCCGAAGTCGTTGCCCTGATCATCATTGGGTCGATCTGGTTGGCGCTGTCCGCAGCGACCCGGGTTGTCACGCCCATTTCCCGTCTGGTCTACGCGGCCGAATGTGTGCGGCGCGGGGATCTGGACACGCGTGTCCAGATGGGCCGGGAGGATGATGAGATCGCGGCTCTGGGCCGGGCCTTCAACCGTATGACCCGTCAATTGCGCAGTCAGCGGCGCGAACTGATCGAGTCGCATGCAGAATCCGAACAGCGCCGTGCGTTTACAGAAGCTGTGCTGGCAGGGGTCAGTGCAGGCGTGATGGGCGTAGACGGCCAGGACCGTATCACCCTCGTGAACCGGTCGGCGGTTGGGCTGTTGAGTCCGGGAACCGATGATCTCATTGGTATCAATGTGGAAAGTGTGTCGCCGGAGCTCTTTGAAATCGTTGAAGAGGCCCGCCGCCGTCCGGGCTTGATAGCCGAGGCGCAGATTGACGTGGGCTCCGAGGACGACCAGGTGCGCCGACTTTCAGTACGGGCAGCCATGGATGAGGAAGCGGGCCTGATTGTTACCTTTGACGATGTCACCCGACTTGTTGCCGCGCAGCGCAGCGCGGCCTGGCGCGATGTTGCCCGCCGCATTGCCCACGAAATCAAGAACCCGCTGACCCCGATCCAGCTGTCCGCCGAACGCATCAAACGCAAGTATCGCAAGGAAATTCAGACAGATGTCGAGATTTTTGATCGCTGTACAGACACGATAGTACGCCAGGTCAGCGATATCGGGCGCATGGTCGATGAGTTTTCTTCCTTCGCACGCATGCCGCAGCCCAATATCGAGTCGGTGGAAATGCGGGAGATGACGCAGGCTGCCGTGTTCGCGCAACGTGTGGCGTCACCCAATCTCGACGTTGTCTACGAGGCGACCGAAGAGAAGGTGTTCGCATTGTGTGATTCACGTTTGTCCAGTCAGGCTTTGGCCAACATTCTCAAGAATGCCGCAGAGAGTGTGTCCTCGCGCATGGAGAGTGATCTGGGCGGCGCCAAGCCTGGGATCATCAAGGCCACCCTTCGTACTGAACATGGTTATGCGGTGATCGAAGTGCAGGATAATGGTCTGGGCTGGCCGGTTTCAAACCGTGAACGCTTGACTGAACCGTATATGACAACACGCGAAAAGGGCACAGGCCTCGGCCTTGCCATCGTCAAACGCGTCATGGAAGACCACAAGGGACGTCTGGAACTGGACGTGCCGAAGGAAGGCCATGGCGCTGTTGTCAGACTAGTATTCCCGCTCGCGGGAGAGAGTGAAACCGTGCTTGAGAACGCACAGGAGGCTTGATTCATGGCACGTGACATCCTGATCGTGGATGACGAAGCAGATATCCGCGAACTGATCGGCGGATTGCTTGAAGATGATGGGTATGCACCGCGGGAAGCAGCGGATGCGGATGGTGCGCTCGCGGCTATCCAGGCACGCAAACCATCCTTGATCATCCTGGACGTTTGGCTACAGGGCAGCCGCCTGGACGGGCTTGAACTGCTTGAGGAATTCAAGCGGATCGATGAGAACCTGCCGGTGATTGTGATCTCCGGGCATGGTACGATCGAGACCGCCGTCGGCGCCATCCGAAAGGGCGCTTATGACTTCCTGGAAAAGCCGTTCAAATCGGACAAGTTATTGCTGACCGTTACGCGAGCTCTGGAAAACAGCCGCTTGCGTCAGGAAAACGCTGAATTGCGCGCGCGGACCGAAGTGCAATCGACCCTGATCGGTAATTCCTCTGGCATCGTCCAGGTGCGCCAGCTGGTTGAGCGCGTCAGCCCGACCAATAGCCGCGTGATGATCAAGGGCCCGTCCGGGGCGGGCAAGGAGCTGGTCGCGCGCCAGATCCATGATGCTTCCCCACGTGGTGGGGCCGATTTCATCGCTGTCAGCGCACCGGGGATCGCGCCGGAGGCTTTCGAGGAAGAGCTGTTTGGTCGTGAAAACGATGACGGCTCGATCAAACATGTTGGCCTGCTTGAACGGGCCCATGGCGGCACGCTTTATCTCGATGAGATCGGTGACATGCCGCGCGAGACACAAACCAAACTCCTGCGGCTGTTGGTCGAACAGCGTTTCCGGCGCATCGGAGGCGCATCTGATGTTTCGGTCGATGTCCGTGTGATTTCAAGTTCGTCGCGCGATCTCCACGCCAGTATTGAATCCGGAGAATTCCGCGAGGATCTTTACCACCGACTGGCCGTTGTACCGATCGCGGTGCCGGCATTGGCAGAACGTCGGGATGACATTCCATCGCTGGTCGAGCATTTCCAGGAAAGCCTGACGGTGAATGCAGGACTGCCGCGACGGGTGTTCGGCGAGGATGTGATGGCCGCCCTTCAGGCCCACAGCTGGCCGGGCAATGTTCGACAACTTCGCAATAATGTCGAGCGGCTGTTGATCCTGGCCACGGGGGCGGTTGATGAGGCGATTACCCTGGCGGCCTTGCCCTCTGAAGTGGTCGCACGGGATACCCAGGAGGGCGGATTTGATTCCGAAAAAATGATAGCCTTGTCCCTGCGCGAAGCGCGGGAGAGTTTCGAGCGTGAGTATCTGAAAGCCCAGATCGACCGTTTCGGTGGAAACATTTCGAAAACAGCGGCTTTCATCGGCATGGAACGGTCAGCCTTGCATCGTAAGCTGAAATCGCTCGGCGTGGGCGGTCCTCAGCGCGACTCGCTGACGACGAGCTAGGAAAACTCTCATGAGAGCCATTGTCTGCGGTGCGGGTCAGGTCGGGTTCGGAATCGCCAGAGCGCTTGCCCAGGAGGGCAATGCGGTCACTGTGGTCGACTGGTCGACCGAGCTGATCGACAATATCGTGACGGATCTGGATGTGCGCGGCGTCGTGGGCCATGGATCTCATCCGGACGTCCTGGAACGAGCCGGGGCCGGTGAGGCGGACCTCATCGTCGCTGTCACTCACTCAGATGAGACCAATATGGTCGCTTGCCAGGTCGCGCACTCGCTGTTTGAGACGCCGATGCGCATCGCACGGGTGCGCGCTCAAAACTATCTGGAGCCAGCCTGGGCCGATCTTTTCACAACAGGCAACCTGCCCATCAACGAGATCATCTCTCCGGAGCTGGAAGTCGGGCGTGCGATCCTGCAGCGCATGGAAACGCCGGGTGCGTTCAATACCGGCGTCTTTGCGGGTGGGCGTGTGCAGTTGCTTGGCCTGCGCCTGGATGAGAACTCTCCGGCTGCCGGTTCGTCCACGGAACAGCTCATGGAGCTTTTTCCGGATCTGCGCGTTTCCGTCGTCGGAGTACAACGCGAGCAGACACTCTTCATTCCCAAGGCATCGGATCCCATTCTTCCGGGTGATGATGTTTATCTCGTTACCGAGAGTGCGCAGGTGCGCCGGGCGCTGGATATTTTTGGTCAGGAAACCGGTATCGTACGCCGTGTGGTTATTATCGGTGCTGGCAATATCGGACTTTACGTTGCGCGCGCACTGGAACGGGCTGGCGGGGTGAAGGTTCGCCTGATCGAGGCCGACAAGAAACGCGCTGAACACGCCGCTGAAGTTCTCAAGAAAACAGTGGTTTTGCATGGAGATGGCCTGAGCCCGTCCATGTTGGCGGAAGCCGGCGTTTCCAATTCAGAGCTCTGCGTCTGCGTGACCAATGATGACAAGGTGAACATGCTCGCTGCTGTCATGTCCAAGGGTGAGGGCGCCCAGCGCGCGATCAGCCTGATTAATGAACGGTCCTTTGAAAGCATGCGCAAACCGCTCGGCATCGATGTCCTGATTGATCCCCGGGCCACAACTGTTTCCACCATTCTCCAGCACATCCGGCGCGGACGGATCACCGGACTGCAAACACTTGGCGGTGGCCAGGCCGAGGCGCTGGAAGGCGTGGCGCTGGCAACATCTCCGTTGATCGGTCGTGAAATCGATGAGCTGGACCTGCCAAACGGTGTCGCCCTTGGCGCTGTCGTGCGCGGTGACAAGATCTTGCTGCCGGGCGATGGAGGACGGGTCCGGGAAAATGATCGCGTCCTTTTGTTCTGCAATACGGCGATTATTTCCGAGGTCGAACACCTGTTCCGCGTCAGCCTCGAGTTTTTCTAGGCATGGGCCCGAGCGCTCTTCTCCGTCCGCTCGGTGGATTGTGGTCGCTGCTCGCGATCATAGCCGTTCTGGCCGGGCTGCTGTCGGGAGCGCTGGGTGAATCTCACTTGGCGCCGCTCTTCCTGGCCAGTGCTGCGGTATGCGGTATTCCCGGTGTTCTGATGCTGACGGCGACACGCGGAATGTCCATGACGGCAACGGCAGTCGATGCTGTTCTGCTGGCGCTCATCGCCTGGAGTATTACCCCGGCTTTCGCCGCCATACCCCTGTATTTATCGGGTTTTTTCACACTGCCTGACGCGATGTTCGAAGCCTATTCAGCGTTGACGACAACGGGCGCCAGCCTCGCGAACGCTGAAGACCTGCCCCGAATCTTCGTTCTGTGGCGCGCGCTGATGGGATGGACAGGCGGGTATTCCACGCTGGTGCTGGCGGCCGCCGTTTTTGCCGCACTGGACAAGGACCTGCCCGCGATCCGGCGTTCCGCCTTGTTGACGATCCGGCCTGACAACGTCTTTTCCCATCTCGGCGTGGCCGCACGGCGCATTGCCGTGATCTACGCGCTTCTGACGGGCGTTTTCATGGTCGGGCTCATGTTTGCCGGCAATGACCTTTTTCAGGCCACGGTTCTGGCCATGGGAGGGGTTTCCACCTCCGGCATAATGCCGACCTTGTCCGGTGAAGAGTTCTCGAACCTATCCTTGACAGGGAGCTGGATGGTGCTGGCTTGTCTGTGCGGGAGTTTGAATGTCTCGCTGTTTTGGGATGCCTTGCGAGATCGGACAAGCTTCAAGGACCCTGACCTGGCCGGCATCCTGGCCCTGGTCGTCGGAACAGGGTTGATCTTCTTCATCGCCACGGGTGAGGGGCTGGTTGATCATATCGCCAATGCCGTCTTCCTGGTGTCTACCTCTGGCTATTACATCGGCGAGGAGGCCTTGCCGGTCGGACTCATCGGAGTATTCATCGTCCTCATCGGTGGGGCAGCAGCGTCCACGACCGGAGGGGTCAAGGTCACTCGCATATTGATGTTATGGAAACGCATGGGAGCCGAGTTGGCCGTATTGTCGGATCCGTCCAGCGTTATGCCGGTCTCGTTTCGCGGCCGTGTGACCAAGGACCGTTCCTTGATCGCAGTCTGGTCCTATGTCCTTGCCTTTGCCGCTGTACTGGGGGCCGGTGCCTTCATTACCACCTTGTTTGGCGGCAGTTTTGAGACAAGCTTCATCGCGACCGCAGCTGCCTTGTCCAATGCCGGCCCAATCCTGGACCAGATCACTGGCGAACCCCTGGCGTGGACGGATATGAGCGAAAATGCCCGCAGCTTCCTTATTCCAGTCATGATTTTGGGGCGTCTGGAAGTGATCGCCGCCCTGACCGCTGTGTGGGCACTTTTTATTCGGAGGTGAGCCTGTGTCTCGTATTGCCTACGTCAATTCTTCCTTCCTGCCGCACCGCGAGGCTTGCGTGCACATTGAGGATCGCGGCTTTCAGTTCGGAGACGCGGTCTACGAGGTCTGGAGCGTGCAGGGCGGGCAGTTGCTGGACGAACAGGGCCATTTTGATAGGCTGTACCGATCCCTCGATCAGCTCGACATCCGGTTTTTTCGCTCGCAGGCCGCCCTGCAGGTTGTCATCCACGAACTTCTCCGCCGAAACCGAATTCGGGATGGTCTGGTTTATCTGCAGGTCTCTCGCGGCGTCGCACCGCGAGACCATGCCTTTCCCGCAGGAGATCTCGCTCCCACAGTCGTGCTGACCGCAAAGCGTTTCAGTTTCTCGGGCGCTGGCAAACGTGCGCAACACGGCGTTCGTGTCATTACCCAGGAAGACGAGCGATGGGGCCGCTGTGATATCAAATCCGTCAACTTGCTGGCCAATGTACTCGCCAAGCAGGCGGCACGTGAGGAGGGGGCCTATGAAGCCTGGCTTGTCGATGGGCAGGGCCTGGTCACCGAAGGCAGTTCAACCACAGCCTGGATCGTCAGCGCGGACGGAGAATTGATCACCCGGCCACTCGACAATCACATTCTGCACGGGATTACACGCAAGACTGTAATGGCGGTCGCGAAAACCTTGTCTATCTCCCTGGTAGAGCGTGCTTTTACGCCTGAGGAAGCGAAAGCAGCGCGGGAAGCCTTCATCACGTCTGCGAGCAGTTTTGTGATGCCAGTCATCCAGATCGACGACCGGGTTATCGGAAACGGCGCACCGGGCTCGCTCTCACTTTCGCTGAGAGATGAGTATTTGAGGGCACAGTAGGCAAAAGACGCGTTTCTTTTTAAATTGAGACGGTTGCAGGAAGGGCCCAGCCCTGTATACCGTAAATAACGAATCGCTGGAAAAGCGACGCACGCGGAGCCAACATGTCTCAAGATAAAAAACAAAACCTGCAGGACGTTTTCCTGAACGCGGTGCGAAAGTCCAAGACACCGCTCACCATTTTCCTGGTAAACGGTGTCAAACTTCAGGGCGTAGTGACCTGGTTTGATAATTTCTGTGTCCTGCTTCGCCGGGACGGGCTCTCGCAACTTGTCTACAAGCACGCGATCTCGACCATCATGCCGGCACAGACGGTCCAGCTGTTTGATCAGGAGAAGGAAGGCCTTGATGCCGAACCCGCTTCACCTGAGACGGCGGATGTCGCGGATTGATTGAACGCGAACAACCGGTCATTCGAGCCACCGTTATCCATCCGCACGAACGAGATAGTGCGGATCGTGCGGATGCGCGTCTGGAGGAAGCCTCCGGACTCGCCGAAGCCCTCGATATGGAATTGGTCGACAATTATCTCGTTTCTCTAAGGCGTATTGAGGCCGGTCTTTATTTCGGCAAGGGCAAGGTTGAGGAAATCAGTGAACAGCTGAACGAGACCCGTTCCGACGTCGCTGTCATCGATGCCGCACTCTCGCCCTTGCAACAGCGAAACCTCGAGAAGGCCTGGAAGGTCAAGGTAATCGACCGGACCGGTTTGATCCTGGAGATTTTCGCCAAACGTGCTCGCACCAAGGAAGGTGTGCTGCAAGTTGAGCTGGCACGTCTCGCTTATGAGCGGTCTCGCCTCGTGCGGACCTGGACCCACCTGGAGCGCCAGCGCGGTGGTCGCGGCTTCCTGGCAGGCCCGGGCGAAACCCAGATCGAAACCGACCGTCGCCTGCTCGCAGACAAGATGGCCAAGCTCCGCCGTCAGCTCGATGAGGTCCGCCGCACGCGCAGCCTGCACCGCAAGACGCGGGACGATGTACCATTTCCGACGGTCGCTTTGGTCGGGTATACCAATGCAGGCAAGTCGACGCTTTTCAATCGGCTGACCGGTGCAGGCGTGTTTGCCAAGGACATGCCTTTCGCCACACTCGATCCGACGGTTCGCAAGGTGAAATTGCCTGGCGGACTTGAAATCCTCTTGTCCGATACGGTCGGCTTCATCACCGATCTTCCAACGGAACTGATCGCCGCTTTTCGCGCGACCCTGGAAGAGGTCAAGGAAGCGGATCTCATCGTCCACGTCACGGACGCCTTTGATCCGGACATGGAAGGCCGTGTGGCCGACGTGAATTCTGTGCTCGACCAGATCGAGGCCGGCAAGGCGCACGACCAGCTCGAGATTGAGGCGTGGAACAAGATCGACATGCTCGATGAAGAGCCACTGGAGGATCTGGAACTTGATTGCATGCTCGCCAATCGCAAGGCTGAGCGTATCGTCAAACTGGCCGTCTCCGCTCATACGGGCGAACGGGTCGATGCCCTGCTCGAGGCGATCGAGCATACACTGGCTGAACGCGGCGAGGTGATGGAACTGGTGTTGCCACCCGCAGAGGCGCGGGCACTCGCCTGGCTTATGGCGAATGCCGATGTGATCAGCCAGAATACCGACATGGAAACCGGATCTGTCAGCGGCCGTTTCAAGCTCTCGGACGTCAATGCCGGACGTTTCCGTTCCCAGTACCCGCATTTGGCGGCACCGCTGCCGAAAGAGGAATTCTAGGCCGGTTGTTTCTCGATCTGCTTGGCCTCGTCCCACAGCGCTTCCATCTCTTCCAATGACGCCTCGCTGGTGGTGCGTTTCTGCGTTTCCAGGACGGTCTCGATGTGCCGAAACCGGCGTTCGAATTTAGCATTCGCAGCGCGAGTAGCGGCTTCAACGTCCACTTTAAGCTTTCGACCTAAATTAGTGCAAACAAACAGTAAATCACCCACTTCTTCATCTATCGATGCCTGGTCGTTATGCGTTACTGCATCGCGAACCTCATCGATCTCCTCATGCACTTTTTCCAGCACGCGTTCAGCGTCTGGCCAGTCAAAGCCGACGGTCGCGGCACGCTTTTGTAGCTTCTGGGCTCGCTTCAGGGCGGGCAGGGCAATGGGAACATCATCCAGCAGACTTTCACCCTTGTCTTTTTGTTTGCGTTCCAGCGCTTTTTGCTCTTCCCACGCCTGGTTCTGTGCTTCGGTATCGCGCTCAACCGCGCCGCCAAACACATGCGGGTGGCGACGTATCATCTTGTCATTGATCGATCGGCAGACATCTTCAAAGTCAAACAGACCGGCTTCCTTGGCCATTTGTGCGTGGAACACGACCTGCAACAGGAGGTCGCCAAGCTCGTCCTGAAGGTCTGCCATATCCTTCCGCTCGATCGCATCGGCCACTTCATAGGCTTCCTCGACCGTGTAAGGCGCGATGGTTTCGAAATCCTGCTCGACATCCCAGGGGCAGCCCGTGTCAGGGTCGCGCAAGCGCGCCATTATCGCCAGGAGCTTGGACATGGGTTTGAGTTGGGTGTCGGACATTGGCTCGCTCACGAAAAGGCAGGGGTTCTAGATGGACAGATTCTGCAGATTGACGATAGCGACACCGATCACCGTATTGCGCATAATCAATATTATGAGAAATAATGGATACTGTTTGGTGAGCTACAGGATGTGGATCCCAGTATCTGACCGGGTGATGCTCAGCCCGTCATACCCGCAATGGACACCCTCTGGCAGTCGCGTCGCGAGCGTTTCATAGTCCAAGGTAATGTGCAGATTCGTGAGGACAGCGTGAGACGCCTGAATTGATCTAACGGCCTCAAGAGCGCCCTGAACCGTGAAATGTGTGGGATGATGTTCTTCTCGCAGCGCATCAACCGCCCAGCAGTCGACATCACGCAATAAATTCGCACTCGGGTCCGGCAAGTCGCTGATGTCTGCAGAATACGCCAGGCCATTGGCCAGGAATCCAAGCGAACGTATGGGCCCGTGTTCCTGGTCAAAGGGCGTCACAACGAGCGCTCCCCCCGGTCCATCGAGTTCAACGGGCTTGAGCGGTTCCAGCTCTCGGCGTGCATCGAGGATCGGCGGATAG
>CBFHQE010000050.1:0-19289 GCA_965657935.1 Maricaulis sp. | reverse complement strand
GTGCCGGCGATTTCATCTTCATTTCCGGTGTTGTCGGCTATATCCCCACTGAAGAAGAGCGCACACCGGAAGCCTATGAAGCGGCAATCCGCGATACGTTCCAGCGTATCGAAACCCTGCTCAATACCGCTGACAGTAGCTGGTCCGATGTTGTCGAGATGACCACCTTCCACGTCGACATGCGCGAGCACCAGGAAATCTTCCGGGCCGTGCGCGAGGAGTTCATCACCGAGGAACCCTATCCGGCCTGGACCGGTATCGGGGTGGACGCGCTTTGGGCCGATCCGCTGTTCGTTGAAGTGCGTGTCACCGCCTATGTCGGCGACTAGGCGATAACGCCGAGTTCACTTTGCCTGACCGCCGGCCTGCCCTAGGTTCAAGCCAAACCTTGGGGAGAGACATCATGATCCGTTCACTCTGCGCTGCGCTGGCCGCGCTATGCCTCACCGCGCCTGTCCTGGCCCAGGACAACAGCGCGTCCGAGCCACGCGTTTATGACAGCCGCGGCCAGGTCAGTATTGACGGCCAGCGTATCCGCTACAGCGTCACCGCAGGCGAGACCTATCTGGAAGACAATGAGGGCAATCCGGTCGCCTCCATTTTCTCCACCGCCTATATCGCGGACGGCATGACAGACCCGCGCACGCGCCCCGTCGCCTTTGTCTTCAATGGTGGCCCGGGTTCCGCGAGCCTGTGGCTGCACATGGGCGTATTTGGCCCGCAACGCCTTGCCCTGCCTGACGCGATGGATGACGGTGCTGCGCCCTTTGATGTCGTGGAGAATGTGCATTCCATCCTCGATGTCGCGGATCTGGTTTTTGTCGACCCGGTCGGCACGGGCTGGAGCCGCACGCTGGGTGAAGGGCAAACAAGCGATTACTGGGGTGTAACCGAGGATGCCGAGAGCCTGGCGACCTTCATCCGCCAGTGGCTGGCCGACCACCAGCGCTGGAATTCCCCGAAATACCTGCTGGGTGAAAGTTACGGCACACTGCGCATCGGCGCCCTGCTGAACGAGCTGGAGGGTGGTTACACCGACGTCGCCATCAACGGTGTCGCTCTGATCTCCACCGTCGTGGATTTCCGGTATGACGACACCTCGCCGGGCAATGATATCGGCTATGTCGGCCTGATGCCGGGCTTTGCCGCCACCGCCTGGTATCACGGCAAGGTCGACCAGACCCGCTGGAATGGTGATCTGGAAGCCTTTCTGGCCGATGCGCGTACCTTTGCCATCGAGGAATACATGCCGGCCCTGCTGTATGGTGTGATGCTGGACGAAACCCGCCGCGCCCGTATCGTCGCCGAGCTGTCCGACTATATCGGCCTGTCCGAGCAATTCATCGACCGCGCCAATCTGCGCATCTCGCTGCAGCGCTTCCAGCGCGAACTGCGCCGCGATGAGGGACTATCCGTGGGCCGTCTCGACAGCCGTTTCACCGGTCTCGAGGTCGACGGTGTCGGTGAAGGTCCGGAAACCGATCCGAGCTTTTACGGCATTGATGCCAGCTTCACCGCGTCCATGCTGGACTATTTCAGCCGCACGCTGGGCGTGGATATCTCGGATTATTATTCCACCATTGGCGGCGTGCGCGGCTGGAACTGGAATGCCGGCAGTTCGGGCAATAACAACTACATCAATGTCGGCCCGTGGATTTCCCGCGCCATGCGTCAGAATTCCGACCTCGAAGTCCTGGTCGCCCAGGGCTATTACGACCTGGCCACGCCCTTCTTTGCCGCCGAGCTGATGTTCAACCAGCCCGGTTTCGTCCAGGACCGGGTCACCTTCACCTATTATGAAGCCGGACACATGATGTACATCCACGAACCCTCCCTGGAGACGTTCACGCAGGACGTGCGGGAGATGATCGCGGATTAGTATCCACACTCACCGTCACCCTGACGAAGGTCAGGGCCCAGTTCGTCGAGCCAGGGGTTTCACGGAAAGCGCTTTCCGAAGCCGCACCCAGTTTTACGAACTGGGCCCCTGCCTTCGCACGGATGACGTGGATTGGGGCGCGCCAACACCTATCAAGGGTGAGAGTGAGCCTACTCGCCCTCATACTCCACGAGCGATGACACCGGCACGCCCATGGCTTCGATACGCTTGGCGCCGCCCAGATCCGGCAGATCGATGACAAAGGCCGCGCCGACGACCGTTGCGCCGGCGCGCTGCAGCAGTTTGATGGACGCCTCGGCGGTTCCGCCTGTTGCAATCAGGTCATCGACCAGAAGCACCCGGTCACCTTCCTTGATCGCATCGACATGGATTTCGATCGTGTCGGTGCCGTATTCCAGCTCATAATCCTCGGCGATGGTGCGATACGGCAGCTTGCCCTTCTTGCGTACCGGCGTGAAACCGACGGAGAGCTGATGCGCCACGGCGCCACCCAGGATAAAACCGCGCGCCTCGGTGCCTGCGACCATGTCGATCTTGGCGCCGGCCCAGGGCTGGACCATCTGATCAACTGCAACGCGGAATGCGCGTGCATCGCCGATGAGCGTCGTAACATCACGGAACATGATCCCCGACTTGGGATAGTCGGGAATAGTGCGAATAACCGATTTCAGGTCCATGAGAGCCTCTAGAGAGGGTTTTCGTAGGGATTCGGGTAGTCTTCTAGCTGGGCTTTGGAATGCCAGTCCAGATAATCTTTCTCCGACAACAGAGTATCGCAATAGGTCTGGGCTTCGGAGTGCAGCTCGACGGCATACCCCCTGAAACGGCTGGCCACGGGCGTGAAGAAGGCATCCGCAATCGACCATTCGCCGAACATGAACGCGCCGGCCGGCGTCGTCACATCATGCCAGAGCGCCTGCATGACAGCGATATCCATCTGGGTCGCGTCATCGAGATCCTTGTAGACACCCTCCCGGCACAGATCCATCGGACAGTGTTCGCGCAGCGAGAGAAAACCGGCATGCATGGATGCCGCCGCCGAGCGGGCACGAGAGCGCAACAGCCCCTGTGCCGGCCACAGACCCGGTTTACGCTCCGCGGCCCACTCGCAGATCGCCAGTGAGTCCCAGATGATACCGTCAGAGGTATGCAGCGCTGGAACGGTTCCACCCGGCGAGATTTCGGAAATGGCCGATCGTGTCTCGCCCTCATTGAGCGGGATCAGACGAGTCTCGAATTCGATTCCGGACTTCTGCAGAACGAGCCAGGCGCGCAACGACCAGCTCGAGAAACGGCGATTGCCGATATAGAGAACAGGCAGGCTCAACTAGTTATTCTCCAGCTCCAGACGCCGGGCGCGGGTCATCGCGACCTGGCAATCCAGCGTGATATCCGTTCGAGAGGCCTCGCTGACAAACATCAGGGCACCGCGGCGACCACATTCGGAGTCCCGGTAGGTCTGCCAGTGCTGGTGCGCGGTCTCGAGCATTTCCTCTGCTCGGAACATGCCGCCACTGTCCAGATCGGATTCCTCTGCCTCCTGGCGCGCTGCATCCAGCGTTGTATCCAGAGCCCGCTCCGCAGTGCGCAGCAGGTCGCGCAGGCAATTGTGCCGGGCGCGATCATTGGTCAGGTGCTGGGAACACTCAACGAGGGGGCGACGCGGCGCCAGGGCCAGGTCCTGGGTGGCAGAGGCCGCCGCCAGGGCGAAGAGGAACTCGATCATCGACTACTCCGATAATGGGGTCGACTTTATGAACGAGCCGGGCCGATTTCAAAAGCCCCCAAATTGGCAATATCAGAACACCCGTGGTGCGATAGCCGTGAGGCGGGCGATGAATTCCGGGTCGCGGCTGGCTGGAGGGGTCACCACGGCGGTGTCCAGCACGGTTTCGATGCCATCGGGGCTGGGCGTGCGCGAGACAGCGCTCAAATGCTCTGTGAGCCCCGTCAGCAAGCGTTTGGCCTTTTCCGTATTGCCACGCATGACGGCGAGCACAGCGGCGACGTCAACGCTCTCCTCGCCCTCTCGCCAACAATCATAGTCGGTAACCATGGCGATCGCCGCATAGGGCAGCTCTGCCTCGCGGGCAAACTTGGCTTCAGGCATGTTGGTCATGCCGATGACATCCAGCCCCCAGGCGCGATACAGCTCGCTTTCAGCGCGAGTGGAGAATTGCGGGCCCTCCATGACCAGATAGGTCCCGCCCTTGGTGATCCCGATCCCGGTCCCCTCTCCGGCCTCAAAGACCAGCTGGCTCAGGCGCGAACACACCGGGTCCGCCATCGGAACATGGGCGACGCAACCCTCGCCAAAGAAACTGCGCGGACGCCCCTGGCTGCGGTCAACATACTGGTCCACGACCACGAAATGCCCCGGTGCGTATTCTTCCCGCAGGGAGCCGCAGGCAGAGATCGCGACAATGTCGGTACATCCCGTCATTTTCAGCGCCGCGATATTGGCGTCATACGGGACTTTGGACGGCGGGATGGCGTGGCCGGTCCCATGGCGCGGCAGGAAGACCAGCTCGACACCGTTGAGTGTGCCCAGGGTCAGATCAGCTGAGGGTAGCCCCCAGGGCGTCTCGACACTTTCACGACGGACATTTTCCAGGCCGTCCAGGCTGTAAAGGCCGGATCCACCGATGATACCGAGCTTCCAATTGGTCATGCGATCCGCTCCCCGCAAAGAAAAAGGCTGCGGGCATATGCCCACAGCCTTCAAATCTTGCAAGTGCTGGAACCGTCTAATGTTTGACGTTTGCCCAGACCTGGCGGTAAGCGAGATAGACTAGGATGGCAAAGATGAAGAGATACATCAGAACCATCAGGCCCATGGATTTGCGCGCTTCCATGTGCGGGTCAGAGGCCCAGGCCAGGAAGACGGTGACGTCTTCAGCCATCTGCTCAACCGTGGCTTCGGTACCATCGGCATACTCGACCTGGCCGTCAAAGGAGATCGGCGCGGCCATGGCGATCGCGCCTCCGGTGAAGTACTCGTTGTAGTACTGACCCGGGCTGAGGTCGGTGCCCTCCGGCGCCTCGCCATACCCCGTCAGCAGGGCGTAGATGTAATCTGCACCATGCGAGCGAGCCTTGACGATCAGGGACAGATCCGGCGGCAGAGCGCCGGCATTCGCCGCACGCGCCATCTGTTCATTCTCGAACGGAGCCGGGAAGGTGTCGGCCGGAATACCCATACGCTGGAACATGTCGCCGTCATCATTCGGGCCGTCCCAGATCTGGTAGTTCGCAGCGATCTGCATGACAAACGGGTTGTCGTTCGGGTTCTGGTATTCGTCAGCCTCGAACGGACCTCCCACCTGACCCAGATTGCGGAAGCTGATCAGGTCAAGCGAGTGACAGGACGCACAGACTTCCTGATAGACCTGCAAGCCGCGCTGGATCGCCAGGCGATCATAAGTTCCGAACGGGCCATTTTGGTGCCAGTGATGGGCATGCGGCGTGTGCGCATCACCCTCAAAGGCGGAAGCCGTAGCGGTAAGGCCCAGAGCGGCCAGGCCAGCGGCGATGATGTGAACCATTTTCATGATCGTCGCTCCCTTAGGACTTGTCTGTGCCCAGGACCGCCGCCTCGATGGAGGCTGGACGTTCCTTCGGCTTTTCGATGAGACCCATGACCGGCAGGACCACCAGGAAATAGGCGAAGTAGTACAGGGTCAGAAGCTGACCGAACCACAGGAATTTGAAGCCCACTTCATTGCCCTCGGCGTCGTGGCCCATGACGAACAACAGGTCATCCGGGTTCTTCGCACCACACCAGCCCAGACCCAGGCAGGTGAGAACGAAGAAGATGAAGAACCAGCGTGTCAGCGGACGGTAACGCATGGAGCGCACACGAGACGTGTCCAGCCAAGGCAGGACAAACAGGATCGCGATGGCGCCGAACATGGCCAGGACACCGCCCAGCTTGGCGTCGATCGGGCCGATGTCGAAGGTGACCGCACGCAGGATCGCGTAGAAGGGCAGGAAATACCATTCCGGAACGATGTGCGACGGCGTCGACAGCGGGTTGGCCTCGATGAAGTTGTCCGCGTGACCCAGGGCGTTCGGCATGAAGAAGACAAACGTCGCGAAGACCATCATATAGACAATAATCGCGAAGCCATCCTTGACCGTGTAATACGGGTGGAAAGGCAGGGTGTCTTTCTTGCCGACATCGCCCTTGCGGACGTCCAGCCCGACGGGGTTGCCATTGCCCGGCACGTGCAGGGCCCAGATGTGCAAGCCAACAACGCCAGCAATCACAAACGGCAGCAAGTAGTGCAGGGAGAAGAAGCGGTTCAGCGTGGCCTGACCGACGGAGAAACCGCCCCAAAGCCACTCGCGGATCGCGTCACCGACAAACGGTAACGCACCGATCAGGTTGGTGATCACCATCGCGCCCCAGTAGGACATCTGGCCCCACGGAAGGACGTAGCCCATGAAGGCCGTGGCCATCATCAGCAGGTAGATCACGACACCCAGGATCCACAGGATCTCGCGCGGCGCCTTGTAGGAACCGTAATAGAGACCGCGGAACATGTGCAGGTAGACCGCAACAAAGAAGAAGGCGGCGCCATTGGCGTGCATGGACTGGATCATCCAGCCGAAATTCACGTCGCGACGAATGCGCTCGACACTGTCGAAAGCCATGCTCTCGTGCGGCACATAGTGCATCGCCAGAATGATACCGGAGATGATCTGGATCATCAGGAAGATCGCGAGAATGCCGCCGAACGTCCACCAGTAGTTCAGGTTACGCGGCGTCGGGAAATCAACAAAGCTGTCCCAGCCCAGGCGGATGATCGGCAGACGATCATCTAGCCAACGCGTGAAGCCGGATTTCGGTTCGTAGGTCGAAGGTCCGCTCATGCTACTGCCCACCCCGAGTTTGCTGCTTCTTCGCCAGACAGGCCGAGTTTCACGACCGTCTCAGCTTCGAAGAAATAATCCGGAACCGGAAGGTTCTCCGGAGCCGGTCCGCGACGGATGCGTGCGGACTTGTCGTAGTGCGAGCCGTGGCACGGACAGTACCAGGCCTCGTACTCACCACCCTGAGAGGTTTCCTGGCTCGTCGGAACGCAGCCAAGGTGAGTGCAATTGCCTTTGACAATCAGGAATTCCGGACGAAGGACGCGGTTGGCGTCATAGGCCGGTGTGCCCTCAGGCAGGTTCTCGTTGCGTGCGTCTTCATCCGGCAAGGCCGACAGGTCAACGTCACGGGCTTCGGCGATCTCCTCTTCCGTACGATGACGGATGAAGACCGGCGCCCCGCGCCACATCACTGTGATCTCCGATCCCGCAGAGACCTGCGAGACATCGACGCGGATGGAACCCAGAGCGAGCGTATCCGCTGCCGGGTTCATCTGGTCGACGAACGGCCAAGCTACAAGACCGCCACCGACAGCGGCCGCGCCGCCTGCAGCGATATAGATGAAGTCGCGACGGGACGGTTCTTGACCGTGTCCGTCGGGCGCGCCGTTGTGTTCCGTCACGAGCCGACCTCTTCTCTTCGTGTTTACGGGTCCACGCGATTGCGTGTCCCTGCCCCAGAAAATCATCAAATCTGCATTCACAGGTTTGACGACTATAACCTATCGCCGTAAGGCGGATCGCGTACGCGGCGCGTTGCCGCACACTCTTCCGGACTCTTGGCTTGTGCGCGGCTTAAAATGCGGATCGTTTTTTTTCAACCAGATATTCCGCAAAACCTCGGGGCAGCGATGCGAGTCGCGGCCTGTTTCGGGGCGGATCTCGATGTCATCGAGCCCTGTGCCTTTCCCCTTACAGCCAAGGGCATTCGCAAGGCTGCTATGGACTACCAAGCGTCCATTTCCCCTGTCAGGCATAGCTCCTGGAGCCAGTATCTGACCTCCCCGCCCGCGTCAAAAGGTCGCCTCGTTCTGTTTACGACCCGCGGCGCCGACAATCTGTGGGACTTCAATTTCCGCCCGGATGACCGACTGCTATTTGGTCGGGAAAGTGCGGGCGTTCCGGACGCGGTGCATGATCAGTCCGACGCACACGTCTTCATCCCGATTCGTCCGGAAACACGTTCATTGAACGTCGTCGTCTCTGCCGGCATCGCGCTGGCAGAGGCTCAAAGGCAGTTGCGCTAGCCGCCCGACAGACCTGCGCGGACCATGTCTGCCGCGTATTCATGGTTGAGCTGAAATTCCAGCAGATCCGCCATCGCATCACAGGCCTGCGCGAATTCCGCATCCGTGCGCGGCTGATAACCCGAGAAATAGCGCAGTCGGTTCTCGTCATAATTATTGAAGACGAAGCCCTGCAATTCGCCCGTCCCCAGGGCCGCGCGGTCGGCATTGTGCGGAATTATCTCCGGTCCTGCGGCCAGGACCAGGGCCACCATCGCATCCTGCATCCGCGCGTAGGCTGGGTGGCGCCCCGCCTCAAGCGCCTGTTGCGAGGTGATATTCTGAGGGGCGATGCCGGAATACAGCAGCGTGTAACAATAGGCCGGTTCATCGATGAGATTACGCGCCACGGCCAGCAAGGTCCGCTGCAACATCAACAGGGCCTCGTCCGTTGCTCGCGGGCCGTACACCATCACCGCAGTCTGGCCCAGAACAAAAGCCTCTTCATAGATGACCTGTTCTGCACGCTCGGCGCCCTCCGACCGGTAGGCCTCGACCGCGCGCTCGCGCATGCGGTGCTGCGCGTCCGGGTCAACGGTCGCGAGCGCCTCGAACATCTCGTTCTCCGCGAACATGTTGTCGATCTCGGCGCCGATATTGCGGGTGTCACTGGCTTCACGCTCGCCGGACAGCAGTGGCGCGGCCGCGATCGGCATGACCAGTGCCCCGGCCACCGCAAGAGCGATGGTAACGCCCTGTCGCACGCCGAGCCTGTCAGAACGTCCAGGCAATCTGGACCCTACAAGTATACCCACTCCGGCGCCCAGCGCGCCACCAAGGCCTGCCAACAAGATGCTCGTTAAGTCCATGTCTTTCCCCGTTCTGGAGCCAGACTAGGTCGGTTACACCGGCAAGAACAAGGCAGGGACTTCAGTCGGTCGGGCCACATCTCGAACGAAATAACTTGTCGGCGAGGACAAAACCGAGCATACCGCACGCACCGCCACGGCGTGGACCTTTGTTTACAAAGTTCGTGGCCCGCTTTTACGCGCTTTGCAGCGCTCCCGCGAATTCATCTGTGAATTCATCGCCCGCCGGACGGCTGACCCACGCTCATCACGTTCACCCACCCCGACCAGCTTGCGCCGCAAGCTGGCGTGTACAGGTATTGTTTTGACGCATTTTCACGATCTTGGCCTCGCCAAACCCCTCATCCAGGCCATCGACTCTTCCGGGTATACGACCCCGACCCCGATTCAGGCTCGCGCCATCCCGAAGCTTCTCACCGGCTCCGACCTGGTCGGTATCGCCCAGACAGGCACCGGCAAGACGGCGGCCTTCACCCTGCCATTGCTGCACCGCCTGCTTCAACACGAACAACCGGTCGGCGCGCGCCGTTGTCGCGCCCTGGTGCTGGCGCCGACACGCGAGCTCGCGGCACAAATCGAAGACAACGCTTCGCGCTACGCCCAGAATACCAAGCTGCGACTGACCACGGTCTTCGGCGGCGTGAAGCCACGCCCCCAGATCAAGGCGCTTGAGGCCGGTGTCGACATGCTGATCGCCACGCCGGGCCGTCTGATGGACCATATCTCCACAGGCGCGCTGCGTATCGACCGGGTCGACACGGTCGTGCTGGACGAAGCCGACCAGATGCTGGATCTCGGCTTCATGCCGACCATTCGCCAGCTGATGGCCAAGCTGACCCGCACACGCCAGACCATCCTGTTCTCGGCCACCATGCCGAAACAGATCCGCAAGCTGGCCGAGGACTTCCTGACCAATCCCGTAGAGGTATCCGTCGCGCCGCAATCCACGCCGATCGAACGGATCGAACAGGATGTCCAGTTGCTGGAGCAAAGTGAGAAGCGAGCGGCTCTGCGCGATCTTCTGGCTCCGCGTGAAATGGAACGCGCCATTGTCTTCACCCGGACGAAACACGGTGCAAACCGGGTCGTCAGCAATCTGGAAAAAGACGGCCTCAAGGCCGTCGCCATTCACGGCAACAAGTCGCAGAACCAGCGCGAAAAGGCGCTCGCCGCCTTCCGGGAAGGTTCTGTCCGCATCCTGGTTGCGACGGATATCGCAGCGCGCGGCATCGATATTCCAGGCGTCAGCCATGTCATCAATTTCGACTTGCCCAATGTGCCTGAAGCCTATGTCCACCGCATCGGCCGCACCGCGCGGGCCGGTTCAGACGGCATCGCCATCTCCCTGGTTGAGCCGGGTGACCGTATCCTGTTGCGGGATATCGAAAAGCTGATCGGCCGACATCTCACCGCCTTTGGTGCAGAGCTGGAAGTCCCCAAGGGCGCCAAACGCCCCGGCAGCGGTGGCGGCGGCGGCAGACGCGGCGGTGGTGGCGGTGGTGGCGGTGGCCACCGGCGTGGGCGCCCGGCAGGTAACAAGGCCAAACCGGGTGGCGACAAGAGCAAACAGGGCGGCAAGCCGAAAGCACGATCGGCCAGTTCCGAAGGCGGCCAGTCCAAGTCTGCAGGCGCGGGTCAGGGACGACGCCGGGTCCATCGCCGCAAGTCCACACCTTCGGCTGGCTAGTCGATATAAAGATCGAAAGCGCCGCGCACAGCGGTCCGTAATATCTCCTGCGTCGGCATGGCCATCGGTGAGTTCGTCATCAGGGCGATGCCGACGTGGTCATCCGGGAATACGGCGAGATAGGCGGCAAAGCCGACATCGCCACCCGTGTGGCTGTATCGCCGGTGACCGCGATAGGGCGCGAACTGGGTGTCGGTTGCCCCCATGGTCGAGATCGATGTGGATGGCGACCAGCATCTCATGCTGTCAGAGTTTCAGGCCTGGCAGATTTCCGTCCAGATGCAGGCCTATCAGCGCCTGAGCGCAGCCAACGCAGAATAACGGCAATGCGTAACACCTCTTGCCTATTGCCAGACGCGCCCCAGCGCGTATGCATGTCGACATGACGGAACAAGCACTCAATATCGATCTCGCCCGTGCCTCTGCCCGGGCCTGGTTCGAAGACCTGCGCGACCAGATCTGCGCCGCGTTTGAACGCCTGGAAGACGAGGCCCCGACAGAGCTCTATCCCGGTGAACCCGGCCGGTTCGCGTATGAGGACTGGACACGCGGCGCAGGTCACGACGACCAGGGTGGCGGCCAGATGGGGATCATGCGCGGGCGCCTGTTCGAGAAGGTCGGCGTGCATGTTTCGACCGTGCACGGTGAGTTCTCGGAACAATTCCGCAAACAGATTCCCGGCGCCGAGGAAGATCCAAGGTTCTGGGCGTCCGGCATTTCCCTGATCGCCCACATGTGGAACCCGAATGTTCCGGCCGTGCACATGAATACGCGTTTCATCACCACGACGAAGTGGTGGTTTGGCGGCGGCATGGACCTGACCCCGGTGCTCGACAGTGCCCGCACCCAGGCTCACCCCGATGCCAAGGACTTCCATGCCGCCTGCAAGACGGCCTGTGACAAACACGGCGAGGACTATCACCAGCGCTTCAAGAAGTGGTGCGACGAGTATTTCTACCTACCCCACCGGGACGAGCCGCGGGGCATTGGCGGGATTTTCTACGACCGTCACAATACCGGCGACTGGGATGAGGACTTTGCCTTCACGCGCGATGTCGGCCTCGCCTTCCTGGATGTCTACCCAACGCTGGTGCGTCGCCGTATGAGCGAGACATGGACTGCCGACCAGCGCGAGGAACAACTCGTCCGTCGCGGCCGTTATGCCGAGTTCAACCTGCTCTATGACCGCGGCACCAAGTTCGGCCTGGAAACCGGTGGCAATGTGAAGTCGATCCTGTCCTCCATGCCGCCCGAGGCGAAGTGGCCCTGACCCCGATCGGGACTCGCCTGGAAGCGTTCCCGCTTGGCAGCACAACGATTGCATCCGATATCGCCCCGGGAAACATCTCATCGATGATGAGACAAGGGCGAACACACATGCAAAACGGACGAGTCACCACAGCAGCCGGACCGCACAAACGCTTTGAAGCGCTGTTCAGCGGACACGCCTTCGCGCCGCATCGCCACGACACCTATACCTTCGCCCTGACCCTGAAGGGCGTGCAGAGTTTCGAATATCGCGGGTCCTGCCGGCACTCCCTGCCGGGAGAGCTGGTCATCCTGCATCCGGACGAGTTGCATGACGGCATGGCCGGCACGGACGAGGCTTTTGGCTATCGCGGCATCAACATCCGCCCGGAGGCGTTTGAAGACGCGCTGGCCGGTCGCGCCCTGCCCTTTATCGAAGGAGGCCGCAGCACGGATCCGGGCCTGATCGCGCTGGTGCATGGCCTGGTCCGCGACCTTGCCACGCCGGTCGATGCGCTCGACTGGAGCGCGGCGATGACCGAACTGGCAGACAGGCTGTGCGAAATCGATACCGGGCCAGCGCCTGAGCGTTCAATCGATCACAGGGCTGTCATTCGCGCGCGCGAATTTACTCTTGCACATCTCAACCACCCCATCACGATGGATGCGCTGGAGGCCGCCACAGCTCGTTCCCGCTGGAATCTTGCACGTGACTTCCGCGCGTTGATGGGCACCAGCCCCTATCGTTACGTCACCCTGCGCCGTCTTGACGCTGCCCGCACCCTGATCGCCAGGGGCACGGCCCTGGCCAGCGCAGCCTGCGCCACCGGCTTTTCCGACCAGGCGCATCTGACCCGCCAGTTCAAGGCCAATTTCGGGGTCACACCAAAAGCCTGGCTGAAAATCCTCGATACACAGACCCACGGCACGATCATTCAATAAATCGGTGCAAGCAGGCTTTATCTCGGTGGAATGTTGTTGGGGTCCGCCCCGTTCCAAATAGAAAAAGAATGACTGACACCTCCCCCTCGCGATCTCGTGCTGCACTTGAATTGCTGGCCGCGATCACCATCGCCTTTGGCTCCAAGGCGATCCTGGACCCGTTCATCTGGAAATTCTCCGGACCGCTCTCCCTGTTGATCGTCTTGAGCGTCGCCACCGTTTATCTGCACCATCGCGGCGAAACCTGGTCAGGTCTGGGCATGGCCCGGCCTCGGGGCTGGAAATCCAGCCTGCTCGTCCTGCCCCAGACCTTGCTGGCGATCGTGGCCATCCTGGGCAGCGGTGTGGCAACCGCCTATCTGGGCGATGCCGCCGGTTTGTGGAGCACGGATACCCTGCCCGAGGGTGTGGAAGCCCGTTGGGGCAATATCGCAGGCAATCTGCCCGTCTATCTGATGTGGCTCGCCATCGTCTGGACCAGTGCGGCCTTCGGCGAGGAAATGTTTTTCCGCGCCGTGCTGGTCAGCCGGGTCGAGCGCATCTTCGCCGGCATTCCCATGCATGCCGTTCTCAGTGTCCTCATCCCCGCCCTGATTTTCGGCTTCGCCCATATGTATTATCAGGGCGTTCGTGGCCTCGTGGTGACCGGCACCATCGCCCTGGCACTCGGCACGCTCTATTTGCTCTACAAACGAAATCTCTGGCCACTCATCCTGGCGCACGGTCTTGTCGACACGCTGGCCATGACAGCGCTTTATCTTGATGCAGACTGGTAGATACGAAAAAGCCCCGGCCGGATGGTCGGGGCTTTTTTTCGCAATCGGTAGAGACGCTAGTGCTTGAGGCGTGCCAGCAGGTCTTCCTTGCCCGGCTCGAAGCGCTCGGAAACCCAGTGCGCCTTCAGCTCGTCAAGCGCATCACCCAGCATCGGGCCCGGCTCATAACCCATCAGGATGAGATCCCCGCCATTGACGGGGAAGTCCGGCTGTTTCCATTCCGCAGCGAATTTGGCCAGCAGACGCCAGTCACGCGGCGGCGGAGCCGTTTCGCCGGCAGCAGCCAGGCGAGCCTGGTCTTCAAAGGCCCGTGCGCCCAAGGCCATGATGGCCCGTTCGGCAGCAGCGAGATCCCCAAAGGCAGCGTGAACATCCTCGCGGGCAGACGGGTCTACCGCGCCCTGCAGGCGTTGTGCTTCAGCATTGGACATTTTCAGGTTTGCAGCCATGGTCCTGATCCTTTCCGGTCCGCCATCGGCCAGCGCCACGAATCGCAACAAGGCGTCAGGCGCTAATCCGAATTCATCATCTTGATCAATGATTGCGGTCAGGACTCTTAAGGATCCGTTCACTCCAAGCAATTGATTCAATATTCCTCCAGCTTGCATCAACTCGACCGAGCGACGGGGGTCCGGCGCTGCGAGGAGTTTCTTAAGCTCGGACCACACCCGCTCGGCAGAGAGCGTGGACAACCCATCTCTCAAATCATAAGCCGCTGTTATCGCCTCCCGATCCGGGTCACCTGAGCCATACCAGGCCTGGAAACGGAAGAGCCGCAATGTGCGAAGATAATCTTCTCGAATGCGCTGGCGGGCATCCCCGACAAAGACAAAACGCCGCTCGGGAAGGTCCGCGAGGCCGCCAGTCGGATCATGAATTTTTCCGTGGAAATCCGTGTACAGCGCGTTCAGGCGAAAATCGCGGCGCCGGGCATCGTCCTCCCACCGATCCGAGAATTCGACGACCGCGCGCCGCCCGTCGGTCGCCACATCCTTGCGCAAGGTGGTGATTTCATAGGGAACCCCACCGGATACCACCGTGATGGTTCCGTGCTCGATGCCGGTGGGGATCGCCTTCAATCCAGCCACCCCGGCAATTTCCAGCACACGCTGTGGCAGGATTTTCGTGGAGATATCAACATCCGCGACGGGCTTGCCCAGCAGGGCATTGCGCACACAGCCGCCGACGAAACGAGACCCGCCAGGGCGCTCTGTTTCCAGCATATCGATGACGGCCCGCGTCTCCGGAGCGTTCATCCAGCGGTGTTCAGCCGGGTCGAGAAGAGTGTCGTTCATTGAGGCTCGTCGTTGGGCGGGTCTTCTGCGTCGTCCTCTGCGTCTTCATCCGGGGCTTCAGCCTCCTCGTCGGAACGGATGAAATACCCGGGCTGGATCTCCCCATCGACAAGGCGCGATGGCACATATTGATCGCCCTCATGTCCGCCCCGGGCGCTGTCGAGCAGAACCAGCCCGATCATCACCACAACCGCGGTCGCTGCACCCGCCGCAGCAAGCCGCAGGATCGGCGCCGGTTTCGCCGCAGCCTCTGACGTGCTGACGGTTCTCCAGATGAAGAACAGCCCGAACGGCAACAGGAAGGACAGGATTTCTATGATTGTGATGCGGACCATGATCTACCCGTAAAGCCTGTCGTAAAGCGACTTCAGCATGCCTGCTGTCGCCCCCCATATATAGTGCCCATTCCACGGCATCGCATAAAAATGCCGTTCTCGACCCTGCCAGGTGCGACTATGGCGCTCGTGATTGGCCGGGTTCATGAGGAAATCAACCGGCGTCTCAAAGGTCAGAGCAACCTCATTCGGGTCAATCGACAAGCGGTATCCTGGCCGCACGATTCCCACGAAGGGCTGGACCTCATATCCCGTTACGGTCTCATAACTGTCGAAACGCCCCACCATATCGACATAGAGCGGGTCGATGCCGACCTCTTCCTTGAGCTCGCGCACCGCGGCGTCAGCGGGTGTCAGATCCGTGGGGTCGACACGCCCGCCGGGAAAACTCACCTGACCCGCATGCTGGCTGAGATGAGCGGCGCGTTCGGTGAACAGGAAGCGCGGCGGTCCGTCATGCAGCAATAAAGGCGCGATGACCGCAGCGGGCCGCAATTCACGACCGCTCGGAGAGGGCGCACCGTTCAGGTCTCCATCACCGCGCACCGGCAACGCGCTTGAACTGTCGACCGGGTCCAGCCGATCCTGCAGGCGTCGCAAAAAGGCTTCAGGTGTCTGCACCATCGACCTCCAACGGGTAGAATGCGCCCTGGCTCCAGACACCGCTAAGCCCCTCATGCTCGACGGCGATGTCAGCGAGCTCATAAAAGACCGGCCGCGACATCAAGGCATCAAGCTTTCCGCGAATCCGGACCACCGGTACCGGTTCCTCGCGATCGGCATCCCAGCTGATTTCAATGGGATGATCCGGTCCTGCCTTGGCCACATCACCGAAATTTGTTGTGAATAGCAGTTGCTGATCCGGGCCGTCGCCAACCCGGTCGACTCGCACGGCCAGGAAGGGCGCGACCTCGACCTGAATGCCGATTTTTTCGACCGGTGTGACGAGATAATGAACGCCGTCGTCATCTTTACGCAAGATTGTCGAAAACAAGCGTGTCAGACGTTCCCGAGTTATACGCGTGCCGTCATGCCACCAGGAGCCATCACGTTTGATGACCATGTCCATATCGCCGCAATACTCCGGATTCCAGCGATCGACGGGGGGCAAGCCCTCGCCGGCGCTTTCAGCTGCCTTGAGCAGCGACTGCAATCCGTTGGTCATTTCGGTATCAGTAGGCATGGACACCTCGTTCCTGCAACGCCATGCTCGACGCACGTTGAAAGACATATAAGTCATCTGTTTCGGAAGGGAATTTAGGACGATGACCGACACGATTGAACCCGGCGCAGACCTGATCGCCGAAGCAGATGCAGCTACAGCGCGCCTCGCGGCCGTAAAGGACAGCATCGGACGCGTCATTTTCGGCCTGGAAAAAGAGGTCGAGCTTTGCCTGACCGCTCTCCTGTCCGGTGGCCACACACTGCTGGTCGGCGCGCCCGGCCTGGCCAAGACACGCCTGGTAGAAACCATTGCTGTTGCGACGGGCCTGGACACCAAGCGTATCCAGTTTACCCCGGACCTGATGCCGGCCGATATTCTCGGCTCGGAAATCCTGGAAGAATCCGATGATGGCAAACGCCATTTCCGCTTCCTGCCCGGCCCGATTTTCTGCCGCCTGTTGATGGCAGACGAGATCAACCGCGCCAGCCCGCGCACCCAGGCTGCTCTGCTGCAAGCCATGCAGGAAGGCCATGTCACTGTCGCCGGTGAACGCCACGACCTGCCGCACCCCTTCCATGTCCTGGCGACCCAGAACCCGATCGAGCAGGAAGGCACCTACCCCCTGCCGGAAGCCCAGCTCGACCGCTTCCTTCTGCGTGTTGATGTGCCTTACCCGGATCGCGACGCCGAGCGCCAGGTCCTGCTGGCCACCACCGGGGCGACATCTGCCGAGGCGATCGAAGTCCTTAACGCGGATGAGATCATCAAGCTGCAAACCCTCGTTCGCCGACTGCCGGTTGGCGAGAAAGTGCTCGAATCCATTCTCGACCTGCTGCGCCTGGCGCGTCCGGACGAAAGCGAGATCGATGCCGTTCGTGAAGGCGTGTCCTGGGGTCCGGGCCCCCGCGCAGGTCAGGCCATGATGCTGGCGTGCCGCGCCCGTGCGCTGTTGCAAGGCCGTCTGGCCCCATCCACCGAGGATGTGGCTGCGCTGGCCGAGCCGATCCTCAAACACCGCATGGCCCTCTCCTTCGCGGCCCGCGCGGATGGCCATACGCTGGAAGGTCTTATCCAGACCCTCGCGGACCAGGCGGCGTAAACCATGAGCCAGGGCGTTGATCGCCATAAGGAAGCCCGCATCGTCTCTTTGCGCCACGAAGGCGAAGAGGCGGCGGCCAGCCTGCCTTCCCTGCTGGCCGAGGCAGAACGCATTGCTGCGACTGTCGCGCAGGGTGTGCACGGCCGTCGGCGTTCCGGTATCGGCGAGACCTTCTGGCAATTTCGCCACCATCGTCCCGAAGACGGGCGCGCGGCAATTGATTGGCGTCAATCCGCCCGGTCTGACCAGCTTTTCGTACGCCAAAATGAGTGGGAAGCGGCCAATACGATCTGGTTGTGGCGCGATGGCTCGTCCTCGATGCAGTACAATTCGAGCAAACACGCACCAACCAAGCTGGACCGCGCTGCCGTTTGCCAGATCGCCGTCGCCGCCCTGCTGACCCAGGGCGGTGAACGTGTCTCCGTGCTGGGCGAGAGTGCCATTCCGCGTACGGGTGCGCTAGGCTTGGAGCGGGTTTCCCGCCGCCTCGTGCTGGGGCCTGGTGCCGAGAATGCCGTTGAAGCACCGGAGATCAGCCGTTTTGGCCGTGTCGTTCTGGCGAGTGACTTTCTCGACCCGATCGAGACCTGGGCTGCGCGGCTGTCTCGTTTTGCCGTGATGGAAGCCCAAGGCGTGATGTTGCGCATTATCGACCCGGCGGAAGAGGACTTCCCCTATTCCGGCCGCACGCGTTTTGAACGCCCGAACTCCGGCGACAGCCTGCTCTTTGGCCGAGCGGAGGAAGCCCGCAAGACCTACCGCGAGCGCTGGCGGGAACATGGCGACGCGCTGGCCGATCTCGCGCGTCAATATGGCTGGACCATTGTCACGCACCGCACCGACAAGACGGCAACCAGCGCTGTTCTCGCGCTTTATCGCGCACTGGCAAGGGATGTCTGATTGATGTTTGGACTGGGGCCCCTCTCCTTTGGCGCACCGCTGGCACTGGCTGGCCTGCTGACTTTGCCGGCGCTTTGGCTGCTGCTGCGAGCCACGCCGCCAGCGCCCAAACGCGCCATCTTTCCGCCGCTGCGCCTTTTGCTGGGCGCTCCGGATGATACCGAGACACCCCACCATGCGCCGTGGTGGCTGATCATCTTCCGTCTGCTGATCGCGGCCCTGATCATCCTTGGACTGTCCCGTCCGATCTGGACACCGCCCGCTGTCGAAAACGAGGAGCGCCCGGCGCTGATCGTGGTCGATAATGGCTGGGCCGCAGCAAATTCCTGGCCGGAAACCGCACGCCGCGCCGAGCTGTTGATCAATGATGCTGAACGCGACAACCGCCTCGTGGCGCTGCTGTTCACAGCCCCGGGAGAAAGCGCGCCCGCGCCGATCCGCCTCGATAGCGCGGACACCGCGCTTCGTCTGCTCGAGAGCGCCCGTCCACAAGCCTGGCCTGTCGACCGGGCTACGGCCGCGGAGCGCCTGGATGATGCGATCTCACAGGACGCGCTGGCTGATGATCTTGCGATTACCTGGCTCAGCGATGGAACACAAAGCCCGGGCTCACGCGCTCTCGCTGACGCACTCAACGATGTGGGCACTGTCCGTCTGATCGAACCGGATGCCGGACGCGGGGCTTATGCGCTGGCCCCACCAGAAGTGACGACCGATGGACTGGCCGTCGATGTTCTGCGCTCGATGCGGGAGCTTCCGGCCACCGTTGGCATTGTCGCCCTTGGCACTGATGGCCGCGCCATTGCCCGGGCCGACGCTGCATTCACCAGCGATGAAGGACGCAGCCGGGTCGAGATGACCCTGCCACTGGATCTGCGCAACCGCATTGCCAGCATCCGCATCGAGGGCCGTTCCAGCGCCGCGTCTGTCCGCCTGATGGGAGATCGCTGGCGTCGTCCGCGTGTCGGCCTG
>CBFHQE010000049.1:0-19539 GCA_965657935.1 Maricaulis sp. | reverse complement strand
TCGAGCCGGTTTACGAGATGGTCGCTAATTGGCAGGCGGAGGCCTGTCGGTTCGTATTTGAACCAACGCCGGACGCCGGGCTGGATCCGGATGCCTTGTTGAGTGCCTGTGAAGAGGTGTTCGAATGATCCGTTTGGTCTTGCCCGCCTATGCGCCGGGGAGGCAGCGATGACCCCTTGGTTCTATCGCCGATGGGGAGCAATGCGTCGTAGCGGCTACGGCGTGAGCTTCCGGCCCGCCAACGCCATCGGCGTGCTTTGGATCATCGTCATTGTCGCCGGAGTGGTTGGTGGTTTTTGGATCCCGACCGATCACCCCATATCGGTCAATGACGGCGCCTATGAAGGCAATGTTCTCGCTTCGGGTTTGATCCTCGGAGCCGGTTTCGCTGTTGCCTACTATTTTTCTGAACCGGAATCTTCCGGTGGTGATGAGAGCTAAAATGCTGAAAATCAATAATCTCCACAACAAGGTCGAAACCCAGGACGGCGAGGAAAAGGCCATTCTCAAGGGCCTCTCGCTCGAAGTTCCGGCCGGCGAAGTTCACGCCATCATGGGCCCGAACGGGTCGGGCAAGTCGACCCTGTCCTATGTCCTGACCGGCCGTGACGGCTATGAAATCACCGATGGCGAGATGGCGTTTCTCGGCGAGGAACTCGGCGAGCTCGACCCTGAGGAGCGTGCCGCCAAGGGCCTCTACCTGTCCTTCCAGTATCCCGTCGAGATCCCCGGCGTGCCGACCATCACCTTTCTCAAGGAAGCGCTCAACGCCCAGCGCACGGCGCGCGGCGAAGAGGAGATGTCGGCGCCGGATTTCATGAAGTTTATCCGCCAGCAGGCCAAGGCGCTCGGCGTGTCGATGGAAATGCTCAAACGTCCGGTCAATGTCGGCTTCTCCGGCGGCGAGAAGAAGCGCATGGAAATCCTCCAGGCCTTGGTCCTGGAACCCAAATTCCTCATCCTCGACGAGACCGATAGTGGCCTCGATATCGACGCACTGAAAACCGTGGCCGAAGGCGTCAACACGCTGCGCTCTGCGGATCGCGGCATGCTCGTCATCACCCACTATCAGCGCCTGCTCGACTATATCAAACCGGACGTCGTCCACGTCATGGCCGATGGCCGGATCGTCACGTCCGGCGGCCCGGAACTGGCCCATGAGCTGGAGGCGGAAGGCTATGACAAATTCATAGATGAGGTGGCCTGATGGGCGTTATTTCCCGCACTCCGGCCGAACAGACCCTGATCGATCTGCTTGATGGAGCGGAAGATTGGCGGGCAGCCGCTCGCCAGGCTGTCATTGATCACGGCTTGCCAACCAAACGCGCGGAAGCGTGGAAATGGTCGGATCTGCGCCGGGCTAGCCAGGGCATCGATCAGGCGGGCGAAACACGGATTTTGCTCGATGGCGAGGTTGCTCCCGAGCAGGTCGGCCTGGGCACCGATGCGGCGCTGACGATCGATGCGCGCGCAGGTGTATCAGTAGGCAGCCTCGAGATTGTTGTTCCGGCTGGCGTGTCTGTCACATTGGATGAAACGCATCTCATAGCCGGTGGTGCTTTCCCGAACATTCGCCTGGAAATCACGCTGGGCGAGGGCGCAAGGCTGGAACGTGTTGTCCGTAGCGATCTGCCGGTCGATGCGGTCCCTGTCGTGCGCAGCCGCGTTCGCGTGGCCAAAAACGCCACCTATCGCCAGGTCGAGCTCTCATTCGGTTCCAAACTCTCTCGCCATGAAACCCATATCAGCCATGCCGGTGAGGGCGCGGTTGTCGAGATGGGCGGCGTCTACCTGCTTGAAGCAGGTCGCCACGCCGATTTCACCTCCACGGTCACCCACACCGGTCCCGGCGGTATCACCCGCCAGCTGGTCAAAGGGGCCGCTGCGGCCCGTGCCCAGGGCGTGTTCCAGGGCAAGTTCAAGGTCGAGCAGGCCGCGCAGCAGACCGATGCCAAGATGACTCATCGCGCGCTGATGCTGGATGAACGCGCCGAGATCGACGCCAAACCCGAGCTTGAGATCTATGCGGATGATGTCCAGTGCGCGCACGGCAATGCGTTGGGCGCGATTGATGAGACGGCACTCTTTTACATGCGCCAGCGTGGCCTGTCCGAGATCAAGGCGCGGGCGATGCTGATTGAAAGTTTCCTGACGGAACCGCTTGATCTCATTTCCAATGAAGCGCTTCGCGAAGAGGTATCCGGCTTGTTGCGCCAGCGCCTGGGAGAGATCGCATGACGGTCCAGACACCGGTCAAACTACCGCTCGATATCGATGCCATTCGCGGTGAATTCCCGATCCTGCATCGCCAGGTGAATGATAAACCGCTGGTCTATCTCGACAGCGCGGCATCGGCCCAGAAGCCTGAATTTGTCATCGAGAGCGTGGCGGGTGTTTACCGCGCGCAATACGCCAATGTGCATCGCGGCCTGCACACCCTGGCCAATGAGACCACGGAAGCTTTCGAGGCTGCGCGTGAGGATGTTCGCCGTTTCCTCAATGCGCCCAGCACCAACCAGATCGTCTTCACGCGCGGTACGACCGAGGCCATCAACCTGCTGGCGGCCAGTTTCGGCCAGATGTTGAAAGCCGGCGACGAGATTGTACTGACCGAGGCCGAGCATCACTCCAATATCGTTCCCTGGCGCCTGTTGGCGGATCGTATCGGCCTTGAGCTGAAATGGGTCGATGTCACTGATGACGGCACAATCGATTATGCGCATCTGGCGCAATTGGTGGGTCCCAAGACTGCGCTGATCACCATCACCCACATGTCCAATGTCATGGGTACGGTGACGGATGTCCCACGTGTGATGGACATCGCCCGCGCCGCGGAAGTGCCGGTATTGCTCGACGGTTCCCAGTCTGCGGTTCACCTGCCTGTCGATGTCCAGGAACTTGATTGCGATTTTTTCGTGTTTACTGGGCACAAGCTTTATGGCCCATCCGGCATTGGGGCGCTTTATGCCAAGGGTGACTGGCTGGACCGTTTGCCGCCCTATCATGGCGGCGGCGAGATGATCGCGGATGTCTACAAGGATCATGTGACCTTTGCCGACGTGCCGCATAAGTTCGAGGCGGGTACGCCGCCGATCGCTGACGCCATCGGTTTGGGTGCAGCGATCAGATGGCTGGAGCGATATGACCGCCAGGCCATTCTCGAACATGAGCGCGCGCTGCTTGACCGCGCTATGGCAGGTCTGGCCGATATCGATGGTTTGCAAATCATCGGAACGGCGCAGGACAAGGGCGCGATCATCTCCTTCACACTCGACGGGGCACACGCCCATGATATTGCGCAGATTGTGGACAAGTACGGAATTGCCATCCGCGCGGGCCATCACTGTGCTCAGCCGCTGATGCAGCGTATGGGTGTCAGTTCCACTGGCCGCGCAAGTTTCGCCGTGTACAACACCGTCGAAGAGGCCGATGCGTTTGTCGAGGCCTTGAAGAAGGCCCGCGAGTTTCTCATCTAGGTGACCATAATGACTGATAACACTGCCAGAGATGTGATCGACCTGTCCGGCGAGGCTCCCGTAGAGGATGTCATCGCGGAAGCCTCTGCCGAGCTGCCCTCGGCGGAAGCCAGCGCTATTCCGGCCGATGAGCTGGCGCGCATCACCGATGATATTGTTGAGGCGCTCAAGACCGTATTCGACCCGGAAATTCCGGTCGATATCTACGAGCTGGGTCTGATCTACAAGGTCGATCTGGAAGATGATCGCAGTTTGAAGGTTGTCATGTCCCTGACGGCGCCGGGCTGTCCGGTTGCCGGCGAAATGCCGGGTTGGGTTCAAGAGGCGGTCGAGAAGGTTGATGGCGTCGCCAAGGCAATGGTTGAATTGACCTTTGATCCGCCCTGGACACCCGCTCGAATGTCCGACGAAGCGCGTCTCGCGCTCAACATGTTCTAGGAGGCAAGCATGGCTCTGCGTGAACGACCCAAGGCGGTTAGCCTGACTGATGCGGCTGCTGCACGTGTCAAATCCATCATGTCCGATCGCGAGAAGGGTTTCCTGCGTGTCGGTGTCAAGAATGGCGGCTGTGCCGGCATGGAATATGTGTTGGAGTATGTCGAGGCACCGGAGGCGCTCGACGAACGCGTTGCGGACAAGGGCGTTGAGATCGTTCTTGAATCCAAAGCCCTGCTTTTTCTTCTCGGGACACAGATCGATTACGAAACGACGGCGTTGCATTCCAAGTTCGTATTCAAGAACCCCAACCAGACCGATGCGTGTGGTTGCGGCGAAAGCGTCACCATCATTCCCGTCAAAGAGGCCTAGATCCGATGAAACTCCTCGTCTCGCACACTTCGCCCTATGCCCGTAAATGTCGAATTCTGGTGCGGGAGCTGGGGCTGGAGGGAAAGGTCGAGGAGATTGATGCGCATCCATTTGAAGATGGTGAAACCCTGCTCAAGGCCAATCCTCTGGGCCGGGTCCCTTGTCTGATCCGGGATGGCAAGGGATATCCGGAAAGTACGCTGATCGGCGAGATTCTGCACGAAGAGGCTGAATATCCCTGGCGTTATGACTGGGAAGATCAGCGTATCGAGGCCCTGGCCAGCGGTTTGCTGGATCTGGCCGTCGGGCGACGTGTCGAGATGGTGCGTGATGAGAGCATCTATTCCAGTTACTGGATCGGCCGCCGTGAAGCGGGTATCAGCCGCACGCTCGATGTATTGGAAGTTGAGGCCAACCGGGGGCTGGAGCTGGACACGATGGGAGCACTTACCATTGCCGTTGCTGTCAGCTATCTCGATTTCCGCTACCCGGGAAGTGACTGGCGCGAGGGGCGCCCCAAGATAAATGCCCTCTATGAGGCATGGGCTGCGCGGTCGTCCTTCCAGAAAACAAAGCCGCCCGCAGACAGCTAGTCCACGGGCGGCTTTGTTTCAGAGGGATGAGCGTGTTACGCGGCGTTGGCGCTGCGACCGGGCTCGTCCTGGGTCAGGCGATTACGGCCTTCGGTCTTGGACCGGTAAAGATTGCTGTCGGCGCGCTCTATGAGCTCTTCCACCGATTCATTCCCGGTGTAATTGGCGACACCGAGCGACACCGTGATATTGCCCAGGTCTTCATTGGTCGATTTGCGGAGAAGCTTTTTGCTCTCGACGGTTCGGCGAATTTTTTCAGCGACTTTCACAGCTTCCGCAGGCGGCGTTCCCGGCATGACAATGGCAAATTCCTCACCGCCATAACGCGCTACGAGGTGACTGTCGTCTGAATGGCGTGTCAGGCAGCCCGCGACGAAACGAATGATTTGATCGCCGGTTTGATGACCCCAAGTGTCATTGAAGCGTTTGAAGAAATCGATGTCGCAGAGCACAAGACTCAGCGGATTCTTCGAGGTGTCGGAGTCACGACGAGCCTTGCGCAGAATTTCGTCGAAACGCTTGCGATTGGCGATGCCGGTCAGGGAATCGGTCATCGCTTCTTCGCGAACCTTTTCCAGATTCGAGCGCAGCTGGGTGACCTCGTTGGAGGTTTCCTGCAATCGCTTTTCAAGGTCCTGGCTGCGGCGTTGCATTTTTGCGGTCGCGGAGACAAGTGACTCCACAAGAACCTTCATGCCGTCATCATCCGGCAGATCCTTGAGCTCGGTGGATGCGCCCTGCAAAGCCTGACCGTAAGCAGCGGTGTCGCGCTCAGCAGCTTCGAGAGTTTGTTTCACAGCGCCCAGTTCACGGGACATGGCACCGCCGCTTTCCAGAATCGCGTCCTGGATGGCTTTCCACTGGAAATACTGTTCGAAGAGTTCGGCGCTGACAGCGTCTGTGAACTCGTCTTCTGATTCGATGCGGGCCTTGATCGAAGTGCAGAGTTCCGGATTGCTGTCAGTCGCAAAGGATACCCAAACGGCGTAGTTTTCCGGGGTGGGTGGAACATTGAATTGTTCCATGAGGTTCAGCGCTTTTTGCGCGTGATCCCGTCCCTCATTTCCTAAAAGTCGACCGTTCACCGTCAATCCTTCCCTACTCAAGAGGATGCCCGCACATCACTCATGAGGCGGACACTAGAGGGCAAAGTGTAAGATTGGGTAAAAATTGCTCATACGGTATGAGCGTTTCCCGGACGAATCGCGCCCTTCAGAATGGTTCATGGTCCGATGATGCGCGGGTGAGTCTATCGCATGAAATCCGGCAGGTGGTCGCCAAAGCCGACAGTCGGTCTGTGATTGCGATCATTGTCATCACGACGAGACCGCTTGGGTTCCTTGGCCTGTGGCTTCTCGGTTGCTCTCTCGGGCGCCTTGCCAGCTTTTTGCTCCGGAGTTTTTTTCTCCAGAACTTTTTCCTCAGGAGCTCTCTTCGGCTTGTCCTTGTCGCTCTCGGCCGCCCTGCGGGGTTTCGAGCTACGGCGCGGCTTGCGATCGCTCGCGTCTTCCAAAGCGGCTTCGAGACCTGGGAGGTCCAGATCCGGGATCTCCTTCTTGGTCAACTTGGTCACCGCGGAGAGGGCTTTGTCATCCGCCGGAGTGACGATGGTCACAGATTCACCCAGACGTCCCGCCCGACCGGTTCGGCCGATTCGGTGGACATAATCATCTGCATGATGAGGAACATCAAAGTTGAAGACATGGCTGACATCGGGGATGTCGAGACCGCGCGCCGCAACATCTGATGCGACCAGGAATTTCAGCTCGCCAGACTTGAAATTGGCAAGTGTTGCGGTGCGTTCGGACTGGTCCAGATCTCCGTGAATCGGCGCGGCCGAGATACCGTGTTTCTGCAGGCTGCGTGCGACAATATCCACATCGCGCTTGCGGTTGGAGAAAATGATTCCATTGCGCACGTTTTCCCGGGCTATGGAAAGGCGAAGCGCGGTGCGCTTGGCTTTCGGTGTGGAGCTGGGAATGCGGACCAGGAATTGCTCGATATTGGCGCTGGTCGTCGCCGGTCGGGCGACTTCAACACGCTCGGGATTCTTGAGGAAGCGGTCAACGAGGGACTTGATTTCCTTGGGCATCGTGGCCGAGAAGAAGAGAGTCTGGCGGCGCGGCGGCGTCAGCGAGAAAATCTTTTCAAGATCAGGGATGAATCCCATGTCCAGCATGCGGTCTGCTTCATCGACGATGAGCAATTGCACACCTGTCAGCAAAAGTTTTCCACGCCCGAAATGGTCCAGCAGGCGCCCCGGCGTCGCGATCAGCACGTCCGCGCCCTTGTTCAGAATTTCTTCCTGCGGGCCAAAGGCAACACCACCAATGAGCAGGGCCATGTTGAGTTTCTGGCCAGCGGAATATGTTTCGAAATTCTCGGCGACCTGTGCAGCCAGCTCACGCGTTGGCGTGATGATCAGGGAGCGCGGCATACGGGCCTTGGCGCGGCCACGCGAGAGCTTTTCGATCAATGGCAGGGTAAAGGATGCCGTCTTGCCAGTACCGGTTTGCGCTATACCCAGAACATCCTTGCCCTGGATTGCATGTGGAATGGCGCCGGCCTGGATCGGGGTCGGCTCTGTATATCCGGCGGCAGCAATTGCCTCGAGAAGTTTCGGGCTCAGCCCGAGATTGTCGAACGTCATGGAGTCCTTGGTGCTCTTATAACAAGAGTGGCCGCGCCGTAGGGCGCGGCCACGTTTGTCCGGCAAAATACGGACAAGTCGCGTTGTGTCAACGTAACAAGGCTGAAACGCTAGCGCCGATAGGCAAATGGCGTGTCGTCCGTGATATCCATGTAACGGTCGCGGAGCATGGTCTGGCGGCTTTCCATGTCCGTTTCCTGCCCATCAATCAGTACATGCGTCGGTGCAGACATGACTTCCAGCGGATCGCCATCCCACACCACGACATCGCCGGCATATCCCGAGGCCAGCGCGCCATAACGTGACGCCACGCCATAAATCTGCGCTGGAACCAAGGTGATGGCTGCAAACGCATCATCCCAGGAAACGCCGTGGGCGACGGCATTGCCGGCATGTTGAGCCAGCAGGCGGGCGTTGAAATAGCCGTCCGCCGTTTCCGTCGTATAGGCGATGGTCACGCCTGCATCATGCAGAAGCGACGCGGCCGCCAGGGTGGACCCCAGGCTGTCGAACGAGCCTGGCAGATTGCGGATAGGGTCCATCAGAACCGGAATGCCCGCAGCGGCCAGTTCGTCGGCTACCATCCAGGCTTCTGCACCGCCCTGGATAATCATGCGCATTGGCGCGTTTTCATTGCGGAAGCGAATGGCGCGACGGATATCGGCCGCCCGGTCAACATTGACCACGAGCGGCATTCGGCCACGCACAACAGGAACCAGAGAGGCAGCGTCGTAACGGTCCAATGCGTCACCGTGGATCGAATTGCTGAAACGCGCCGGATAGGCACGGGCATCGGCAAATGCCGCTTCCAGGAAGGCCCAGGCTGCAGCGCGCGACCCGCCCGCCCGGCTCGCACCGCTTTGAGAGAGATCCGCATAGACGAAGCTGCCGGTCTCAAACAGGCTGTCCGCATCGCCGCTCATGTCGGCAAGTGCGCCGTGACCGGCAAAGAGATTGAACCCGGTCGACGGGTAGAGCGCCACGCGGGTAACACCCTCGATCCGTGTTGACGGTATATGTGTGCCGGCCGGGTTGAAGCTGTCCGAGACATCCAGAGCGACGGAGTAATCACTGTCACTGGCGCCGGCGTCATTGGTCGAGCTCTCCAGCGCGACCTCGATCAGGCCGAGCTGGGTATAGGGTGCAAAGATCCCGGGCGTGACCCAGCCACCATCGGCATCGATAACGGTTGCACCTGAGGGAATTGTGACGTTGGACCCCACAGCGATAATATCACCGTCTTGGATCACAACTGTTCCAGCTTCGATAATGCCGGCGTCGGTATTGGTGACGACCCGACCATTGGTGACAGCATATGTCTGGGCCAGGGCTGACGTTGCCGTCAGTGCCGTGGCGGCGAGAGCAGAAAGAAGTCGTTTCATCACTGGTTTCCTTCGCCAGGCTGGCCGAGCATGAAGTCGCGCACCGGCTGGGTGTTTTCCTCGGCACGATCATAGGCCATGGCACCATCGATCCAGACCTGATCAGCGCGTGTGTAGACGCTGAACGGATTGCCGGACCACAAGACCACGTCACCGCGCAGGCCTGCCTGCAGGGATCCGGTCTGTTCCTCAATGCCCAGGGCTGTTGCCGGGTTGTTGGCAACCCAGGTCCAGGCTTCCGCCTCGGAAATCTCGATTCCGGCTCGACGTCCGTCGGCCAGCGCCTTGGCAATTTCCTGGTTGAGACGCTGGATGCCGCCAGAACTGTCCGAATGAATCATCGCACAAGCGCCGTTTGCGTGGGAGAGGGCAAGGTTTTCGCGGATGGAGTCATAAGCCTCCATCTTGAAGCCACCCCAGTCGGCCCAGACGGCCACACAGGCCCCATTTTCTTCCAACAAATCAGGGATTTTGTAGGCTTCCACGGCGTGGTGGAAGGTCGTTACCTGATAGTCGAACTCGCGCGCCAGATCCATGATCTGAGCCATCTGGTCGGCGCGGTAGCAGTGCATCTGCACCAGCACTTCGCCTTCAAGCACGCCCATCATGGTGTCCAGTTCAAGGTCGCGACGCGGTGGTGAGGCGTCTTCGCCCGCTTCCGCAGCATCCCAATACTCATGCCAGTCATCTCGGTAATCGGATGCCCGCTGCCAGGCGGCGCGATAGCCGGCCATATTGCCCATGTCAGTCGCCGGTGAGCTGCCGCGATTGCCGTAGACCCGCGACGGGTTCTCGCCGCAGGCCATTTTCAGCGTATAGGGGGCTTCAGGAAACTTCATTTCCTGGACCGTGCGACCAGACACATTGCGCAGGGTCACGCCGCGGCCGCCAAACAGGTTCGCCGAACCTGGAAGGACGTGCAGCGTGGTGACGCCACCTGCGAGCGCGGCCTCGAAACCAGGGTCCTGCGGCCAAACGGAATGCTCCGCCCAGACTTCTGCGGTCACCGGCTGTGTCGCTTCATTGCCGTCAGAGTGAGCCCCCACACCCGGAGACGGGTAAACACCAAGATGGGAGTGGATATCGATCACGCCCGGGGTCACATAACGGCCCGCTGCATCGATCACTGTCGCGCCGTCAGGCGCGGTCAGGTCCTGTCCAACAGCCGCAATGCGGCCATTCTCGATCAGGACATCACCATCATCGATTTGACCTCCCAGACCGTCGAAGATCGTGGCGTTCTGAATGAGCGTCGTTCCACTGGCCATCGGTTGATATGTGGACGGATAGGGATCGAGATTGATGCGAGCAATCTCTCCACCGTCGGCGGCATCTGCCTCGCCCGAGCCGGAGCTCGCAGATCCACCATCGCTGCAGGCAGCGAGGCAGAGCACGGCGGCGAGCCCCACCGATGCCTTTAGAAAGTTAGATGTCATGATGTCCCCTCTTGAGGTTCACTGAGTCGCGAATACCCGGACATTCAACGCAATCAGGAGGAGAGCGTCAATTTCAGTTCTCGACCATGAGGCGCGCGCGCAGAGCTGCCAGCCGTTCCGCGGCGTCGCTTTCAGCGCTGCAGTCCGGGCCCTTGATCAACAGAGTTACAACGATTTCGTCATTGTAGGCATTGCCGGACAGGAAGTGTTGTTCGAGCCAGATCTGTCCGGACGGCTCGAAGCCACGTTCGCGCAGCCATGCCAGGTCGTGTTCCTCGGCCACGACACTGGCAGGGACGTCCTGGCAGGACGCGCCTGGAGAGCGATAATTGGCTTGAGGCCAGTCACTTGCCGGGAAACGATCATAGTTTGATGCACCGGATCCGTCAGTGACATGCTCGGCGTGAATCATGATGGTTTCCTGCTCGGAAATGAAGGCACTGAGGGAAATCTCGAACGGGACATCATTAAAACGCGCCGTCCGGTGTGTCGGCGGATGGGGAGTATATTCTGCGGGCATGTCGAAACGTGAGGCAAGCGTGTGCGTGACCACGAGGGAGCGGTTTTCGAGGCGCAAATATTCGAATTCAGGCGCAGTCTCGCTTTGCGCGCAGGCGATATTCCAGCCGGCAGCCAGCAGCGGAAGGATGGTTTTGGCGACACGAACAGCAGGCATTGGCAACTCCCATGGAAGACATTCCATGGCTTGATGCCTGTCACCGCGTGATCGGATGCAGGGCTAGATGTCCAGGCCGCTGATTTCCGGAGCGTGTTCCTGGATGTAGGCAAAACGCAATTCAGGTTTCTTGCCCATCAGCGTTTCCACCAAACCCTCCAGGGTTGGCAGGTCTTCCTCGTCGATCACCACGCGCGCCATTGTGCGCACATTGGGGTCCATCGTGGTCTGTTTCAGCTGTGACGGGGTCATCTCGCCGAGGCCCTTGAATCGCCCGATATCAACCTTGGTACTACCCTTGAATTCATCGGCGATGATCTGGTCCTTGTGGGCGTCGTCACGTGCATAAAAAGTCGTCGACCCGTGGGTCACACGATAAAGCGGCGGTTGGGCCAGGAAGAGGCGACCGGAATGGATGAGCTCCGGCATGGAACGGTAGAAGAAAGTAATCAAGAGCGCTGCGATATGGGCACCGTCAACATCGGCGTCCGTCATGATAACCACGCGTTCGTATCGCAGGTCTTCAAGATTGAATCGGCTTCCGGTCTGACAGCCCAGCGCTTGCTGCAGATCATTGATCTCCTGGTTCGCAGCGATCTTGTCAGCGGCCGCAGAAGCGACATTCAGGATCTTGCCGCGCAGCGGCAAAATGGCCTGGGTTTCGCGATTGCGCGCCTGTTTGGCGGATCCACCAGCTGAATCACCCTCAACCAGGAAAAGCTCGGTTCCATCGGCATCCGAACGAGAACAATCCGCCAGCTTGCCTGGAAGTCGCAGCTTGCGTGACGCCGTCTGGCGTTTGACCGCTTTTTCCTTGCGGCGACGCACACGGTCCTCAGCGCGCTCGATCGCCCACTCGACCAGCTTGGTGGCTTCCTTGGGGGAGCCCGCCAGCCAGTGGTCGAACTGGTCGCGCACAGCATTTTCGACCAGTTTCGCAGCTTCCGGCGTGGCCAGGCGTTCCTTGGTCTGGCCCTGAAACTCGGGATCGCCGATAAAAACGGAAACCAGCGCACCGGCACCGCCGAGCACATCCTCAGCCGTGATCAAAGCCGCTTTCTTGGCATTGGCGTGTTCTGCGTAGGCTCGGATGCCCTTGGTGAGTGCGGCTCGCAGACCTTGTTCGTGAGAGCCACCTTGCGGGGTCGGAACAGTGTTACAGAAGGACTGGCAGAAACCGTCAGCTTCAGCGCCGAACCCATTATTCGACCAGGCGATGGCCCATTCAACACCACCGGTGCCGTCTTCGCGTTCGACCTTGCCAATAAAATTCTCCGCGGTAACCAGAGCGCGGCCGGTCACGATTTCGCTCAGACGGTCGGCCAAACCTCCCGGAAAGCAGAGCAGGGCCTCGGCGGGTGTATCTGTACCCTCGACCAGTTCGGGCGCACAGCGCCACTGGATCTTTACGCCCCGGCGCAGGAACGCCTTGGCGCGGGCCATGGCATAGACGCGGGAAGGTTTGACCTTGAGCTTGTCGCCAAAAATCTCGGTGTCCGGCATGAAGCGGATCTTGGTGCCGCGACGGTTCGGAGCTGCGCCGACTTTTTCCAGCGGGCCTTGTGGCAGGCCCCGGCTGTAATTCTGGCGCCACAGGGTTTTCTCGCGTGCGACTTCGACCTCAACGCTTTGCGAGAGGGCGTTGACGACGGAGATGCCGACCCCGTGCAAACCGCCCGACGTCTTGTAGGCCTTGTCCGAGAACTTGCCGCCGGCGTGGAGCACAGTCAGCACGACCTCCAGAGCGGACTTGTTTTCATATTTGGGGTGTGGATCGACGGGGATGCCGCGGCCATTATCGGTGACGCTGATGTAGCTTTCAGCGTCAATCGCGACCTCGATCCGGTCCGCCCAGCCGGCAACGGCCTCGTCCATCGAGTTGTCGAGGATTTCCGCGAACAGGTGGTGATAGGCGCGCTCGTCCGTGCCGCCAATATACATGCCCGGACGTCGTCTGACGGCCTCCAGGCCTTCGAGGACCTCGATGTGGGCAGCGGAATATCCCGGAGCCGGAGCGGACTCGGGTTGCGGAGCGGGAGAGGAACCAAACAGATCGGTCTGGGAGTTTGACGTCGACATGTGCCCAGATTGCACGAGTCGCGCGTCAAAGGGCAATTTCAAAACAGTCCAAAACGCCTTGAGAGCCGTCTTTCGCAGCGGGCGATCTGGTTTTCATAACGCTGGGCGTCCGTGGCGACCTGGTCGGCCGCGCGAATCAACCAGTCGTGCCGTCGATAGGTGCCCCGGTTATAGCCGCCATGGCCCTCATGATAAGACAGGTAAAGCTCGCGCGCCTGATAGGGTTGTATACCCGAGAGCTGTCTGCTCTTGGCCGAGTACCAGCCGACAAAGTCCACGGCGTCTGAAAAATTATCCCGGTCCGCACCTCTGCGGCCCGTGTCGCGTCTATACCAGTCCCAGGTGTCGTCCAGCGCCTGAGCGTAACCATAGGCCGAAGAGGGCCGTCGGCCCGGAATGATGCCGAGCAGGCGATTGCGTGCGGGGCGCGCATGAGCATTGAAGCTGGATTCCCGTTTCAGGATTGCCAGTTGCACCCCCGGGGGAGTTCCCCACCGGTTTTCGGTGCGCTGCAAAGCGCGCCACCAGGAACGATTGTCTTCCAGGATCAAACAGGCGTCATTGACCTGGTCAGGCGGAGCGTGACCGCAGGCGGTGAGGGCTGTCAGGGCCAGAAACGAAACGAGGCTTGCGCGGATCATGGCGCAAACCTCGTTGAAGCGGGTTAACCGTAAGTTGCCTTGGCGTCGATTTAGAAGACCAGGCGGATCACGAAACGGGCTGTGTGGCGGATGAAGTCGTCACGGACGTCTGCATCATAGTCCAGCGAGAAGGTGGAGTAGTCCGAACCTGCTGCGATGCCGAATCCGAAGATAAAGCCACTGCCTGGCATTTGCTGGGAGCGCAGGGTGAATCGGTCATCGAAGCCCGCAAAATAAGCTTCGGTATCCGTGTTGGAACTATCGAATTCGCTGCGATAGCCCAGTCGCATGGTCGGGGACCACCAGTTATCGCTGCCTTCAAAACGCGCACCCATGGACAGCAGGGCGGTGCCCGTAAAGCTGGTGGAGTCGCGGTCGCCAACAACGAGGTCGATACCGGAACCACCACCGCTCTCGCTGTAGGAGTTTTCGGTGAGGCTGAGATAGTCAACGGATGCTGACGGGCGGATGAAATAGCGTCCGAACTGGACATCGTAACCAACACGGGCCGAACCGGTCAGGTGATAGCCATCCCATTCAGCGATCGGCTCGGCGGAGAAACTGCCGATGATGACCTGGCGGTTGTGCTCGAATTTGTCGATGCCGCCGCCTGCATAGATGTCGATGTAGATGTCGCCGGCCTGTGCGGCTGCGTAGACACCGAGCTGTGAGGTGATGGCGGACATCGGATTGTCGAAGCCTTCAACCTCTTCCACTTCGCTGGCCGCACCAACCGCATTGATGCCCACGGCGTAAAAGGGGCCGAACGGCCGGTCGAAACCGATCGCCATGCCGAGACCGTGTCCGCGGTAACCCGGTCCAAATGAGGTACCGGCACGGTCAGCAAAATATCCAAATTCCTGGATCCACAGGCCGCCCATATTATCCGGGCTGTTGCGCGCGGCCTCCAGGCGTGTTGCCAGAGCGCCCAGCGAGCTATCGTTCGCGGCCATTGCAAACTGGATGGCGCTGGAGGCGTATTCCGGCAGAAGCTGGTTGTAGGCCTGGTAGAACTCGGCCTCGGTGACCAGTGAGGCAACCGCAGCACCCAGCTCGTCATTGGCCTGCCAGCCGGCGAAGGCAGCATTGTATGCCGCGGCCTGATTGGCATTCATGCCCAATTCCTCGGCCGACTTGCGGCGCAGCGACAGGATGATGGCATTGGAGTTATTCTCGTCCAGAGCCAGGGTCGTGTCGTAAAGGAAGGGGTTGGGCACGTCCGTAAGCGTGGAGATGCCTTCGTCGATATTCAGATTGGCCGCAGACAGGACGACGTAATCGCCGGATTCGCCGATCAGATTGGTCAGCGAGATGGACAGGCGTGACCCAGCTTCGAAGTCGACATCCCCGCCAGCGGTAATGGTGCGCGGCGCATCGTCATCAGCGTCGATTTCGAAGCGCAGCAGCGCGCCCTCGCCAAAGCGGGCATCCCCGATCTGCAGTTCACCGGCCTGGGTAAGCTCCAGGCTGGCCCATTCCATATCGATGTCCAGCGTGCCGTCGGTGTCGGTAATCGTGCCGACATAGCTGGGAAGGACATCATAGAGCTGGTCGGTGGTCAGCGCGTCAATGCGCTCGGCGCTGACCAGATTGGTGATTTCATCACGAACATCGGAACCGTCAAGGACGAACATGTCGCTGCCGTCGCCGAAGGAAATCATGCCCCGGACATCACCGGCCTCGATGCGGATGACATCATCGCCCGAGCCCAGCAGGATGTCGCCGGTGGTGGCGATAAAGGCCTGGGTTACCAGAACGGCATTCAGGGATTCGTCGGCATCGGTGTCGGGATCGTCCTCAACGACATCACGGACCCAGAACTGGTGATAGCTCACACCGGTCGTGTTGTTGGAAGCGTCGATGGCGACAACGTCAAAATCATCCACATCATCAGGGGTGATCAGATCGCCGTTCTCGTCAAAATAGGATGACGGAGCCGTACGGGCGGCCTGGATTGTACCGCTGTTGGTAATGGTGGACAGCGTGCCGGATTGATCGACCACGGCGAAGGCACTGCCGCCACCGATACCGGAGGACAGGATGTTGCCGGAGTTCACCAGCGCATTCATGACCGCGTCGCTGTGGATATGGATCGCGTAGGAATCACCAAAAGCGGTGCCCTGTGCAACGGTTGTCGCCTGCCCGCTGATATTGCCGCTATTGGCAAAGACCGGGATGAGCGCGCCGGACGTGATGTCATAGGCGTAAGCTGTGGCACCCGTCGTATTGGAGTGTGCCGCAGCGGTCACGGTGCCGGAGTTGGACATGCCATTGGTCAGCGTCGCAGTGTGGAAACCACCGGCGCCATCGGACGCGCCTCCGACACGCACGCCAAAGGCATCCATATCATCGAGCTCGCCACGGGACGTGATTGCGCCGCGGTTGACGAAGGAAAAGCCGAGCGGAATAGCCGCAACGCTTTCATCGGTATCCGTGGTGTCCGGGTCGTCCGGAATAGCTGGCTGCTGCGCTTCGCCAATGACAATGTCGCCGGTTGTTGCAGAGATCTGCACAGCCGGTTCACTGCCGCGAATGGACACATTGCTGCTGGCGGTCGTGGAATTGTCGTCAGCCGGTGCGTCGAACAGGATGCCGCCGCTGACGCTGGCCTCGATCAGGATCGTTGCACCGGATTGGGCGGTATCCTCATTCGGAATTGTTCCGCCTTCTGTATCATTGGTGATGTTGGTGAGTTGCGTATCTGTGATGGGGCGCCCGGCGAATCGGAAGCCGGTGGTGCTTGACGTGCCGTTGAAGTAAAAACCGCCCGTGATATCACCGCCGACCCGGATGGCGCTTGAGCCTTCGCCCGAAGTCGAGACATTTCCTGTCACACTGAAATCGCCGGTCATCGGCGCAGCAATATCGACGCCGTAGGAATTGTCGCCGACGGTTCCGATATTGCCGGCAATATCAATATTGCCCGTCATCTCGGTGAGCGTGCGCAGGCCTGCAGAATCATTGCCGCGGACGGAAATCGTTCCGCCCGTCTCAAGGAAAACGTCGCCAACATAGGCGCCAGTTCCGTCGACGAGGACGCCAACACGCTGGCCGCCGGCGCCAATATCACCGTCAACATCGCCATCATTGTCGTCATCGCCGGGAAGGTTCTCCGCCGTCACGGTGATGTCGCCACCAATCCGGAGATCCCCGGATACACCGCCAAGCAGATTGATGGCAACGCCGTCATCTTCGTTGGAGATCACGGATACATTGCCATCCACAGTAACATCGTGATCGCTATCCATTGTGACCGCCGGCGAGGCGACGGAGGTCAGTGCGACGCGTCCCGTGCTGGAGATGACAATGCTGTCAGCGGCACCACCAGAGCCCGCGGTCGAGGTCGCGATGGGCGATGTACGCTCATCGTCAACAGTCGTTTGAGCAAACGCTGCAGGAGCGGACACTGTTAGCGTGGCAATGGCGCTGGCAAACAAAAAACGGCGACGCATACCGACTCCTAGAAGAACTACCCATGGCGGGAATAAGTTAACTCGGGTGGATTTGTAGCGAATGGAATAGCGCTCGTCGACCATTCATGTGTGTCTAAATCAAAAAGCGGCCGGGCAAGAGCCCGACCGCTTTACTGAACTTGGCGCTGATGCGAGTATCAGCAGGAATAATACATGTCGAATTCGACCGGGTGAGGGTGCATTTCGAAGCGCTCGACTTCTTCCATCTTGAGGGCGATGTACGCGTCGATCTGATCGTCATCCATCACATTGCCCTTCTTCAGGAAGTCTCGGTCAGCATCGAGCGATTCCAGGGCCTCGCGCAGCGAACGACAGACTGTCGGAATGTCCTTGAGCTCTTCCGGCGGAAGGTCGTAGAGGTCCTTGTCCATCGGATCGCCCGGATCGATCCGGTTCTCGATACCATCGAGACCCGCCATCAGCAGCGAGGTGAAAGTCAGGTACGGATTGCCGGCAGGATCCGGGAAACGTGTTTCCAGGCGCTTGCCGTTCGGAGAGCTGACATACGGAATACGGATGGAAGCGGAGCGGTTGCGAGCGGAGTATGCCAGCAGGACCGGTGCCTCAAAGCCAGGGACCAGACGTTTATAGGAGTTGGTCGACGCGTTGGCGAAAGCGTTGATCGCGCGAGCGTGCTTGATGATGCCGCCGATGTAATACAGGCAGTTGTCAGACAGATCGGCATAACGATCACCAGCGAACAGCGGCTTGCCCTCTTTCCAGATAGACTGGTGTACGTGCATCCCGGTGCCGTTGTCGTTCCAGACCGGCTTGGGCATGAATGTCGCCGTTTTGCCATAGGCGTGGGCAACCATATGCACGGTATATTTATAGAGCTGCATGCGGTCGGCCATCGTGGTGAGGGTCGAGAATTTCATGCCAAGCTCGTGCTGTGCCGGAGCCACCTCATGGTGGTGCTTTTCCGGCTCGAGACCGAGTTCCGTCATGACTTCGAGCATCTCTGTACGCATGTCCTGGCCGCTGTCGACCGGATTGACCGGGAAGTAGCCGCCCTTGGGGCCCGGACGGTGGCCCATATTGCCGCCTTCATACTCACGATTGGAGTTGTAGGGACCTTCCTCACTGTCGAGTTTGTAGGATGTGTGATGCTGTTCCGTAGAGATGCGGACATCGTCAAAGACGAAGAATTCCGCTTCCGGACCGAGATAGGCTGCATCGCCGATACCCGACGACTTCAGGAAGGCTTCAGCCTTCTTGGCAGTGGTGCGCGGATCTCGGTTATAGCTTTCGCCAGAACCTGGCTCGAGAATGTCACAGAACATCACCATAGTCGGCTGCTGGTAGAACGGATCGATGGTCGTGTAGGACGTATCCGGCTTGAGAACCATGTCCGACTCATTGATCGCCTTCCAGCCACCGATGGAGGAGCCGTCAAACATGATGCCGTCCTCGAAAAAGTCCTCGTTTACCTGGGACTTGTCGAACGTCACGTGCTGCAACTTGCCGCGCGGATCGGTAAAACGAAGGTCAACATAGTTGATCTCTTCGTCATGCATTTTCTTGATGATGGCCTCGGACATGAGCCGGTCTCCGTGATTTGTCGGGTTTGAATGCTAGAGAGCGTCGCGACCGGTCTCGCCGGTACGGATGCGGATTACACTTTCAACGGGGCTTACAAAGATCTTGCCGTCGCCGATGCGACCGGTCTGAGCCGCGTTCTGGATGGCTTCAACAGCAGTGTCGACACGATCCGATGGCAGAACCAGTTCGATTTTGATCTTGGGAAGGAAGTCCACGACATATTCAGCGCCGCGGTAAAGTTCCGTATGACCTTTTTGGCGGCCGAAACCCTTGGCTTCGAGAACGGTCAGGCCTTGCACACCGACTTCCTGAAGCGCTTCCTTCACGTCGTCGAGCTTGAACGGTTTGATTATCGCTTCGATCTTTTTCATGACCGGCTCCCTGCAGTTGATGCGAAACTATCGGTGGGACGGCATGAGACAAGCAGTGCGCAAGGGGTGATATGCGATGAACGGAAAACTGCTCGATAGCGCAGCAGTACTGCTACAGTCTGAGGCAATGATGCAGAACGCCATTTTACGCACCGTCGATATCGGCCGTTGCGACTGGTTCGCCATCACACACGGCGTCGCCGGTGTCGTATTGATGGAGAATGCCGGCCGCGCGGTCGCCGACGCCATCTGCCAGCGCTGGGCAGCCCGACCCACGTTAATCTTGTGCGGGCCGGGCAATAATGGCGGGGACGGTTTTGTCGTCGCGCGTCATTTGCTGCAACGTGGCTGGCCGGTCACGCTGGTCAGTCTGAGAGAAGGCGCAGAGCTGTCAGGAGATGCGCGGTGGGCGT
>CBFHQE010000048.1:16837-19873 GCA_965657935.1 Maricaulis sp. | reverse complement strand
AATGGCCTATTTTTATGCCGGTCTGAATGAGCTGGCAGGTAATAATTTTCTGCCTGCGGCGGTGAAGCTGCGCCTGGCGCGTGATGTGTTCATTCAAATAGACGCGGCGGAAGCCGAACAGGAGACAGCTCGTGTCCTCTCCGGCTACGCGCGCAGACGAGCGCTGCGAGAGATAAGTGATAACAGCGAGAATCGACGTTACCAGGCCGCGGCGGAGCAGTTCGACGCTGAAATGGCCGGGTTATTGACGGCATATCCCTTCCACCTGCCGCCCCCGGAAGAAGATGAGGAAGAATTCCGCCCGCGCGACGGCGCAATTGATGCGCAGGCCCTTAGCCGTCGTCCGCCGCGATATCCCCGCTATGCCTCCCAGAATGGGTATGAAGGTTTCCTAGCCGTTCGCTTTGACGTCGATGAACGCGGACGAACGATCAATCATCGCGTGATCTTCTCGATCCCGAACGGGGTGTTTGACGAAGCGGCTATCGACGCGATCTCGAACTGGACTTATGAGCCTGCCACGCTTGATGGCGAGCCTGTTGTTCGCCAAGGCGTCGAAACCCAGTTCAATTTCGAACTTGCGAACTAGCCCTTAACCTGCGCCATACTGACGCCCCGCCTTGCCTTGCGGCGATTGTCGCTATTTATGAGGTCACCAAGAGAGGTGACATGAATACGACGCCCGTACCCATCCTGCACTCGGTTGCAGCGGCCTATGCCTTCCTGATTTCCCACTGGCAGCGCGCCCTGATCGCCGCCGTGCCCTACACGCTGTTATATGTGGCGCAACTGTTCCTGTTGGCGAATCTGGAGGCATCCGCGACCGAAAGTGTCGCCTGGATGTCGCTTTCGCTGGCGCTGTCCGTGTTGACACTGATCGCGTCTCTGGCGCTGTCGGCCTCGATGCTGCGCATGGCGGTTAAAGGCGATTATTCCGGGACGTTCGGCCTCAAGGTCGGGCCGGACGAATGGCGGCTGTTTCTGGTATCGGTACTCGTGCTGGCGCTCACCATCCTGGTGTTTGTCATGGTCTTCATGTTCTGGGCGGTGTTTTTCTCCCTGATCGCTTCCGGCGCGCTTGAGCGCGCGGGTATCGATCCGGCAGATTCCGGTTTCGATCTCGCTCAGGCGACAGGTTATATGACGCTGGCGGATTGGGGCGTTGTCGTTGTCACTGGCGCGCTGGGGGGCTTCATGCTGGCCTGGCTGACCGCTCGACTGGTTCTGGCGTATCCGGCGACGATCGCCAACGGAAAGCTTCTTGTGCTCAGTGTCTGGCCGCTTTCAAACGGCCAGGCGTGGAGGATTGCGCTGGCTCTTATTCTGGCCGCTGTGCCCCTCGTTGTCCTGGAAATTGGCCTGTACGAGCTGGTCTCCATCCTGCTTCAGACCCGCTTGCTGGAAGATGCGCCGTTGCTTTCGACAGAAACGCCGGAGCACCCCGGTGTTTTGCGTATCCAGGAATATGAGCGCTGGGTGGGCTTGTTTGCTGCAGTCAATCTGCCTCTTTTTTCCGGCCTTTACGCCTATATCTACCGCAATCGCACCGAAAACCAGGATCAAAACGCCTGACGGGACACGTCGTGGGCGTATCCCCCTAGCGGTTTTCCCCTGATGCGGCACAGTGGTCGTATTCTTCGGCACGCTTGCGACAGGGGTTGAGCATGGCTGGCAAAGCTTTCGATATCGGCGACGGTATCTTCTATTTCTTCAAACGCTTCGGGCAGAACCCGGCGGGCGCCATGTGGATTGCCTTGTGGCAATTGATCTTTGGCGCCGCCGCTGTGGCGGCCGTCTTCTATTTCATCTGGCCGTTCTACTCGGATCTCATTGAGCTTGTGATGGACGTCGAGTCCGGCCGCATCGATGATGACGAAGCCGCCTTTGCGATCCTGCAGTCATTGTTTGGCGTCTACTCCGGCGGGTTCCTGGCCGGGCTGGTCGGCATTGTCGCCAGCCTGATGTTCCAGGGCGCCTGGTTGCGCTTCCTGGTGCGCCGGGAAGTCGCGCCGGTCATTCCCTTCCGCTTTGGCGGCGACGAGTTCCGTCTGCTGGGCGTGAACATCATGTATATCGTCGTGCTGATGGCGGCCTATTTCGGTATCGTGACGCTGCTGGTCACGCTGGGTGTGACGGGGGGCGGGCTGATGGCACTGTCCGGTGATGCCCAGGTCTTTGGCGCGGTTGGTTTCGGTCTGGTCATGTATCTGGGCCTGTTGGGTGTTCTGATCGGGGCGCTGTATCTGGCCATCAAATTGTCCAGCGCACCGGCCCTGACCATGCACGATCGCAAATTCCGCTTTTTCGAGAGCTGGGAAGCGACCCATGGCGTCTTCTTTCCGATGCTGGTGTCCTATGGTGTGGTCGGTATCCTGATCATGATCCTGTCCTCCATCCTGTCGGCCGGTGCAGCGCTGCCCTTCATCGGCGGCGCGTTGGCGATTGCCGAACCTCTTTCAGAGTTTGCAGACACCAATGTGGATCCGAGCTTCGAGGACGTCATGGCGCTTTTGCGCGAAACGGTCTTCCAACCCGTGACGGCAAGCCTGTTTGCTGGCGGTATCGCGCTGTTCTATTTCATGCAGATCCTGTTCGAGGGCATGTGGCATTCGGTGGCCGCGTATAATGTCGTGCGTCACCGCGCGGATGGCGTTGGAGAAGACGGCGACGCCCCGGTGCTTGGCAAGGACCACCCGATGGGCGCCAGCCCGAGTGAGGGCTAGCGCCGCCCGCCAGACACTAAAAAAGCCCCGCGCCAGTCGCGGGGCTTTTTGTATCGGCATCTGGCGCTGGACGGGATTCCCGGATAATCTCCCACCGTCTCGAGTTGTGGGGTGAGTATGGCTGGACGGGAACTCTTCGCGCCAAGGCGCGCCAAACACCGTCGTACCTGGACTATTGCGGGTATCGTCCTGCTGGCCGTTTTCCTGGTCGGCGGTTTCCTGCTGTCCGCCGTGCTGTCGTCATTCTTCGGCTGGGACGCGCTGATGGCGGAATACAGCTGGGGCAATATGGCCTACCAGCTCGTGGTCGGCT
>CBFHQE010000048.1:0-16827 GCA_965657935.1 Maricaulis sp. | reverse complement strand
CTTTGGCCTTGTTACCCTTGTCTGCCTGCTCTGGGTCTTCATTTTCGAACGGCGCGGCATTGGCGCGATAGGTCTGAACGGCAAACCCGTGGGCCGGTTCCTGCGCGGCTATGTCATCGGCCTGGTCTTTCTGGCCGGCGTGGTCGGTATCATCGCCTATATGGGCGGTTACGAGATCGAGGGCAGCGGGTCTCTGGCCGTCGCAGCCCTTGTCCCGATCGGCGTCATCCTGCTCGGTTTCATCATTCAGGGCTCGACCGAGGAAATTCTCTTCCGGGGCTGGCTGATGAGTGTGATTTCCTCACGCCACGGTGCGTTCTGGGCAATTCTTATCACCTCTGTCCTGTTCGGCCTCCTGCACGGATCCAACATCCCGCCAGGTCAGGCGCTTTATCTCGGGGTGAGCAATATCGTGCTCGTAGGCCTGTTCCTGGCGCTTTATGCGCTCAAGGAAGGCTCGATCTGGGGCGTGTGCGGCTTCCACGCCTCGTGGAACTGGCTGCTGGGCGTCGGGTTCGGGCTGGAAGTCTCCGGCGGGCTGATTGTCGACCAGCCGCTGATCGTGGACCTCGCCTCGACCAGCGATGTGCCCTGGTGGATCACCGGCGGGCCGTTTGGTCCGGAAGCCAGTGTTGTCACCGCAGCGATCTTTGCGACCGGTTGTGTGATCCTGCTTCTGTTCGGCCGCCCGGCCGATTTCGGAGTTGAGGACGCCAAGGTCGAATCCGTGAGCGATGCCCTCGACGAAAACCGACATCATCAGTGATCGGCCCCGGTCTCTCAGACGTATGCTCAAGCATAATGAATCGGGAGACCTTCCATGCCGGCCATGCTTTCCGCCCTGATCCTGTCGACAGCCCTGCAAGGTGCAGACGTCACTGTCTCCTATGACGGTGTCCCAGAGGCCGCGCAGGCCGATTTCGAACGCGCTGCAGTGATCTGGGAAAACTGTCTCGTCAGCGATACCGATATCCGTGTCCATGTTAGCTGGATCCCGCGCGGGCCGACGGGTTTCGCCACCCAGCGCCTGGTGCGTAATGCGGCGCATCTGCCGGTTCAGAATGTCTGGTATCCCAGCGCCCTGGCCAATGCCCTGGCCGGCACGCGCGACCAGAATGGCGATGACATGAATATCTTCCTGTCCGCCCGCACCAACTGGTACTTTTCCAGCGACACGCCAATCGCCGACGACCAGACCGATTTCATCAATGTCGCCATCCATGAAATCGCGCATGGATTGGGCATCTCATCCAGCGCATTCATTCCCTGGCAGGGCGAGCCGATCGCGTCAGTCGACCGGCCCAATGATTATGTCAATTTCTTCGACTATACCTTCGAGCTGCACGCGCAGGACGGGACGCCCTATCTCTACGACACCTTCATCCGTATCGCCGATGGACGGGGGCTGACGGACTTCCCGAACCCGTCGTTTGAGCTGACCCTGGCCCTGGCCAATCCGACCATTCATTTCGCGGGCGCGCATGCGATTGCCGCCAATAATGGGTATCCGGTGGGGGTAGAGCCGACAAATGTGTCTCACATCCCGGCATTCCCGCGCGCTCCCAACCCGATCATGCTGGCCGATAGCGGGCAGGGCGAGACCCTGCATCGGCCCGACGCAATTTTGATTGGCATGTTGCAGGACCTGGGCTGGCAGATCAGCGAGACGTGCGGCTAACATTTTGAGTGTAGTTTTCAAAGATTCTTAAAAAGGTTGTTTTTCGTCCTTCATGCAGGCACATCTGGTGCTACGAATTCTGGGGGGAAGAACATGTCCGATCGCGCGTCCTTGGGCGAAATGCTGACCTATGGTTTCCGAACGCTGTTCTGGCGGCCGGTCCATGCCATCATCCTGATCGCCGTCGCGAGTTTGGCTATGATCGCGTACTACACTTGGGCACAAAGCCCTGCGGGGCAGGAGTTCATGCTCGGCTATGCCGCGGCCACGATGGACCCGGCCAATATCGACCTGGGGGCCTATTTCAACTTCATGGGCATAATGGCGTTCGGCGGCATGGTTGTCGGCGCGGTCCTCTATGCGGGTATTTATCGCCTGTTGGTGCGCGAAAACCCGACGGCGTGGCTGCCATTCCAGCTCGGACGTGACGAACTCAACATGTTCCTGGGCGTCATCATTCTGGGGATCATCATGATCGGGGTCATGATCGCTGCCGCATTGGCCGCTTTCATCGTCCTGCTGGTGCTGAGTTTTCTCCTGGCAGCCGTGTTGAGCGGAAACCCGGAGGCGGTCGGCATGGCCGGAGGAGCCATGGCCTTTGTCGTCATGATCTTGCTGTTTGTTCCGGTGTGCTACGTGATTGGCCGCGTTTCTGTCAGCCTACCGCTTTCCATCAAGGAGCGTCGTTTCAGTCTTGGCGGCTGGTCCGCCAGCAAAGGGGTGGGCGGCTCTCTGCTCGGCGCGCATATTCTGATTGTGGTGTTGTATGTTTTTGTTCAGTTGGCGTTGTCGTGGGAGTTGATGGCAGCCAGTTTTCAGATGGGGTTGGAAGGCTCGACCTATTCACCCGAAGAGCTGGCGCAGCTGATGGCGAACCCTTTTGGCAATCTGATTTACATTGCCGCTCCTATTTACGTGGTGCTGTACATCATCATGCTCGGTCCGACCGCAGCGGTTGCAACCCGACCAGCCGGCGGTGCTCCGGGCGTTGAGCCGGGTGCGCGAGAATAGGTGTGTCGCAGTTTAGTTTCATTCAGGCCGTCGGGTTTTCGGTCTTCTACGCACGTGCCAATCCGCGGGAGTTCCGGCAGATCATGTGGCGGGCTTTCCTGCTGGCATTGATCCCTGTCGCGGGCGGAGCGCTGTCTGGTATCGTATCGACACTGTCGTCGCCCGTCGCGGGTTTCGCCCAGCTGGCGATCATGCTGGTGATGATTGCCAGTGTGTTGCTCTTGCCCGCGCAGATCGCCCTGTTGTGGCTGCAGGCGCTGACAGGGCGGCTGCCGGACAGGCTGCGGATCTTTGATTTTGGTCGAGACTACCGCCGTCTTTGGGTGACGATCTTCATTATAAACATCATCCTCAACACCCTGTTCTGGCCGCTAGAATTTCTGAGTGGTGGCGGCGCTGTCTCCTTCGTCTTTTTACCTGTCGCGGTCTGGTTGCTGACCATTTTCGCCGGTGCCGGAGCAATGAGTGTGAGGCGCCAGCAGATCGTGGTTTTCGATGCATTCTCTGCCGTCAAGCATATGCAGTTGTCGGCCAGTCTCGCCGTGGGCGCGAACCTTGTTATCGTCCTAGCGATTAGCTTTGGGGCCTCGAGCCTGGTCGCGATGAGTGGTATTCAACAGCTCAGCGGCGCAGCCACGACCGCGACGCAAGTACTGGCTGTCGGCGTTTTCCTGATCACCAACTTCTTCATGCTGGGGCCAGGCTGCTATTTTGTCTGGTTGGGCGAGATGCGGGATGCCGAGCAACCCGACATACCGTAGCGCGTTGTGCCTAGCCGGCTAATTGCCGAACTGCTCGATCTCGGCGGTTTGCATCCATTCCTGGAAATCCAACCGGCAAATCACTCGCGTATCTTCCCAACCTTGGCCTATCACGTCGACATAGCGTGGTTGGCGACCCTGGAAACGGGACACGGTCATAACTGACCGAGGACCGCAGTAGACCGGGGCATAGGTGCGCAGACCCGAAGTTTTGATCATCATCATGCTGTCAAACATGTTGTCGCCGCTGCGGACGCCAACCAATGCGAGATCGCCTTCACGAACGATCCAGAATTCTGATTGTGCAGTCCCGCCTACCGCCGGAAGCGGGAGGGCCGGGGAAACAGGGGTCCCGTCCATGAAGATCTGGTCCGCGCCCAGCCGAACGCCGCAGAGTTCAACGTCTACGCTGTAAGGGGTGACCGCTTCTCCGTAGGTTCCACAATCGATATTGGGCGCCGTCCCAGACTCCGTAGGCTGAGCCATTGCGGCCAACCCGATACTCAACAAAAAACCAAACATAATTATCCCGAGAAATCATTTCGTACGGCTATTATCGGGGGGGATCAGATTCATGCAAGCGCAGAAACGACCATCGTCCCGTCAGCCGTTGCTTTGGCCTCTGAAGCTTGCCGGGCTCAGGCCGACAGCCTACTCCGCCGAGGCCTTCTCCCGCGCCTTGTCCCGCTCCAGCAGCGGTTTCAGATAGCGTCCGGTCCAGCTGGCCTTGACCTCGGCGACGTCCTCCGGCGTGCCGGCCGCGACGATCATGCCGCCGCCATCGCCGCCCTCGGGCCCCAGATCGATTAGCCAGTCCGCGGTCTTGATGACATCGAGATTGTGCTCGATCACCACGACCGTATTTCCGGTCTCGACCAGCTCGTGCAGGACTTCCAGGAGTTTGCGGACATCCTCGAAATGCAGACCCGTCGTGGGCTCGTCGAGAATGTAGAGGGTTTTGCCGGTGGCACGTTTTGACAGCTCCTTGGAGAGTTTCACACGCTGGGCCTCACCGCCGGAGAGCTGGGTCGCGGGCTGACCGACCTTGACATAACCCAGGCCAACACGCTTGAGCGTTTCCATCTTGTCGCGCACGGCCGGCACGGCCTTGAAGAAGTCAGCGGCTTCCTCGACCGTCATGTCGAGAACGTCGGCGATCGATTTGCCCTTGAACTGGATCTCCAGCGTCTCGCGGTTGAAGCGCTTGCCGTGACACACATCGCACGGGACATAGACGTCCGGCAGGAAGTGCATCTCGATCTTCACCACACCATCACCCTGACAGGCCTCGCAGCGTCCGCCCTTGACGTTGAAGGAGAAACGGCCGGGTTTGTAGCCGCGTGTTTTTGCTTCGGGCAATTGTGCGAACCATTCCCGGATCGGCGTGAAAGCGCCTGTATAGGTCGCCGGGTTGGACCGCGGCGTGCGACCGATCGGGCTCTGATCGATATCGATGACCTTGTCCAGCGCGTCCAACCCCTCGATGCGGTCGTGCGGGGCAGGAACCTGTTGTGCCTTGGACAGACGGCGCGCCGCAGCCTTGTAGAAGGTCTCGATGGTCAGGGTCGACTTGCCGCCGCCAGACACGCCGGTCACACAGGTCAGAACTTTCAGCGGGAAGTCGGCCGTCACGTCCTTGAGATTATTGCCGGTCGCGCCGATCACGCTGACCTGTTTCTTCGTGTCGATCTTGCGGCGTTTGGCTGGCACCTCGATCTGGCGCGTGCCGGAGAGATACTGTCCGGTCAGACTGTTGGGATTGGCCTGAACCTTGGCTGGCGTTCCTGCTGCGATGACCTCACCGCCATGCACGCCGGCGGCCGGTCCAAGATCAACCACGTAGTCAGCGGTCAGAATGGCCTCCTCGTCATGCTCGACAATGATGACTGTATTGCCCAGATCACGCAGGCCCTGGAGGCTGTCCAAGAGGCGGGTATTGTCGCGCTGGTGCAGGCCGATTGATGGCTCGTCCAGCACGTAAAGCACGCCGGTCAGGCCCGAGCCGATCTGGCTGGCCAGGCGGATACGCTGGCTCTCACCGCCGGACAATGTGCCGGACGCCCGGTTCAGCGTCAGGTAATCCAGGCCAACATCGACCAGGAATTTCAGGCGCTCGCGGATCTCCTTGAGAATGCGCTCGGCGATCTGTTTGTTCTTTGGCGAGAGCGTGTCCTCGATCTCGCCAAACCAGTCGCGCGCATTGCGGATCGACATTTCCGATGATTGGGAAATGTCCTTGCCGTCAATCTTCACCGCCAGCGCTTCCGGCTTGAGGCGGCGTCCGCCACAGGTCTGGCAAGGCTGCGATGACTGGAACCGGGCGAGATCCTCGCGCACCCAGCTGCTGTCGGTCTCGCGCCAGCGCCGTTCCAGATTAGGGATGACGCCCTCAAACGGCTTCTTGGTCTCGAACTTTCTCAGCCCGTCCTCATAGATAAAGGTGACGTCGTCCTTGGTGCCGAACAGGACCAGCTTGCGGAAGTCTTCCGGCAGGTCGCGCCAGGGCGTAAACATGTCGCCGCCCGCGTGCTGGGCCAAAGCCTGCAGGGTCTGCATATAGAGCTTGGAGGTGGCCCGGCTCCACGGTGCGATGGCGCCGTCATTGAGGGATTTGTCGCGATCGGGAACGACAAGGTCCTGGTCGAATTTCAGCGACTGGCCAAGGCCGTCACAGGTCGGACAGGCGCCGAACGGATTGTTAAACGAGAACAGGCGCGGTTCGATTTCCGGAATGGTGAAACCGGAGACCGGGCAGGCAAACCGCTCGGAAAAGATGATGCGTTCCGGATTGCCCTTTTCGTCCTTGCGATCGGCAAATTCGGCAACGGCGATGCCATCGGTCAGGCGAAGGGCGGTTTCCAGACTGTCGGCCAGGCGGCTTTCCAGCCCGTCCTTGATGACCACGCGGTCCACGACAACGTCGATATCGTGCTTGAATTTCTTGTCGAGCTCGGGCGCGTCTTCCAGCGTGTAGAACTCGCCATCCACCTTGACCCGCTGGAAGCCGGTCTTCAGCCATTCGGCAAACTCCTTGCGGTATTCGCCCTTGCGGCCGCGCACGACCGGCGCCAGCAGGTAGAGCCGCGCGCCATCACCCAGCTCCATCAGCCGGTCGACCATCTGGCTGACGGTCTGGCTCTCGATCGGCAGCCCGGTTGCTGGCGAGTAGGGTGTGCCCACCCGCGCAAACAACAGGCGCATATAGTCATAGATCTCGGTCACCGTACCGACGGTGGAGCGCGGGTTTTTCGAGGTCGTCTTCTGTTCGATCGAGATCGCCGGGGAGAGGCCCTCGATGGAATCCATGTCCGGCTTGGCCATCAGCTCCAGGAACTGGCGTGCATAGGCCGACAGGCTTTCCACATAACGCCGCTGGCCCTCGGCATAGATGGTGTCGAAGGCGAGGGAGGACTTGCCCGATCCGGACAGGCCCGTGAACACGATCAGGCTGTCGCGCGGCAGATCCACGGAGACATTCTTGAGATTGTGCTCGCGTGCGCCCTGCACGCGGATCCTGTCTAGCGCCATGTCGGGAAACCCTGCCCAGATGAGTCGATAACGTCTGTGAACATTTAGAGAACAGAAGCGCGCGCGTCCAGCACCAAGCCTGCCTCCTCCTGACACAACGTAGGCAACAGGAACACCGCGGCAACCATTCGTCTCAGCGGATTGACCGCTCATCTGGCCAGCGCGCGCGACAAGACGCTGGTGCTGCTAGCAGGTGATGCCGTTCAGGAGACAAATATGTTCAAGTCAATCATCGCCCTTCTTGGTGCGGGCCTTATCTGTGCCAGCGCTGAAGCGCAGAATTTCAACTTTGTGTCATTCAACACGATTGCCGATGGCCAGAGCGAGACGTTCGAGCGCTATTCCGACACTATCGCCCCGATCATGCATCGCCATGGCGCGCACTATATCCAGACCGAGCTGGTTGAGGTGCTAGCCGGCGAGGAGCGAGCACAGGTCATCAATATCGGGGATATGGGAACGCCGGAGCAGGCGCAGGCCTTTTTCTCCGATCCGGAATTCCTCGAGGCTTTCCCGACGCTGATGGGCGCGCTGAGTGATCATCTGACGCTGGCTCCCGCGGGCCCGCTGCCCGATGGCCATGTTCTGGCAGAGGGTGATCTCCTGCTGCTGGTCGCCACCGATGACGCACATGTGCTGGGTCGGGTTTCCCACCACGATGGCACCGAGATGCTGGGACACTGGGATATCGGCATGGCCAATCGCGGCCTCGGCCCAACCGCCAGTGCAGAAACGGCTCCGGCGACACTGGCGATCTGGCGCTTGTCCGGTCCGGTTGTCGAAGCTTCTGATGTGGAGGGGGCGACCATCGCGGTCGTGATCCGGGTGCAAGGATGACCAGTGCGTTGGCCATCGCGGCGGCCTTGCTCGCCCAGCAGCCGCAAGCCCTGCCCATGCAGCACCATGCCTCGGCCTCCCCGGACGGTGAGGCCTTGGTGGTGCATCAACATTTCACGGTGGATGAGGGCCAGGAAACACCGAGCCGCCGTGTCTGGCTGATGTTGCGTGCTGCAGACGACGGGGACGCCGTGACCCTCCACCAGCCCGCAGGCGAAAACGCCCAGGAACCGCGCTGGTCCCCGAGCGGGGAATGGATCGCCTTTGTCGGTGGTCCCGGTTATGGCGTGGGCGAACACGCGCTGCAGATCATCCGGCCCGATCGCACCGGCCTGCAGACCCTGGCCGAGGACTCTGAGGGCCTGATCAAGTCTCCCAGCTGGTCGGCGGACGGGCGTTTCATTGCCTTTGAAGTCCGCAATCCCGATGCCGGTTGGGCGCATGTCGATTTGGTCGAGCTGGCAACAGGCGAGCGCCGCCGGGTCACCGCCGGCATTGCCGGTCTCAACCAGCATCCGCGCCTGGCCCCGGATGGCCGGCACTTGCTGGTCTCCTGGCGCGATTCGGACAGCGGGGAAGGCGATCTCTTCCTGCATGACCTGGAAGCCGACACGCCCCCGCGCCGCCTGACCGGGACGGCCTGGGTCGAGAACATGCCCACCTGGCACCCGGCCGGTCGCTACGTCGTCTATTCCCGCGCCATCAGCCCGGGCAATCATGACCTCTTCGCCCTCGACATCGAAACCGGCCGCGAATGGCACGTCACCGACACGCCAAACGTCATGGAATTCTTCCCGGCCTTCTCCCGCGATGGACGGTATCTGTTCCACGATCGTTTTTTGATGGGGGAGGAGGGCCCGAGTTCGCGCATCGAGCGACAGACCTGGTTGTGGGTTTCGGGAGGGTGATCTTTTCCGTGCGCCTGCCTGTGGAAGCACAGCGCTGCGCTCTGGACATTCCGTCTTTCCGCCGTCCACACTCCGCCGCAAGAATCGCGTGTTTGACGCGCGGAACAGAATGTGAACAAATGGTGGGCGAGAAGCTGGCCGAGAATGGAGACCAGGGCGATGGCGGGTGTGAACAAGGTAATTCTGGTAGGTAATCTGGGCCGTGACCCGGAAGTCCGTCGCATGAATTCCGGCGACGCAGTCTGCAATCTGTCTCTTGCGACGTCCGAAAGCTGGCGTGACCGCCAATCCGGCGAGAAGCGCGAGAAGACGGAATGGCACCGTGTGGTCATCTTCAACGAGAATCTGGTCAAGGTCTGCGAGAATTATCTGCGCAAGGGCTCCAAGGTCTATGTCGAGGGCCAGCTGCAGACCCGCAAATGGACCGACCAGAACGGCCAGGAGAAATACTCCACCGAGGTCGTGCTGCAGAAATTCCGCGGCGAGCTGCAAATGCTGGACGGTCGCAATGAAGGTGGCAGCAGTTTTGAATCAGCTCCATCCAGAAGTGCTCCGGCCGCCATGGATGGCCCGAAAGAGGACTTCCGGAACGCAGATCTGGATGATGAAATCCCGTTCTAGGACATGAATTCGCCGTCTTGTGCCGCAAGCTTCCTGGCAGATGGCTAAACCGGAGCATGACATGCGTGCAATTCTGACGGCTACCTTGAGTGCTCTTTGTCTGGTTGGTCCCGCGATCAGCCAGGAAGACCCGAACCTTCGAACGCCTTCGATCTATGTGATTGAGGAAGAGGGGGTCCGGGCCGAATTTGTCGTCGGCAACGCCGCCTGGGGTGATGTGCTTGGCACACTTACCCAGGTCCGTTCGGCAGACGAAAGCCAGAACGCGGTCATTGCGGAGCAACTCTGGGAGCGTCGGGATCTCAACCCGCCAGTCTTCCTGTTCGAGGTTGCCCGTCGTACCGCTGCGACGGATCCGGAACGGGCGCTGGAAGCGTATTTCTTCGCCCGTGCTCGTTCGGTCTATGACGCCACGCGCTGTGTCGACAGCACCGCGGTCGGTGTCGTCGAGATGGCGTCGCAATTTGCTGGTGAAGGCATTGTGACGTTGCTTTCCGAACGTCTGGACCTTGCAGAGGCCATTCTCCAGCGGATGATGACTTCCCCGGATGTCTTCGCCAGCCAGGCCTCGCCGTGGTGGGCGTGTTCCTTCGGTCAGTCCGCCTATTACGCGGCCGTCAATGGCTCTCCCATGCCCGGTAATGAATGGCTGAAGGTAGAGTCGACCTGGCCTTCCCTGCGTCAGGAAGTCTTGCGCAATATCGAGGGCAATATCCAGATCGTGCAGAGCGCACGGGCGCTGGAGTCCCAATAGACTTCCGCTCGGCGAGGGAGCGTTGAATGAAACTGCTCGTCGCCGGCGCGGCCGGATTTATCGGCTCCCACATCGCAACTGCGCTGAAGGCGCGGGGTCATGAGGTGATTGCGGCGGCGCGATCCTGGCGTTCGGCGCGGACACGATTGCCCGCGCTTGACTGGATCCCGTGTGACTTCACGACGGACAAGGCGGCGGACTGGACCAGCCGATTGCAAGGCGTGGATGCGGTCATCAACTGTGTTGGCGTGCTTCAGAATGGGCTCAATGAGAATTCCCGTGCGGTGCATGTTGATGGGCTCACAGAACTGCTCGGCGCCTGCAAGACCGCTGGCATTTCCCGCTTTGTACATATCTCCGCCGTGGGTGCAGACGCCGCGTCCGGTTCCACCTACGCGGCGGACAAGGAAGCGGGCGAACAATGCGTGCTTGAATGCGGCCTGGACGCTGTGGTGTTGCGCCCCTCACTGGTGGTCGGTCGCAATTGTTATGGCGGAACCGCGCTGATCCGCGCCCTGGCCGGCCTGCCCTGGATCACACCTGTGGTCGGCGGGGAACAGATTTTCCGGCCGATCGTGGTGGAGGATGTCGTTGATGCGGTGGAACAATCCTGCCGTCTCGGGGCACCCGCCGGTGTGCGCTGGGACCTGGCCGGTCCGGAACGCATCAGTTTGGCCGACATTCTGGTCGCGTATCGCCGCTGGCTCGGTTTTGGCGTCACACGCCTGGTCAAGGTGCCACGATGGATGGCCCGCCCGGCTTTCCAGTTCGGCGACATGCTGGGCTGGCTGGGCATCAAGACGGCCATGCGCAGCAACGCGCTCAAGCAACTCGATTTTGACGTCGAGGGCGATCCCCAGCCCTGGCTCGATGCCACGGGTGGGAAACCGCGCGGCTTTACGGAATTTCTCGATGCGTCACCCGCCGGAGCACAGGACCGCTGGTTTGCCCGTCTCGGATTTGCCCGCCCGCTGGCGCGTGTCCTGCTGGGTGCCTTCTGGCTGGTCACGGGTATTCTCTCGCTAACCATCGCCCGTTCGGAAGCCCTGTTCATCCTGGAACGCGGCGGTTTCTCACCGGAGATGCAGCAGCTCGTGCTTTGGGGCGGCTCGATCTTCGACATGCTTGTCGGCGCGGCCATGCTGCTCAAACGCCATGTCCGCACAGCGGCCTGGCTGATGGCGGCGATGACAATCGCCTATCTGAGCGCGATCACGATCAGCCTTCCGGGCCTGTGGTCCGGCGCGCTGGGGCCGGCGCTCAAATCCGTGCCGCTGATCGGCATGGCGCTGATGATCGCCGCGACGGAGGATGAGCGATGAGCGAGCTTTATCCGTTTTTTCGGCTGATCCACATCCTCTCCTCCGGCGTTCTGTTCGGGGGCGGGGCGGTGATCGCCTATTTCATGCTGACAGGCTGGCGATCGGGCAAGCTGAGCGAGTTTTATTTCGCCGCGCGGTTCACCGTCACGGCCGATTTCCTCTTCACGACGACCGCCGTCATCGCCCAGCCGGTTTCCGGCGTATTGCTGGCGCTGAGCGCAGGATACAGCCTGTTCGAGCCCTGGCTGCTGGCCAGTTATGCGCTTTATGTCCTGATCGGGATTTGCTGGCTGCCGGTGGTGTGGATCCAGCTTCGCGTACGCAACCAGCTCGCCGAGGCGGGCGAGGGCGGCGCCATTCCTGACGCCACTCACAAGCTGATGCGCTACTGGTTCTGGCTCGGCTGGCCGGCCTTTGCGGCCCTGATCGGCATTTTCGTGCTGATGATCACCAAGCCGGTTTTCTAGACTGTCGGCTTACTCCGCCGGACACCGTCCGCCGGAAATCCGCTCCACCTCTGCCGGATCACCATCCGTCTCAGCCGGTTCGATGCCCAGGGCGCAGGCGATCAGCCCGTAGACATTGACGTTCTCGAAGCTGTCCGGACGTGTGCCCGCGGGAAAAATCGGGCCGGCGCCGATGAAGGTTGCGCCCATTTCCTCGGAATAATTGTCAAAGCCGTGATTGCCCTGAAGACCGGCCAGATAGGGGTTTTCCAGATCCGCGGAGGACAGGGTTACATGCCAACCGGGCGCGCCGACGATGAACAGGTCGGGACCGCGGGTCGGGTGGTCGATATGGTAATGCGCCGGCACGTCCTGGCGGCGATAGACGGACAGGTGCTCGTGGGACCCGTTCAGCGCGTTATAGACACGTTCAACAACGTCCTCATCGCCAAAGGCGTGCGCGTACGGCTCCAGACCGGCGCCGTAACTGCCAAGGAAGTCGGGCAGGTAGAGCCCGCTCAGATCCGCCAGCTCGTCCAGCATGATCACCCGGTCTGTCGAGGTCGGGGCCATGCCGTGGTCCGAGACGATGATGATCGTCGTGCGCTCCAGCAGGCCGCGCGCTTCCAGACCGTCGACCAGGGCGCCAACCAGAGCATCAACATGCGCAACGGCCTCGCCTTCCGCCTCGGTGAAGGGGCCGGAGCGGTGAATGACGCTGTCCACATGATCGAAATAGACAGCCGCAAAGTCCGGCTGGCCGTCCGCGGGCGCATCGAACCAGGCGAGGACTTCCTCCACTCGTTCTTCGTACGGCTTGTTATGTTCATAAGCGTGCCAAACGCTCGGGCGCTGGCCTTCCACTTCAGAGCCCAGCCAGAACATCACATGCGCGCGCAGGTCCTGGTTCTCGGCTGTTTGCCAGATCGGCTCGCCGGCCCACCAGAACGGGTTCTGGGCATCACCATTGCGATTGGAGAACATGGTGTCCGCTTCGCGATCATAGGGCGCGTTGGACAGCATGCCGTGGTTTTCCGGATAGAGACCGGTGGCGATGGAGTAGAAATTCACGAATGTCTTGGAGGGCATGACCGGATACATGCTCTGCGGGCGGGTGCCGCGGGCTGCCAGGGCACGCAGGTTCGGCGCCTCGAAACGGTCAATGGCGTCATAACGCAGCCCGTCCAGACCGATCATCAAAACGATGGGATCTTCAGCCGGGTCTTCAGTGACTGATGTGTTCAGGCTTGCACAGGCGGCAAGTACGCAGCTCAGCCCCAGAATAAGGGCCGTTTTGAGTGTACGGACAGACATGAATTCCCTCGAATGATCGCCCAAGTGCGGCCTTTCTAGAGCTGTTGGCGTCCAAGGCAAACGCATAAATTTGTGATGGCCCGCCTCAACTCGCCTGTCATTACAGGCATTTCAGTGTCCGGACAGGTTTTTTACTGCTTCGGGACGGCTATTTTGTTTATCTGGTCCGGTGGCGCGGGAAGTCTTGATGACGGTCCTGCCCACTGGTGAGAATTAGCGTGCGGTGACACCGGATATGACACGACGAGAAAAACGCTCGGAAAGCCTCGAAATCCGTCTCGGCCACCAGGCCAAACAGGACTTCATGCAAGCCTGCAAGGACAAGGGGCTGACAGCCAGTGAAGTCATTCGCGATTTTGTCGAAGCATATCCCGTGAAACCACGCCGGCGGGTTTGGCCAACAATGACCATGCCAAACAAGGAACCCGTCATGAGTTTTTCTCTCGTTGCTGTCCTCTCTGCCAGCCTGGCTGCAAGCACTTTCCTGCCGACCCAGTCCGCGATCGGTGATCGCCGTGATCCCGAGGCGGCCTTCGCCCAGATCGACACGGATGGCGATAATCGTTTCGATTTGACAGCCATGTACGAGCTTGCCGGCCTTACATCGGAGGGTGAGCTGAGCCAGGAAATGATCAAGGAAGTCACAGATACCGTCCAGGCCTCGCTCACCGAGAACAGTGCCCTGATCCAGGAAGAGGTCTTGTCGATCGACTTCGAACGTCTGCTCGCCCGCTCCCTGGTCAATGCCCAGCATTCCGCGGCGTCGAGCGTTCAGGACATTTTCAACACGATGGATGCCAATTCCGATGACTGGGTGACGCGCAGCGAATTCATGCGCTACGCGCGCAGCTAGATCCTGTCGGGATAAAGCACTTCAACGAGGTCGGAGGTGCCATTGCCTCCGGCCTGCGTTGCTCCGCCAATGACGACGATACCGTCGCCAATCGTCACCGCGCCCAGACCGTGGCGCGGGGTGAACATGTCCGGGCCAGCCTCCCAGCTGTCAGAAGCGGGGTCATAGATCCAGCATTGCGGATACACACCGCCGCCATTGGCGAAATACTCCCCGCCCATCGCATAGAGCTTGCCGCCGTGTACAGCCGCGCACAGTCCGGCCTGGCCCTGGGGCAGGGGCGCAAGTTCGTGCCAGCGGTCCTCGACGGGATCATAGGCCTCGTGGTGAGCGCGATTGCCATCATTGACCACACGGCCCCCGACCACATGCAAACGCCCGTCAATGACGCCGCCTGCGGCGGAATTGCGCGGATTTGGATTGGGGGCGGCGGTGTCCCAGCGGTCTGACGCCGGGTCATAGACATAATGCACGCCACGATCGCCATGATCATTCCAGTTCGCATTGGCCGAGCCATTAGGCTGGCGGCCGGTGGCGACATGGATGCGATCGCCCAGGCTCATGGCGACGGTCTCGCCATAGGGCAGGGGCATGGGCGACATTTCCGTCCATCCGAGCGTCTCCGGACTTAGACGCGTTGTATTCGCGATCATATTCCACGCACCATCCACGTTGGCCCGAAACCCGCCGAAGGCGTAGACAAATTCGCCGTGGCCTACGAGGTTCGGGTGATGCCGTGGCTCCGGCAGCGGGGACAAAGATTGCCAGGTGGGGCTGCATATGTCGGTATCAACGCCAGAGCAGTTGTCCGCCGGCATTCCCAGAACATAGCCATTGCGACTTATGGCGAACCCGCTAGCGGTTCGTGTGAAGCCCCCCACGACAAAGATCCGGCCGTTCAGGCTCGTGGGATAGATCTCTTGGGCGACTATCGGAAGCGAAGGCCAATTGGCCCAAGCCCCTGCCTGCCGGGCATGGCCAGCGCCACTCGCCAGCGTCGCTACCGTCCCGGCCGTGCCGAGCATGAAAGTCCGTCGGGAAAACAGGTTCATCAGCGCCTCCTATTCCACACCATCCTAGCGGAGATTCTGCGTGTCGTGTCTCACTAATCCGTCAGGCGTGAACGGCAGCGCGCATTTGCTTGGAATCACGCCAATTGTTAAGACTTGGCTAGAAACAGACCGTCTGATTCACGCGCGCGCACGCGAGCGCGAGAAACGGGCAGCGAATTCCTTGTAGGACAGGCCTTTTCGGCTCGTTCGGCATCAATGAAAGAGACCCGCTTTGAGCGATCACGACGACGACCTGACAGCATCTGATTCTGGCCTTCCGGAAGGTGTAGGCAATATCGCCATCGAAGAGGAGATGCGCCGCTCCTATCTCGATTACGCCATGAGCGTGATCGTCAGCCGCGCCATTCCGGATTCGCGCGACGGTCTCAAGCCGGTCCACCGCCGGATCCTTTACACGATGCACGAGAACGGTCAGACGCACGAAAAGGCCTATCGCAAGTGTGCGACCGCCGTCGGTGACGTCATGGGTCGTTATCACCCACATGGTGACCAGGCCGTCTATGACGCGCTGGTGCGCCTGGCGCAGGACTGGTCCATGCGCGTGCCGCTGATCGACGGCCAGGGCAATTTCGGTTCCATCGATGGTGACCCGCCGGCCGCCTATCGTTACACCGAGAGCCGGATGGAAAAGGTCGCCCAGTCGCTGCTGGCCGATATCGACAAGGACACGGTCGATTTCGTCGAGAACTATTCCGCCGAGCGCCAGGAACCAACAGTCCTGCCGGCCCGTTTCCCGAACCTTCTGGTCAATGGCGCCAATGGTATCGCCGTGGGCATGGCGACGAATATCCCGCCGCACAATCCCGGTGAGGTGATCGACGCCTCGCTGGCCCTGCTGGACAATCCGGACCTGTCGGAAGAGGAATTCCTCGACATCCTGCCGGGACCGGATTTCCCAACCGGCGGTCTGATCCTCGGCCGCGCCGGTGCGCGCAGCGCCATCCAGACGGGCCGTGGCTCCATCGTCATGCGCGCCAAGACCGATTTCGAAGAGGTTCGCAGCGGCCGACAGGCCATCATCGTCACGGAAATTCCCTACCAGGTGAACAAGGCGACGATGATCGAGAAAATCGCGGAACTGGTCCGCGACAAGAAGATCGAGGGCATTGCCGACCTGCGCGACGAAAGTGACCATTCCGGTATCCGTGTCGTCATCGAGCTCAAGCGTGATGCCAATGGCGATGTGGTCCTGAACCAGCTCTTCCGCTGGTCCTCGATGCAGACGAGTTTCGGTGCCAACATGCTGTCGCTGGTCGATGGTCGCCCGCAATTGCTGGGCGCGCGCGAGATCATCAAGGTCTTCCTGCGCTTCCGTGAGGAAGTTGTTGCCCGCCGTGCCAAGTTTGAGCTGAACAAGGCGCGCGATCGTGCGCACGTCATTATTGGCCTGGCCCTGGCGGTCGCCAATATCGACGAGGTCATCGCCCTGATCCGCAACGCGCCCAATCCAACGACGGCCCGCGAGCAATTGATGGAACGGGCATGGCCGGCGGCCGATGTGGCACCACTGGTCGAGCTGGTGGCGGATCCACGTTCCATGCTGACCTCGAATGGTACGCTGCGTCTGACCGAGGAACAGGCTCGCGCCATCCTTGAACTGCGCCTGAACCGCCTGACCGGTCTGGGGCGTGACGAGCTGGGGAATGAAGCCAAGACGCTCGCCGGCGAGATCGAGGACCTGCTCGACATCTTGCGCTCACGGTCCCGTATTCTCGACATCA